>NZ_JBIWNL010000063.1:0-28147 GCF_044767225.1 Kitasatospora sp. NPDC101447
ATGTCGCAATCCACACCGAGCCAGAAGGCCCTCACTCATTTCAAGATCACCGCGCCGTGAACCCCGTCACCAACCTCCGTGGTCAGTACACCTAGTTCGCTGCGGCCTCGCATGCGGTAGGACTCGCCCTTGAGGGAGTGGACCTCGGCGTGGTGGACGAGGCGGTCGATCATGGCGGCGGCGACGGTCTCGTCGCCGAAGGTCTCGCCCCAGCGTCCGAAGGGCTTGTTCGAGGTGACGATCACGCTGGCGCTTTCGTATCTGTTCGAGACGAGCTGGAAGAACAGGTTCGCCGCCTCCGGCTCGAACGGGATGTAGCCGACTTCGTCGATCTATGCCGATATCCGCATAGATCGACCTATGCTGAGACCGCGACTATGCCGAGGACTGCCGCGCCGCGCCCTCGTTCGTGTGAATCCGGGCCTTCGGGTCTCTGCATAGTGCCGGGGGTGGGCAGCACCTGACCGCGAGGCAGAGCGCCTTGCGGGAAGGGGGTTGCGATGGCGGGGACGCGCAGGAAGGCCGGTGTTCTCGCGCCGCAGGTCGAGGGCTACAGGTCCTGGTTGACGGCGCGGGGATACACCGAGCTGACGGTCCGGAACATGCTCAAGGACCTGGGCCAGGTCGGGATGTGGTTGTCCCGGCTGGGGCTTGGGATCGCCGATCTCGGCGAGGAGACCGTGGAGCGGTTCCTGTCCGATCAGCGGCGGGCAGGCCGCCGCCGGCTCCCGGGACCGCGGGGGATGCGGCCCCTGCTCGCGTACCTGCGCGAGGCCGGGCCCGTCCCGCCGCCCAAGGCCGAAGTGTCACCGCTGGATGATGTCTTGGAGGAGTTTCGCGACTGGATAACCGGTGAGCGCGGGCTGTCACCGACCACAATGCTGCGTTACGCGAATACCGCTCGCCGCTTCCTGGCCGAGCAGGCGATGCTGGGCGGGGTGTTCTCCCCGGCCGGGTTGAGCGGTGCGGACCTGAATATGTCCCTGCTCCAGGCCGGTGTCGACACCACGGTGATCGCGCTCTGGCTCGGACACGCCGGCGTCCGCTCCACCGACGCCTACGTTCACGCCGACATGACCATCAAGGAGAAGGCGCTCTCCCTGACTGCACCGGTCACCGCCCGCCCCGGCCGCTACCAGCCCACCGACAAGGTCCTCGCGTTCCTCGACCGCCTGTGAGTCGTGAGCGGAGCCGGGGGTGACAGTCCGCTTCGATAGCCTGCGGCGGTGGCTGATGATTCGTTGAAGTTCCTGATCGATGCCGATCACGGGCAGTTCTATGTCCAAGACCTTGAGCCCTATGACGCGTGGATGGCTGAGCACGCGACGGACCCGGACCTGCCGCCGGCTGGCTGGACCGACGAAGCGGTACACGTTCACCGCATCGGGGTGGAACCGCACTCGATCTCGGTCGGCACCGCACGGGATGACTTGGTCGAATCGCTGATCACCATCCACACGTCCGTGCCAGTGATCGAGTCGGCGGCTGAACACATCGTGGAGGTGGACCTGGCTGCCCCGACTGGCCGACTCGCCGTGTCCAGCCCAGGAGTCCACCCGGAGGACGGGCCGAGCATGACCGTTCCCGCTGGGCTGTTGCGAGCCCGGGTCTCCTACATCCCGTCTGACCCACCGGCTGTCGACACCAACGGCGGCCCCGGCGATCACTTCCTCTATCGGATCGACCTCTGGCCCGCCGACCAGCCATGCGGGCTCGTCGTCCTCAAGCAGGGCCCGAATCCCTGGGCAGGATAGATCCTCCCGCCGTCGACTATGCCGAGCAGACCAGCCGCCGCACAGCCCACGATCAGGCTTGCCGACAGCCTTCTCGGCATAGTCGCGGTCTCGGCATAGGTCGACCACGATCAGCGGGTAGCGGCCGAGCTTGTCCTGGAGCCGGCCGGTGTGGTGGGCGGCGGCGAGGCGGTCGACCCACTGGGAAGCGGTGGCGAACGCGACCCGGTGGCCGGCCTGGCAGGCCCTGACAGCGAGCCCGGTGGCCAGGTGGGTCTTGCCGGTGCCGGGTGTTATCAACGGGGCCTGAACCCGTCTCTTCTATGTCTGCGACGAGCGTGACCGGATCCTCATCGGCTCGTTGTTGAAGTGCTATCAGCAGGAGTTCTTCAACGAGACGGAACGGAAGCAGTGGCGTTCAGTTTGGCGGTCCGGCCCCCGGGCGGGCAGCGGACCTGGACCGTGGTCGATGAGAAGTACCGGACGGTCGCGCCGGTCGAGGAGTGGCTGGAGGCCCACCGGCACCTGTGGTCGCCGAACACCGTCCGGGGCTATGCGACCTCGCTCTCGCAGTGGTGGACGTTCCTGGAACAGCGCGGTGAGACCGTGCAGTGGGCCGATCTCGGAGTCCCGGCCGTCGCCGGGTTTCTGTCCTGGATGCGCAACGGTCGCACTGTTGAGCACGCCCTCGTCGAGCCCGAGGAAGCCCCGGCGCCGGAGACGCTGGAGGCCAGGCTGGCTGCGTTGATCTCGTTCTACCGCTGGCAGGAGGCGGTCTACTCGGTGCCGGTCGCGGGCCGGCTGATGCGCGAAACACCGCGACGGGCCCCGGCCCGCGGGCTGCTCGCGCACCTGGACGCCCGCAGCACGCCGGGCCCCTCCTCACTGGTGAGAGTGCGTCGCCACCGGCACCGCGGGCGGCCACCGTTGCTGCTACCGGCCGAGATCCAGGCGATCCTGGACGGCTGCGCGACGCTGGACGCCTCGGCTGGCGAGTGGACCGGGAACCTGCGCGACCGGCTGCTGTTCGCCCTGCTCGCGGAGAGCGGGATGCGCCTGGGCGAAGCCCTCGGCCTGCGGATCAACGACTTCGTCATGGGCCGCGGCGGCACCCCCTATGTCGAGATCGTCCCGCGCGAGGACAACCCGAACGGGGCGAGGGTGAAGATGATGCGCCCCCGCCGGGTCTATGTCGGCACCGACCTGGAGAAGCTGTTCGCCGACTACCTCACCCATCTCGCCTGCTGGGCCGCCGAGTTGGGAATCGAGATCAGCACGCATTCGCCGCTGCTGGTGAACCTGACCCGGCCTCCGCTGCTGGCCGCCCTGCGGGAGGGGACGGTGCGGGACAAGACCGCCGCCCTGCGCAAGAAGGGCATCGGCCCGGCCACATGGACGCCGCACTGGTTCCGCCACAGCCACGCGACTGCGCTGCTGCTGGCCGGAACCCCGGAGTGGGTGGTCTCCTGCCGACTCGGGCACGCACACGTCCAGACCACGCTCGACCTCTATGGCTGGGTCCGCGAGGACGAGGCCCTGCGGGCCGCGGCGAACTGGAAGTCGTACATCTCGTCCTGGCAGGTGACCGATGGCCGGTGAACATCACCTCCTGCACACCGCCGGCGGCGAGGACCCGATCTGGCGGCTGTGGTCGCAGTTGCCCGAGCCCTGGAGGGGGCCCGTCATCGGCGACGGCATCGACGACTGGGAGAAGATCACCGAGAACGGCGACGCCCGGATCAACCTGCGGGGCCTGCCCGCCCCGATCCCCGCCGAACTGGCATGGATGTCATACTGGCAGGCCCTCGACGGCACCCGCTCCTCGGTGCTGGGCACCAACCAGCTCGCGAACATCCTGCGCCGGGCGATCCGGGAGAATTATCCCTTCCCGCCGTCGATCCGCGCCATGGACTGGGAGACGGCCGCCGGCCTGCAGCGGTGGTTCTATGCCACCCGCTGGGGTCGGCTGGCCCCGCGCGAGGCCGCCGCCCGCCTGCGGGTCATCTTCCGCTTCAGTCGCCTCGCCCTGCTCGCCCGTTGCTCGGACGGGTCCTGGTGGACGCTGGACGAGTGGCACCCCCGGTGCGACCCACGCATCCCGTTGACGGAGCACGAACCGCAGGCCCACTACGGCTGTTCACCCTCCAAGATCAGTCACCCATGGCTGCGGGAGGCGGCGAACTGGTGGCTCGGCACCCAGTTGGAGGCCGGTGTCCTGCGCTGGTCGACGGTGGGCGAGAAGATGCGCTCCCTTGTCCGCTTCGACCGGTGGCTGTCGACGTTCGCCGAGCCGACCGACGTCCTTGGCGATCCCGCCCACGCGATCCAGCTGGCCGCCGCGTTCCGCCGCTGGTCCGCCGATCCCGCCAACCGGCTCCTTCGCCGATCCGAGCAGCGGTTCACCCACAAGCCCGTCCATCCCCGGCAGGTCAACGATGACCTGCGGGCCGTCGCCGAACTGTTCGCGTTCGTCGCCGCCAACCCGAACGAGACCCGCCAGGTCCTCGGTCCCCATCCGTGGTCGCGCGTCACGGACACCCACGCGGCCGGCTGGCTCCGCCAGCTCTCCCGCGTTCCGCGCCAGCGGGACCTCAACGACGAGCACTACGTCGACGACCACGCGCTCGCCCAGATCCCCGCCGCCCTGCCCCTGCTCGGCCTGCCCCGCAGTGAGCACATGGCCGTCACCCGCGGCGATGGGCAGCAGGTCACCGCCCGCGGCTTCGACGACCCGCAGGCCATGCGCATGATCCTGCTGCAGATCCTCACCGGAAGACGGGCCAGCGAGATCCGCACCTGCCGTCTCGACTGCCTCTCCCCAGTCCCCGACAGGGCGGTCGACGCCGCCGAGGGCGAACAGATCGCCCGTTTCCATTACGCACAAAGCAAGATCGACATTGCGCCGGACAACATCCTCGTCGACCGCGAGGTCGTCGCGGTCATCGAGGAACAGCGGCAGTGGATCCGCGACCGCTTCCCCGGAATCACTCCGCGTCACCTGTTCCTGCAGCGGACCGGCAACCCGCCAGGGCGACAAGCCCTACCCCTCGGGCACCTACAGCTGGATGCTCCGCGAGTTCAGCAAGATCGTGAAGATCATCGACAGCAAGGACCGGCCCGTCGGCCTGAGTAATACCCACCGCTTCCGCCACACCAAGCTGACCCGGCTTGCCGAACTCGGCCTGCCCGTCCACGTGTTGATGCGCTATGCCGGGCATGCCACTCCGACGATGGCGATGCACTACATCGCCGCCCGGGAGGAACACGCCGAGCAGGCGTTCCTGGCCACTGCCAAGCTCAGGGCGGACGGAACCCATGTGGTCTTCTCCCGTGACGACCACGACAGCCTGCACCTCTTCGAGCGCGCCGACCGGTTCCTGCCCCACGGCTGGTGCATGCTGCCGCCCCTGCAGACCTGCGACAAGGGAAACGCCTGCCTGACCTGCTCGGTCTTCGTCACCGACGCCACCCACCTGCCCGCCCTGGAGCGGCAGTTGGCCGAGACCGCAGCCCTGATCGACCGCGCCGACACCGCGTTCCAGGAACGTGACGGCCGCCCGATGCCCGAGGACAACGTCTGGCTCCTCCAGCGGCGGGCCGAGCACGCGGCCCTCACGCGGCTGCTGGACACGATCCGCGCCAAGCCCGGCCGCGCGGTCCAGGGCGCCGGCTGCGGCACCGCCCCCGCCGGACCCGTCCCGATCAGCCTTGATCTCGACCGGCACCGAAGGACCCGTCCGTGACCGACGCCCGCACCAAGCGCACCCAGACCCTTGCCGCCGCCGCGAAGGCGAAGTCGCAGGCCAAGACCCAGGCCGCCGAACAGGCCATCCGGCGGCTGATCAAACGCGGCGAGGCGATCACCTTCCAGGCCGTCCAACGCGAGGCCGGCGTCTCCCACGCCTTCCTCTACAACCACCCCGACCTGCGCGGACGCATCGAACGCCTGCGAGCCCAGGCCCGGCCCATCCCCGCGCCAGCCACCCCCGCCCCCCGCGCGGCGGAGAGCACCCTCGTCCTCGCCCTGACCAGCCAGATCACCCACCTGAAGAAGCAGCACCGCCAGGAAGTCCAAGCCCTGCGGGACGCGCTGGAACAAGCCCACGGCGAGAACCTCGACCTCCGACGCGAGCTCGCCCGGCGAGGCACCCCACCACGATCCACGGTCATCAGCCCTGAGACAGTGGACCTTGAGTGAATGCCAGGGAATTCTGAGGAGCCGGAGGCCAGTTCAGCGGCAGAGCTCCATGATGGTGTCGTCGAAGTCGGGGAACTCCCGGGTGACCAACTCAATCACGGCGGCGGCTGAGCGACGCTGGCCCGGTGCGAACCGTTCCGCGACGACTGCCAGCTCCTGGCTAGGGCGGGGGACCCGGTCGCGCGAGTACGGGGTGGCTGCTTCCCAGGGGCCGAGGCCGTCGGCCAGCAGCCACAGGAAGTCACCCAAGTTGCGCGCGACCACGCCGGTCTCGCCCTCGGATCCTAGGAAGACGACGGGCTGGTCGATCAGCTCTTGGTTCGGACGGATCAGCCAGAATGCCGCATACCCGCCGGAGCCGTCCTGGCCGAAGACGCGAAAGTCGTCGCCGCTCAGTTCCCCGTTGCCGGTCCAGGCGCGGAACCAGTCGGTGGTCTCCTCGGCAGATAGGAATGCGGCGAAGGGCTCGAAGTCGACCCCCTCGCCGCCGTCGTATTCGAACGGAACCGCCATTGCAGCAGCGAGCGCGGCAGGGAACTGTCGATCATCCGTGGTCATCACACGCACACGCTAGCGACCCGGTCAGACTTCGGTGGCAGCGCATCATCGACCCCTGCTGACCACGTCACATCTATAGAAGGAACAGTCTGAACAGGGAAGACGTACTCAGATCAAGATCAAACCGGCGATAACGGGCGACCCGAGGAAGACGACGTTCTCGCGTGCGGGGATGACGCCCTGGTTGCGCTCACCGTGGCCATGTGGAACGGCTGACCCCCGCGGACGCGGAGCGGCACCCCGCTCCCCGAACCTCTGCGGCTGACCCCCGCGCGCGGGGAGGAGTCGATCGCGACGTCGTACGTCGAGCGCATGGGCGGCTGACCCCCGCTGGCGCGGGGACGAGGGTCCTTGAGGTCGTTGCAGTAGCGCTCGACGAGGCGACCGCCTGCTCCTACTCCGCCCTCGCTCTCGCCCTCGCCGCTTGACCATCCAGCTCACGGGTGGGGTCGTTCCTCCTGTCGCGCACGAGTTGAGGCAGCCTCGGCACAGTCACAGTGATGTACCCGGATCGTCGTTACCTGGTCCAGGGCATCTCCGTCGAGCCGGTGGGCCGGTACCAGGAGATGCCCCACTCCGCGCCCCAGTCCTTGCCGGTCCAGTCGTAGGCGGGTGTCCAGAGTGGTCGGACCGGTTGAGGTCCCCACTCTTCCGGGTCCGGGCGCACCAGCAACTCATCCTCATGGGCGTAGGCGCCGGTGAGTACGGTCGCCACGAACTCAGCGAAGCCGCCGTTGAAACGGGCGAGTTCACCGTCGTCGATGCCGTCGAAGTCGCAGAACACGGCCACCGGCCACTGCTCCGGGTCCGGGCCGGTGGTCAGCCAGCAGCAGTAGTTGTGGTTGCTGTTCATGCCCCAGGGCAGCAGCCCGCCCGGGTCCGGAAAGACAGGGGTGTGTTCCTGGTCCCAGAACTCGTCCTCACCCTCAACCTGCTCCCGGAACTCGGTGTCGGTCTCAAAGCGCCACCCAGCCAGGCCGCCCGGAGAGTCGGCTATGCGGGAATGCTTCGTCGGTGATCGCACGCCCCACTCGCCGTTCAGGTTCACCGCGCCGTACAAGTCGACGAACGCCCGGTAGTCCGACGGCAGCTGGACCCCGAGTTCGGCCGGTGCCAGCTCCCACGGCACTCGCGCCGGGATGTAGACCGGCTCGCCCATGATCGCCCGGAGCCGGTCCCACGCCTCGGTCATCGCCCAGCCCCTCTCCGGCCGTCAGCCCGTCAGAGGCTGCACTCTAGGCCACGGGCTCCGACAAGCCACTGACCTGACCGGAAGAACGCCGGCTGGCGAGCCCCGCTCGATCCGAGGAGCTATGGGCATCGGCCAGGTCGAGCAGCTTCGCCGGCTGACCCCCGCGCGTGCGGGGGGGATGTCTACATCGCCGTCATCGTCAGCCTGCTCACCGGCTGCCCCCCCAGTGCGGCGAGGAGCCGATGTACAGGTTGTCGCCCAGGCCGCCGGTCGGCTGACCCCCGCTCGCGCCGGGAGGAGCCGGCAACCGCGATCGCGGCCTGGATGACCTGCGGCTGACCCCCGCTCGCGCGGGGAGGAGATCTGCCGTTCCCGTAGCAGCCGTTCGAGTTCCGGCTGACCCCCGCGCCTGCGGGGAAGAGCGGACGTGCCTTCGCCATGGCTCCTACCTCGGCGGGTGACCCCCGTGCGAGCGGGGAGGAGATGAACCCGACGCAGGCGATCGCCATCACGTCCGGCTGACCCCCGCGCGTGCGGGGAGGACGTGGCGACGTCCGGTCTCATGGGGTGGGTGAACGGCTGACCCCCGCAGGCACGGGGAGGACTGCTGCAGCGAGTTCCGGTGCCCGGCCGTTACCGGCCGACTCCTGCGGGCGCGGGAAGAACGCCGCCCTGCCCCGTGGTCGAGTACCGAAGGTCGGCTGACCCCCGCGCGTGCGGGGAGGCGGACGCAGCGGCCGGCGGGGGCGCGCGTCTTGGCGGCTGACCCCCGCGCCTGCGGGGAGGAGAAGGCCGAGCGCCTCCACGCGGTGCGCGCCGAGGGCTGACCCCGCGCCTGCGGGGAGGACTCCTGCTCGCGGCGATTGAAGGCATGCTCGCCCGGCTGACCCCCGCGCCTGCGGGGAGGAGTCCACCCGAGCGTCGCTTCCGTCTGTGCTGACCGGCTGACCCCCGCGCCTGCGGGGAGGAGGGCGGCCTGCTGCTCCTGGACCTGCTGGACGGCGGCTGACCCCCGCACCTGTGGGGAGGAGCACACGTGATCGAAAACGCGCAGGTCACGGCTGACCCCCGCGCCTGTGGGGAGGAGTTGTCACCGGGCCGGTAGTGCCCCTCGGCGATCGGCTGACCCCCGCGCCTGTGGGGAGGAGGTTGGCGACGCTGGCGACCCAGGCAACCCGGGTCGGCTGACCCCCGCGCCTGTGGGGAGGAGGGGAAGCGGGCTAGCGGCGCGCTCCGGTACGACGGCTGACCCCCGCGCCTGTGGGGAGGAGGCTTTCTGACCTGCGGCGCAGCAGCGGCTTTGCCGTTTCTTGACTGGTCTGGGTGTGCTGTTGTGGTGTCAAGGTGCGGGTTTCATCGTGTCATGGTGCATGGCCGTCCTCGGCGGGTGACAACAACCCCCGCGGACGCGGGGAGGACGACAACGGACTGGCCAGAGCGATCCAGGCTGCCGGCTGACCCCCGCGGGCGCGGGGAGGACTCCGGTCAGGGTGCCAGCCGCCGGTCCGGCGGACAGGACAGGACAGTGAAGGGGCCTCTGGCCAGGCTCTTATGAGGTCACGCAAGCCGGGCCAGCGGATGCTCACAAGCGGTTCCCGGACGAGGCCGACAGATCCCGTTGAGGACCCGAGGTCAGTCAGGCGTCGGGTCAGACCTGACCGGGAACCGCTCATGAACATCCTCACTGTCAGCCGGCGATGGACGTTTTCCCGGTCCGGGTGGGCTCGTTCTAGCTGACGTCCGGCGTCGCCCCGCTTCGGGAGATCCGCTGGCGCCCGGAGGAGGGTGCCGGGTTCGAGCACCTCCCATCGCCGCTTACTACTTCGTGCCCTACGACCAGGACACACGGCGGGTGAATACCCCCGCAGGCGGGATGTTCAACCGACGCAATGCGGCCGGTCGATCCGACGGTTTGTCGGGTTGACCGGCCGCATTGCTGTCCGGGCATGCCTCGAGACCGTCCCTCGACTGTGTCGGGTCGGTGGCGTTGTGGCCAGTCGGATGTGGCTCTCAGGGTGGGGCAGGATGGACGCCCGGTGCTCTGGCGGTGACGGAGCTGGGCGGTCGGTCCTGTGGCCGAGGTGCGCCGTCCGGTCGCCGACGGGTTCCCGGCAGGAAGCAGCCGGATCCGGGCGGCGAAGGCCCGGCCGGATCCAGGGGAGCGAAAAGGTTGGTATGTGGGGTCGACGGACCCGGGTAACGTTCTTGTCGTGTTCTTCCAGACACCGATTTACGAGTAAGAGCGTGACGGGCTCCTGTCGACGTCCTTCGACGTCGCCGACCATCCCCGAGCGATGAATCCGTAGATCACTTCACACCATTGACCGGAGACCCTGACCGTGAGCAAGAACATCAACAACCCCGTGGGCATGGGTGGCGGCCAGCGCAAGAGGCTGTCTCGCGCCGAACGGCAGAACAACGGTCCGCACCGCAACCTCGACCGCCAGGGTGCGGCCGACCAGAAGGCGGAGCTGGTGCGAAGGATGCGCGACAAGACAGGCACCGCCGAAGGCGCCGCGCAGACGGGCGACGACACCGCACAGAGCTGACGCACCGCCGCCGCAGGGGGCACGGGGCAGGGCCCGGACCACGACGCGCGGTCGGGGTCTACTGCCAGTGAAGTCAGGTTCCCGTGGCCGACGAGCCAGGCGACGGCATGTTCGACCTGGGCACCAGCTCCGCGGTCGGGCCCTCCACGCACAACCGGCGCAGGCCCGAGCGCATCTTCTCGATCCCGGCCTCCGGGGCTGCGAGCAGCCGCAGCTCTTCAATGCGGATCGACGGCTACGAGCAGCCGGCTGACCCCCGCGGGCGCGGGGAGGACATCGCGGGCATCGGCATGGTCACCACGTTGATCGGCTGACCCCCGCGCCTGCGGGGAGGACCGCGCGCTGGTTTCCCGGCGCCTCTCCTCGCGCGGCTGACCCCCGCGGGCGCGGGGAGGACCGCCACCCCGCCCCGACCCCGACACATCCGAGCGGCTGACCCCGCGGGCGTGGGGAGGACGTCTCCGGCACCGCCATGCGCAGCGGGCCCCCGGCTGACCCCCGCAAGTGCGGGGAGAGCTCCCGGCGCCAGGCGCCGAGCCCCGCCCAGGGACCAGCATCAGACCTGATGGTGGGGGCTTGCTCCTCTCTTGTGGATCTTGTCGCCCGGCCAGCAGGATCCGAACAAGAGGGCCTAGGAGTCGGTCCGGCGGACGGGGTGGCCGGAGGGGTCCGTGGTGAGCCAGGTTCCGTCGCCGAGGGGCGTGAAGTCGTACGGGCCCTCCGAGCGGGCGTCGAAGGGGGCCAGGACCCGGCCGGAGTGCGCGTTGACGCGGTAGCGGCGGAACCACTCCTCCTCGTCCTCGGTCTCGCCGGTGAGCGTGACGACCAGGGTGTCGGGGGTCAGGTAGCCGCCGTCCCACTCCACGTACACCTCCTCCGAGTCGTGGCCGAAGGCGTCGACGGTGAGGGTGAACTCGACGTCGCCGTCCGGGTAGCCGTGGACGGCGACATCGTCCTGCTCGTGGTCGACAGTCATGAAGTGGCGGCCGTCGGGCGACAGGTCGATGAGGCAGCGGTCGGTCCAGGGGTAGCCGAAGAGTTCCATCCGGCCGTCGGCCACCGACGCGCGGTGGATCACCGTGCCGTCCTGCCCCTCGCCCACGTCGAGGAGCACCTGCCCGTCCGACGGGTGCAGGAGGTGCACACCGCCGTGCCCGACGGTCTGCAGGTCCGCCCGGGCGACGGTCGCACCCGTCCCGGTGTCCACGGCTACCCACTGGTCCGGCCGGTTGCGGCCCGCCATGGCGTCCGGCCGGTAGACCCAGAGGAGTCGTCCGTCCGACGACAGCGCACATGCGGGCTGGTGCCCGAACCGTCCGTCGGACTGCGGTTCGAACTCCGACCGCCAGAGCTCGGCTCCCTCGGCCGTCACGCAGACGACCGCGTCGAGGGTCGCGTAGTAGGCCCGGTGAAGGTCGGCGGAGGCGGCGTGCGAGACGGCCTCGTCCTCGCCGTGCGGCCGGAAGGCTGCGGCGGGCGTCAGGACGCCCGTGGCGCCGGCACTCAGGTCGTAGGCGCAGACGGCACCGTCGACGAGGCGCGTGACGATCCGGCGGGGGTGTGCGGGGTGAACCATGCCGAGGAGAGTAGCCCGGTGCCGGGGCCCGGGAGCAGGGGCCCGGCACCGTTTTCCGGTGCCGGGCTGCCCGCCGCGGCCCGCGCGAACCCGAGCCGGTCGCGGAGGTGTTCCTCGCCCTGGTCGCCGCGTACGGCTGGAGCCTGGGCACCGCCGACGGGGGCTGCGCGACCGCTGGCCCACGATCGTCGGCCCCGACGCCGCCGCCCACTGACACCCCGCCAGCTACAACCCGACCACCCGCCGCGTGCGCGTGCTCGCCGACTCCCCGACCTGGGCCGCCCAGCTGCGTCTCCACCTGCGCAGCATCCTCACCGACCTCAACCAGCTGCTGCCCGGCACACCCGCACCGTGACGGCCATCGACGTCCGCGTCCGCCCCGCCCGGTGGCGCAGCATGACCAGGGACCCCGACGACCGGCCCACCCGGCCCGATGTCTGGCCTGCTCCGCCGCCGCACCAACGACTGCTCGCCGACCACCAGGTCGGCTGACCCCCGCGGGTGCGGGGAGGACGATCGCGGCAGCTAAGCGCGCCTGGGGGCGTCGGCTGACCCCGCGCCTGCGGGGAGGAGGTGGGGGGGAAGCGATCACCTGGAGTTGTCACCGGCTGACCCGCGCGCCTGCGGGGAGGGCGTGAGGCCTTCTGGTAGGCGGTGTAGGGCACCGGCTGACCCCCGCGCGTGCGGGGAGGAGTGGAACGACCTGGCCAGCTCGATCCAGCGAGTTCGGCTGACCCCCGCTCGCGCGGGGAGGAGAACGGCGATGTGCCCGACGGCGACCTCGATGACGGCTGACCCCCGCTCGCGCGGGGAGGAGGTCTGCACGCCGGTCAGGGTGCCCGTCGCCACCGGCTGACCCCCCGCGCCTGCGGGGAGGAGGATCCTCGATGTATCCAGCCACTGGGCACCCCCGGCTGACCCCCGCGCCTGCGGGGAGGAGACGGCCTCAAACTGGCCGTCGAGGGGGACGGTCGGCTGACCCCCGCGCCTGCGGGGAGGAGGCGACCTTGTCGGCCTCCTCGATCGCCCGCCGCGGCTGACCCCCGCGCCTGCGGGGAGGAGACCAGCGCGCACGTCAGCGGTCCCTTGCCCCACGGCTGACCCCCGCGCCTGCGGGGAGGAGGGGGATGTGGCTTGGGAGGTTCCTCCCACGTTCGGCTGACCCCCGCGCCTGCGGGGAGGAGCGCCCGAACGCGTCGGTGATGATCTGGCCCTGCGGCTGACCCCCGCGCCTGCGGGGAGGAGTCCGCCACGATCGCCGCGCAGAGCATGAACACCGGCTGACCCCCGCGCCTGCGGGGAGGAGCCGAACGGTGTCGTCGACCGCGAACACCTCGCCGGCTGACCCCCGCGCATGCGGGGAGGAGACCCGCATCATCCCGGTGGCGTCCGCTGAGGCCGGCTGGCCCCCGCGGACGCGGGGAGGAGCCGACCATCACCCACACGCCGGGCCGGTCGGCCGGCTGACCCCCGCGGACGCGGGGAGGAGGCGGCGGCCAGGTGCTGGACGGACAGGCGCAGCGGCTGACCCCCGCGGACGCGGGGAGGAGCAGCTGTCGGACTACCTGGGCAACGCCGGCGCCGGCTGACCCCCGCGGACGCGGGGAGGAGACCGACGACTCCCGAATCGAGCTGTGGCGGGCCGGCTGACCCCCGCGGACGCGGGGAGGAGAACGGAGACGACGAGCCCTTCGCCCGCTTCCACGGCTGACCCCCGCGGACGCGGGGAGGAGGATCGACGAATTCTCGTCGTTTATGAAAGCGGCGGCTGACCCCCGCGGACGCGGGGAGGAGGGGGTGTTCGCGCCGCCCGGGGCCTGGCCCGACGGCTGACCCCCGCGGACGCGGGGAGGAGGCTTTCTGACCTGCGGCGCAGCGGCGGCTTTGCCATGTCTTGACTGGTCTGCGCGACTGGTGTGCTGTTGTGGTGTCAAGGTGCGGGTTTCATCGTGCCACGGCCTCTGGTCGGCGTTCGGCACGTTCGTGGCTGGCCCGGTGCCAGTGCAGAGGACCGACGGCGACAGCCCAAGGCGGGCACGGGGAGGACGCGACGGACAGCTCAGCCGCTGGCTGACCCCCGCTCGCGCGGGGAGGAGCTCCTGGAACCAGTGGCCGCTGGCGAGGATGGCGGCTGACCCCCGCGCGTGCGGGGAAGAGCTGACCTCACGTGTGTGGACCGGCGGCATGGGCGGCTGACCCCCGCGCGTGCGGGAAGGAGTCGGCGCGAGTGCGCTCCTCGATGCCGGTGAGCGGCTGACCCCCGCGCGTGCGGGGAGGAGGAGCTGCACCATGTGGATCAAGTGCGGGGCGGTCGGCTGACCCCCGCGCGTGCGGGGAGGAGTTGTCGGGCAGCAGGGTCAGCTTTTCCTTGGGCGGCTGACCCCCGCTCGCACGGGGAGGAGACCGCCCGCGGCCGCGCGAGCCTCACCAACAACGGCTGACCCCCGCTCGCACGGGGAGGAGTGACCTGCGCGAACAGCCTCGAACCCCCACCCCGGCTGACCCCCGCTCGCACGGGGAGGAGGCGACCACGCCCGTCCCGGCCGTGTATACGACCGGCTGACCCCCGCTCGCACGGGGAGGAGCTGTACGGCCCCGCCCCGGGCGGGGAGTGCCCCGGCTGACCCCCGCTCGCACGGGGAGGAGAAGGACGCGGAGGTGTTCCTGGACTACCTCAACGGCTGACCCCCGCTCGCACGGGGAGGAGGGCTCAGGGGCGGGAGGCCTGTCACTTCCCTGCGGCTGACCCCCGCTCGCACGGGGAGGAGCGGTACTGGGGGCCGGGGCCCTTGCTCCGGTACGGCTGACCCCCGCTCGCACGGGGAGGAGTAAGTCGGGGTAAGCCCCAGCGCGGACAGGAGCGGCTGACCCCCGCTCGCACGGGGAGGAGCCGGTGAGGGTGACGGCGCCGTAGACGAGGTTCGGCTGACCCCCGCTCGCACGGGGAGGAGGGGGCCGGGTCCGAAGACGATCATGCTCCGTACGGCTGACCCCCGCTCGCACGGGGAGGAGGGCGGCGCGTACCGGGTCGGCCCCGGCCCCGACGGCTGACCCTCGCTCGCACGGGGAGGAGGGCGGCGCGTACCGGGTCGGCCCCGGCCCCGACGGCTGACCCTCGCTCGCACGGGGAGGAGCCCCGAACGGGGTACGCTCCCCCGCGCCCGGTCGGCTGACCCTCGCTCGCACGGGGAGGAGGCTTTCTGACCTGCGACGCAGCAGCTGCTTTGCCATTTCTTGACTGGTCGGTGCGGTGCGGCTTGATGTGCTGTTGTGGTGTCAAGGTGCGGTCTTTGCGTAGCGGCTGGCCTCGCGCGGTCAGAACGCGGCGGTGTTCAGAGTCAGACCGAACGGCTCCGGCAGTTGCAGCGGGGTTCCGAACGGGTGGGGGCCGTCGATGCTGGCGTAGCCGAGGTCGTGAGGCTCGGAGAAGAGGGTGCAGGTGCGGTTCTGCCGGTCGGCGAGCAGGTAGAGCGGGGCACCGTACTGGGCGTAGCGCTTGCGCTTGGTGACGCGGTCGGTGTCGCCGTTGGACTCGGAGGTCACCTCGACAACCAGGAGGGTCTGGTCAGGAGTGAGGGCGCCCGCGCCCTTGGCCAGGTCTTCAGGGATGACCGCAAGGTCAGGCATGTACCAGTTGGGGGAGCCGGGCAGATCGAGGTTCCCGGACCCGCTGATACAACCGAGCTCATCGACGCGGCGATCGAGCTGGCGGCGGATCTTCGCCGCCACGTTCTCGTGGTCCCACGTGGGTGACACCAGAACGATCCGCCCCTCGATAACCTGGGCCCACCGGTGATCGATGAGCTGCACGGCGTATTTCAACGCGGCCTCGTGATTCACGTCCGCGTACGCGATCGGCTGCGCGCTCAACGGTTCGCCTCCTCCGGCCTGGCTGTGGTGTGTCCGACCGGACACCCACGGCTCCCACCGTAGCCGTTCGGCGGTCTGGCGGGGAACGACCCCCGCGCGTGCGGGGGAGCGATTGATAGGACCAGAGCTACTGGAGCGACCATCGGCCGGAACGGCTCGATCCTCGCCCCCAGAACCTCGGCCGGGTCGGCTGACCGTCGCGGACGCGGGGAGGACAGGTAAGCGAGGGCCGTGATGATGGTCTATCCCGGCTGACCCCCGCGCGTGAGGGGAGGAGTTCGCCCACTCGATGGTGGCGTACCGCTGCTACGGCTGACCCCCGCGCGTGCGGGGAGGAGTTGTCCTGGCCGCCGGCCGTCTCGATGGTGTCCGGCTGACCCTCGCGCGTGCGGGGAGGACACGGACGTGATGCCGGAGACGTTCAGGACGCCCGGCTGACCCCCGCGGACGCGGGGAGGACGGCTCGTCTGGCAGGACGTGTTCCAGGCACAGCGGCTGACCCCCGCAGGCGCGGGGAGGACTTCCCCGGGTTCTCGTGATCGACGAATTCTCGTGGCTGACCCCCGCGGGCGCGGGGAGGACTTGCTGCAGCGGCGAGCACCGGGGGTGCCGGCCGGCTGACCCCCGCGGGCGCGGGGAGGACGGGGAGGCAACACCACAGCCTGCTGTGCACGTCGGCTGACCCCCGCGGGCGCGGGGAGGACGACCACTTGAGGACGGTGGTCCCGGGAACGATCGGCTGACCCCCGCGGGCGCGGGGAGGACTTGAGGTGGATCACCTTGCCGCGGCCTTCCAGCGGCTGACCCCCGCGGGCGCGGGGAGGCCGACTCGGTGGTCTCGGTGACCCGCATGCACCACGGCTGACCCCCGCGGGCGCGGGGAGGACTTCGTAGGACCCACAGGTAGCGGGAAAACAACCGGCTGACCCCCGCGGGCGCGGGGAGGACGATTCTGGTCCGGGCCTCTTCGTGCTGGGTTCCGGCTGACCCCTGCGGGCGCGGGGAGGGCCTCCCGGGGTGTCAGGGCCCGCTCTGCGGCCTCGGCTGACCCCCGCGGGCGCGGGGAGGACAACGTCCCGGTGCTGAGGTGGCACGAATCGGCCGGCTGACCCCCGCGGGCGCGGGGAAGACGGGGTGTGAGGTGGTTGCGGGCGGCCCTGCCCGGCTGACCCCCGCGGGCGCGGGGAGGACTCCTCACACAGGCCCGTGCCGCCCTCCCCCGGCGGCTGACCCCCGCGGGCGCGGGGAGGACCAGGCGGTCCGCCTGGCGCCCATTGTGCAGCGCGGCTGACCCCCGCGGGCGCGGGGAGGACCAGGCCTCGTTCGCGGAGTCCGCCTAAACCAACGGCTGACCCCCGCGGGCGCGGGGAGGACATGCGCCACCCAGAGCCGGGTTCGCTGGGTTCCGGCTGACCCCCGCGGGCGCGGGGAGGACTGTGATGGGCAGTCGCAGGATGATTTCCGCGTCGGCTGACCCCCGCGGGCGCGGGGAGGACGGCCGGCGCCCGATCCAGCCGAACGTGGAAGCCGGCTGACCCCCGCGGGCGCGGGGAGGACGCTGGGGTCAGGGTCGGCAGCTGGTCCGACGTCGGCTGACCCCCGCGGGCGCGGGGAGGACCCGATCGAGCTGAACGACAAGGGCGAGCCGTCCGGCTGACCCCCGCGGGCGCGGGGAGGACCATCCTTTCTTCTGCTGGGAGGGCGGGACGTACGGCTGACCCCCGCGGGCGCGGGGAGGACTACGCCGTGGTCGAAGAGTGGGACAAGGCCTACGGCTGACCCCCGCGGGCGCGGGGAGGACTCGAGGGCGCCCTGTCCAAGCCGGTCGGGCCGCGGCTGACCCCCGCGGGCGCGGGGAGGACAGCTCACCACGCTGGCGCAGAACTCGACCGTCCGGCTGACCCCCGCGGGCGCGGGGAGGACATGCACTGGATGCATACGCGCTGGTCAGCTGCCGGCCGACCCCCGCGGGCGCGGGGAGGACACTTCCTGACCTGCAACGCAGCAGGGGCTTTGCGATTTCTTGACTGTGCTTCGAGGTGGGATGTGATCGGCAGGGCATTTTGTTCTGGTGTCAAGGTGCGACCCTCATCGTGTCACGGCGCATGCATCGTCGTCCGGCGCGGGCCCCGCTTCTACCAGGAGGAGACAGTCGGCGGCACGCCTCGTTGGCGTCAGCCGGCTGGCCACCGCAGGCGCGGGGAGGATTTCGCCAGGTCAGACGGTCGTGGTGACTGCCGCTGGGTGGATTGTCAGTGACGACTGATAGACCCTCAGTCATGGTTGACAGCAGTCGTGGTGGGGGCGCAGGTTCGGACTGGCCGGATGCCCGGTTGTGGGGTAAGCATGATGGTCTGCCGGGTGCGTATCCGGTGATCTGCCATCTCCTGGACACCGCCGCTGTAGCCGGTGCCGTGTGGGATGCGGTTCTGGGTGAACGGGTTCGCGGGCGGATTGCGGAGGCGGTCGGAAGCTCGGAGGAGGACGCCCGGCGGCTGGTGATGCTGTGGGCGGGGCTTCACGATGTCGGGAAGATCACGCCGCAGTTCCAGAGGCTGGTGGAGGGCGAGTTCGCGAAGCTGGCGGGGGAGTCCGGCTACGCGGAGGACGACCCGGCGGGGCGGCGTGCCGGGTTTCTGGGGCACGAGGCGGCGACGCACTGGGGCCTGGTGGAGTTCTTCCGGGAGTGCGGCTATCCGATGGGCAGGCTGGTCAGGCGGTCGCCGGCGCATCAGATCGCGCAGCTGCTGGGTGGCCACCACGGGTGCTTCGCCGAATCGCTGCTGGCCAAGGAGGTCGCGAACCCCTCCGGCCACCAGCCCGGGCTGGGGACAGCACCGGGGTGGCGGGGACAGCGACTTGCTCACGCGTTCGCGGTCCGGCGGACGGTGCGGGCGGAGAAGGCGCTTGAGTCGGTGCTGCCGGGGCCATTGGCGCTGGTGATCGCGGGGCTGGTTGTGGTGTCGGACTGGCTGGCCAGCCAGGTCGACCTGATCAAGCCGAGGATGCCAGCGCAGGATTGGCCGGCTGACGACACCGCGCTCGCCGGGCACTTCGCAAGGGCCGCCGCCGCGGCACCGGGATGGGTGCGCGAGGCCGGCCTCGGGCGGGCGGTGTTCCCGGACAAGCCGTTCACCGGGCAGTTCGAATTTTCCCCGAACCCGCTGCAGGCCGACATCGCGGAGCGGCTGCCCGTCGTGGTGAACGGTCCAGGGTTGCTGCTGGTGACCGCTCCGACCGGGGACGGCAAGACGGAGGCGGCGCTGCACGCGGCGTCGGTGATGGCGCGGGCGTCGGGTGCGGGCGGGCTGTACTTCGCGCTGCCGACGATGGCGACAGCGGATGCGATGTTCGCCCGGGTCCGGGAATTCGCGGACAGGAGTGTGGAGGGGGACCGGGCGCTGACGCTGCTGCACAGCATGGCGTGGCTGAGCCCGGACTACGCCCCGGGTGAGGGGGCGGTGGACGGGTCGGCAGTGCTGGCGGACACGGAGGCCGGGCGGTGGCTGCGGACGGGACGTCGGGGGCTGCTCGCGCCGCTGGCCAATGGCACCGTCGACCAGGCGCTCACGGGCGTGCTGCCGGTCCGTTACGGGTTCCTTCGGCTGTTCGGCCTGTCGGACAAGGTGCTGGTGGTGGACGAGGCACATGCCTACGGGCCGTGGATGCACAGTCTGCTGGTGCGGCTGCTGGAGTGGCTCGGTGCGTTCGGTGCCCCAGTGGTGCTGCTGTCGGCGACGCTGACCGGCCGTGCAGCATCGTCGCTGGTCGACGCCTACCGGCGCGGCGCAGGGTTCGAGGAGGCTGCCGCCGTGAAGCCCTGCTACCCGGGCTGGCTGTTCGCGGACGCGGCCAGCGGGACGGTGTCCACGCCGCGGGAGGTCGGCAGCAGCCGGGAACGGAGCCTGCGGGTTGAGACGCGCAGGGTGCGCTGGGACATCCGGGACGAGCTCGCCGTGGTGCCGGCGCGCGACGGGCGCCGGGCGGCCCTGCACGAGATCCTGGCCCCCGTCACCGACGGCGGCGGCTGCGTGCTGGTCTGTTGCACCACCGTCGACGAGGCACAACGCACCTACCGGTACCTGCAGTCGGTCCTGCCCGAACTCGCTGCCCGTGAGGGAGGTCTGCGGCTGCTGCATTCCCGCTTCCCGGCGCACGAGCGCCGGCGTATCACCACCTCCTGCGAGAGCGCCTACGGCAAGCCAAAAACCGAGATGGAGGCGGCCGCGCCGCGCGGGGGCTCGGTCCTGGTCGCCACCCAGATCGTCGAACAGTCGCTCGATCTTGACTTCGACCTCGTCGTCTCGGATCTCGCGCCGCTCGCCCAGCTCCTGCAGCGGGCCGGCCGCGGCAAACGCCACGACCGCCCCAACCGGCCGGCGTGGACCGGCGACCCGGCCGAGCCGTGCCTGATCGTGCTGGAACCCCTCGACGACAAGGATCGCGTGGCCGCGCCCCGCACCTGGGGCACCGTCTACGACGCTTCCCTGCTGCGCCGTACCAGCATGCTGCTCGAACAGCTGCCCGGCGGCGTGATCAGCGTCCCGGGGGATGTCCAGCAGCTGATCGACGAGGTCTACGCGGACGACTTCGGGGCCGGCCTGGAGCCCGCCGCCGCGCGGGAGCTCAAGCGGATGGACGCCGAACGGATCGCCTCGGCCGTCGCGCAGGAACAGGTGGCGCAGCTGACGGCGATCGATGCCCCGTACGACGTCGTCGATGACCTGTACCGGTTGAGCGAGCGAGGCCTCGGGATCACGGAGGACCTGCTGACCACCCGTCTCGGCGCTGACAGCGGACGGGCCGTGTGCGTGTTCGAGCGTGAGGTTGGGGCATGGAGTCTCGCTCCCGATCAGGACGTGCCGCTGCCCGCGGGCACCGTGGACCGGGAGGCCATCGCACTGATCATGCGGCACACGGTGCCGCTGCCCGGCAGCTGGCTGGCCGGCCGTACCGATGAGAACGCCCCGCCGCGGTCCTGGGGCAAACGGCCGCTGCTGGCCGACCTCGCGCTGCTGCGCATGCGGTGCGACGGTGAGCGCTGGACGGGCCGGCTGGGCGAGCGGGAGGTCGAGTACTCGAACGTGGGAATTTCCGCGAACTAGCCTCGTAAGCACCGCACTTGGCACTACGTTGAACGTGCTGTTCCCGGACGGGATGCCCGTCCGGGAACAACGTGACCCCCGCCTGCGCGGGGACCGTTTCAGCGATGCGGCGGCTTCGTAAGCACCGCACGGCTCACCCCCGCTCGGGCGGGGACCGCGCAGAGCCTACCCACCCTTGTGATCACCCGTACCTGCCTCGCCGGAGGCCGCATGCCATCCGCACCACCCACTTACAATCTCGTCGACGAGCCGTGGATCCCCGTCCGGTGGCTCCCCCGCGGCGAAGGGGACGATGACCCAGAGCACGGCACGGCCCTGCCGGTCGAGGTCGGGCTGCGCGAACTCCTGCTGTGCGCACACCGGATCGAACGCATCGCGATCGGCACTGCGCCGGCTCTGTCTGCGCTGTACCGCGTCCTGTACGCGCTGACCGCCCGCATGACGGGCCTCGACGAGGCCGGACCCGGGGTCTGGTCGGAACGCCGCCTCGATGTCGTGGACCTTGAGCGTTTCGACCCGACGATGGTCGCGGAGTTCACCGAACGCATCCGCGAGCGCTTCGACCTGTTCGACCCCGTGCGCCCCTTTCTCCAGGATCCGCAGCTGGCCGGGCAGTGCGACCCGGCGAACACCGCCGGCGTCGACAAGCTCATCACCACCCGCCCCTCGGGCAACAATCACGCCTGGTTCCGGCACGCCAACAGCGCGGACCCGGACCTGCCCACCCCGGCCCAGGCCGTCCTGCACCTGCTCGTCTGGCACTACTACGGGCCTTCCGGACGGTGCTCCAGCCGCACCGTCGGAAGCGTCAAGGCCGCCAACAGCACGGCGGGCCCGCTGCGCAGCACGCTGTCGTACCACCCCGAGGGCGAGTCTCTGTTCGAGTCTCTTCTGGCGGGGCTTCCCGAGCCGGGCCGGGATGTGCGGCGGGGCGGTGACCTGTGTCCGTGGGAGCGTGAGGAGCTGCCCGACCCGGTGGCGGCTCCGCCGGCGCTCACGGGTCCGTGCTCCGGGCTGACGGCCCGGTCCCAGCACGCGCTGCTGCTGGTGCCCGACGACAGCGGCGGTTTCGTCCGGGACGCGTTCATCACGTGGGCCTACCGCGACAAGATCCCGCGCGAGGGCGACCCCTACCTGATCTGGCAGACCAGCAAGGAAGGCAACGCGTACCCGAGGCCGGCCGACTCCCAGCGGGCCCTGTGGCGCGACGTGGACGCCCTGCTCCTGCAGGAACCGGCCGGCAGTGCGAAGCCGCAGCGGCCCGCCGTGTTCTCGACCGCCTCGGAGGTGTCGGAGGAGCTGAGAGTGCGCGCGCTCGGCTTCGAACAGGACGGGCAGGCCAAGGACGTGCAGTTCGTCGACGCCACGACTCCGCCCGTGCTCGGCTTCGTGGAGCGCGACCAGGGAGCGGCGATCGCCATCGAGATCGGGCGGCTGCGTGTCCTGGGCGAGCGGTACGGCAGCCGTCTCAACCGGGCGGTCAAGAAGGCCTGGGCCGGCTTCACCGACGCCCCCAAGATCCGCGACTGCACGTGGGCCGTCGACGCCGCGGCCCGGTACTGGCCCGCCGCCGAGGCCGAGTTCTGGAAGCGCCTCGGTGATCGCGACTTCGACGCCGCGCCCGCGGCCTTCCGCGTCCTCGCCGAGCGGGCCTACGACACCGTCACCTACGGCGCGCTCGGAACCATGCGCGGAGCCAAGGCCGTCACGGCCGCGCGCATCGAGCTGTACGGCGGGCCCGTGAAGCAGCCCGCCAAGGCCGGCGGCACCAGCACCCGCACCACGAGCACGGAGGACACGTGAGCAACACCGCCGCCATCCCGGGGCCCGCCAAACCCGCCGACGACAAGGTCCCCGGCCCGAAGACCACCGACGTGATCCCCACCCTGGGGCGGGCACGCGCCTTCACCGCCAGGATCGACATGCGCAGCCACGAGGACCCCGGGGTGCGCGCGGCCCTGCGCCGCGGGGTGGGCAAGGACCTCGACGCCGTGCCGTTCATGCACCGCTTCGTCGCGTCGTGGCTGACCGACGAGCAGACGCGCAACCGCGACGTCCAGCGTGCCTACTACACCGTCGCGTCCCTGATCGCCGCGCAGCGCCGCGACCAGTACGCCGCGGCGAAGAACGGGGCGAAGCAGGATGATCAGGCGGGCGGGCCGGAGGAGGGCGCATCGGACATCCCCGGCCCGGCCGCCAGCAAGCGGAACCGTCCGCGCAGCCTGGGCCACGCGTTCGCCGACGGCGTCCTCAAAGGCGGCCAGGGAAGCGGTCTTCGGGAGACCTCCGCCGAAACCCGTCTCAACCTCCTGACCCGCCAGAGCGTCGACGGACTGCACCGCCACCTGCCGGGCGCCGTCCGCCAGCTGCGCGACCGGGACGTCGAGATCGACTGGGCCCGGCTCCTCGTCGACCTCTGCCAGTGGCGGCGCCGCTCCGCAACCATCAGGCGGATCTGGCTCCAGGACTACCACCGGACCCTGCAGAAGGACGGCGAACGCCGAGCCCTCGCCCAGGACGACACCCAGGCCAACGCCGACGACACCGACAGCACCGACGCCTGACCACGGCCGACCCGCACAACCACCCGTACACCCGCCCCGAAGGAGAAGAGCATGCCCGTCCCCGACCGCACCACCGCCCGCTTCCTCGACATCCACGTCGTCCAGAGCGTCCCGTTCGCCAACCTCAACCGGGACGACAACAACTCCGTCAAGACCGTCCGCTACGGCGACACCGAACGCACCCGCGTCAGCAGCCAGTCCTGGAAGCGCGCCGTCCGCGAGTACTACCAGGACAACTTCGGCGAGCAGGCCCTGCGCACCCGCCGCATCGGCGCCCGCGTCACCCGGCTCCTGAAGGACGAACACGACTGGCCCGCCGAACTCGCCCAGCGCGCCGGCCAGCACATCGCCGCCGGCAGCTCCATCAAGTTCGAGACCGCCAAGGACTCGCCCGTCATCACCACCAACGCCATGGTCTACGTCCCCGAGAGCGCCGTCGCCGAACTCGCCGCCCTCGCCGAGGAACACCGCACCGCCCTCGAGAACGCCAAGGACATCAAGAAGACCACCGACAAGAGCGCCCTGCCCAAGGACGCCATCGACGCCATCCTGCGCTCCCGCAACGGCATCATCAACCTCTTCGGCCGCATGCTCGCCGAAGTCGACGACGCCGGCGTCGACGGCGCCGTCCAGGTCGCCCACGCCCTCACCACCCACAGCAGCGATGTCGAGCTCGACTACTTCTCCGCCGTCGACGACGTCACCTCCGCCTGGGGCGACACCACCGGCAGCGCCCACATGGGCCACGCCGAATTCAGCGCCGGCGTCTTCTACCGCTACGCCACCGTCGACCTGGCCGACCTCGCACGCAACCTCGGCGACGACCACGCCGCCGCCCGCGAACTCGCCGCCGGATTCGCCGAGGCCTTCATCCTCTCCCTCCCCCGCGCCAAGAAGACCGCCACCGCACCCCACACCATCCCCGACCTCGCCCACATCGCCGTCCGCAGCGACCGCCCCCTGTCCTACGCCGCCGCGTTCGAACAGCCCGTCCTCTCCCGCGACCACGGCGGCTACGCCGCCGCCTCCCGCGCAGCCCTCGCCCGCTACGCCACCGCCGCGAACAAGCTGCTCGCGGGCCGCGGTACCGTCGCCGCCGCCTGGGCCAGCCTTGAGGAGAAGGACCTCGCCGGCCTCGGCACCCGCCTCGAGTCCTTCCCCGGCCTCATCGACACCGCCATCGAGGCCGCCTTCACCGCCGTCCCCGCCAAGGCCTGCGCGTGAGCCCCCACTCCGCCGCCGAACGAGGGCTGCTCATCCGTCTCGCCGCACCCCTGCAGTCCTGGGGCGAGACCAGCGAGTTCAACGAACGCGGCACCGCGGCCTTCCCCACCCGCTCCGGTGTCATCGGCCTGCTGGCCTCCGCCCTCGGCCGCCACCGCGGCGACAACATCAGCGACCTCACCACGCTCTCCCTGACCGTCCGCACCGACCGGCCCGGCACGGTCCTGCGTGACCTGCACACCGTCGGCGGCGGCCTGCCCGCCTCCCGCACCGTCACCACCGCGGAAGGCAAGAAGCGTTCCGGCACCACCGCCACCCTGCTGTCCCACCGCTACTACCTCGCCGACGCCGCCTTCACCGCGGTCGTCACCGCCGGGCCGAGCCTCCTCGACGAATGGGCCGACGCGCTCCGGCACCCCTTCTGGCCCCCGTACCTGGGCAGGCGCTCCTGCCCGCCCGAGGGCCCGCTGCTGCTGGGCCTGGTCGACGATCCCCTGCACCACCTCGTGCACCTGCCCATCGCCCGGCGCGAACCCCACGGCGACGCCACCACCGTCGACCTGCTGTTCCACGGCGACCAGCCACTCGACCGCCTCGGCAACCACCCCCAGCCCGGCGACGACCGCGGAACCAGCCCCGCAGGCGAGGTGACCGACAACCCCGTCACCTTCCATCCCCGCCGCCGGACCTACCGGGCCCGCCCCCGCTACCAGCGCACCCTCACCCTGCCCGCCACCCACTGCAAAGGCCTCGGCACCAACTACCTCACCGCGCTCGCCGACTACCTCGGCCGGCACACGACCCGCCCCGAAAGCATCCCCGCATGAGCCTGTGGCTGACCCGCATCATCCCCGACCCCCGCAGCCGCGACGCCCGCCGCGACACCGCCGGCGCCGTCGACCTGCACCACCGGATGATGTCGCTCTTCCCCGACAACCTCGACCCCGAACCGCGCCGCCGGCTCGGCATCCTCTTCCGCAGCGAAGCCACGCCCGCAGGCCAGCAGATCCTCCTCCAGAGCACCCAGCCACCCGACCTCGACCGCCTCCCCGCCGGCTACGGCCAGGCCGCCACCAAAACCCTCACGCCCCTGCTGGACGCCCTCCGCCCCGGCCTCCACATCCGCTACCGCATCGCCGCCAACCCCATCCGCAAACCCGGCCGCACCACCCGCGAGCTCTACCAGCTCAAAGCCATCGTGCCCCTCCAAGGCACAGCCGCCGACGACTGGTGGGCCCGGCAGGCCGAAACCACCGGCCTGCGCCTGGGCACCCTTCACTCCAGTCCCCTCGACGCCGCCAGAGGACACCGGCGCAGCGACCGGAGCCCGGTCCAGCACCACAGGATCCTCTTCGAAGGCACCGCCGTCATCGCCGACGCCGACCGCCTGCGCACCCGCCTCACCGACGGCATCGGCAAGGGCAAGGCCTACGGCTGCGGCCTCCTCAGCATCGCCCCCCACCGGGAACCCACGTGACCACCCGACGCCGTCCCGCCCCGGGAGCCGCCCGCCGCAACCTGGCGGCTCCCACCGCCGCCATGCTCCCGCGC
Organism: Kitasatospora sp. NPDC101447; assembly: GCF_044767225.1. Classification (NCBI taxonomy): domain Bacteria; kingdom Bacillati; phylum Actinomycetota; class Actinomycetes; order Kitasatosporales; family Streptomycetaceae; genus Kitasatospora; species Kitasatospora sp. NPDC101447. Next base: position 26,121 of record NZ_JBIWNL010000063.1, read on the forward strand.
ATCGCCGACTCCCTCTCCTTCCTCTATCTCGACATCGTCCGCGTCGTCCAGGACGACACCGGCGTCTGCGCCGAAATCACCAGCGCCGACCGCGGCACCGAAACCGTCTACCTCCCTACCGCCGCCCTCGGCTGTGTCCTCCTCGGCCCCGGCACCTCCATCACCGCCCGGGCCCTCGCCACCCTCGCCCGCCACGGCACCACCGTCGTCATCGCCGGAGCCGGCGGCGTCCGGTGCTACGCCGCTGCCCTCCCCGACTCCCTCACCACGGTCTGGCTGGAACGCCAAGTCCGGGCGTGGGCCGATGACACCAGCCGCCTGGCTGTCGCCACCGCCATGTATGAACAGCGATTCGGCCGCGGCGCCGCTCCGGCGGGCAGCAACCTCGCCCAACTCCGCGGCTTCGAAGGCGACCGGGTCAAGGCCCTCTACCGTCTCCTTGCCCAGCAGCACCGCATCGGTCGCTTCCGCCGCAACTACGACCCCAAATCCTGGGACACCCAGGACCCGGTCAACCTTGCTCTCTCCTCCGCCAACACGTGCCTCTACGGCATCGTCCACGCAGCCATCCTCGCGCTCGGCTGCTCTCCTGCGCTCGGCTTCATCCACAGCGGCAACCAGCAGGCCTTCGTCTACGACATTGCCGACCTCTACAAGGCCGAACTCACCATCCCGCTGGCCTTCTCTCTCCACTCGTCGCAGTACCCAGAAGCCGACGCCCGGCGCAGCTTTCGCGACGGCCTGCAGTTGTTCCGGCTCCTCCCGCGCATCGTCACCGACATCCAGCGCTTGCTCGAACCGGGACAGCAGACGGCCACGCCTGACCCCGAGGAACAGCTCGTAGACCTTTGGGATCCCGTATCAGGAGTGCTGCCGGGCGGCGTGAACTACTCGACGGAGCAGACCCTATGACCGTGTTCCTGCAGCCCGTTGGACAGTCATGGCAACAATGACCGTTCTGTCCGCAACCGCAGTCCCTGACCACGTCCGAGGGGCCCTGACCCGCTGGCTCCTCGAGGTCACGCCTCAGCTGTATGTCGGCACCATCTCCGCGAAGGTCCGCGACGAACTCTGGCTCGCCGTTAGTGAATGCATCGGAAGCGGGGTGGCTGTACTGGTCCACCCGGCATCCAACGAGCAAGGCTTCGCGCTTCACACAGCTGGTGAGCAGCGACGAAAGCCCGTGGACCTCGATGGACTCACACTGGTAGCGATGACCCGCCAGCAACGCCACGAAGGTCAAGAAATCGCAAACCCGTAGAAACATTGCAGGTCGGAAAGGGTCCTCCCCGCGCGAGCGGGGGTCAGCCGCCGTCCTGGAGGAGGTAGGCGTTGAGGTCGACGTCCTCCCCGCGCGAGCGGGGGTCAGCCGAACCCGGCCTGAAGGTCCCCAAACTGGTCATCGTCCTCCCCTCGCGAACGGGGGGCAGCCGAAGTCCACGCCGATGCTGGCGGTGTGGGTGGTGTCCTTCCCGCGCGAGCGGGGGTCAGCCGCAGGTCACCATTGCGGCTCTCGGTCTCCTGGAGTCTTTCCCGCGCGAGCGGGGGTCAGCCGTGGATGGGCGGCGGCGTCGCGGCCGTCATCCTGTCCTTCCCGCGCGAGTGGGGGTCAGCCGTCGCTGTCGGTGAGCCCGAGGTCTCGCTGCAGGTCCTCGCCCGCGAGCAGGGGTCAGCCGCCGAGCCCCACCGCGCCGACCAGGTTGAGAAGTCAGGTAGAGCGCAACGACGGGGCAGCCGAGGGATGACCGCTCGGCTGCCCCGGTCGGGCGGATTGTCAGCGAGTCACCAGGTCGGAGGGGTCGGTGTTTGCCCCCGCAGAGGACTACGCAGACTTTCTCGCCGCTCGTCGGCCGGTAGCTGTGGCTGGGCGCGGCGGGGCGGGTCGGCAGGTCGCGGTTCGGTACGTGCTGGTCCGGAGTGGTCAGGGCCGCCAGTGCGGTGGCGGCGTGTTGACCGAACTAACTTCATCATTTGTGCAGGTCAGAGGCTGTTTCTGCTAGCTTCCCGTCATGCTCGATGAACGTCGT
>NZ_JBIWNL010000064.1:0-27376 GCF_044767225.1 Kitasatospora sp. NPDC101447
GGCTCCACACCTACAATCACCACCGCGGACACACCGCACTCGCAGGCAAACCACCCGCCAGCCGCGTTCCCAACCTCACGGGCCAGAACAACTAGGCCGCCTCCAGACCACCAACGGCAGCAACTGACATGACCGAGAGAACGCACACCATGGCCCACGATTGAACCGCTCCAGCTGGCCTCAAATTCAGACGCTGCCGACACCCGCGCGGCCGTCTTCCACTCCCGCCCCGACGCGGGGGCTCAGGTCCTGCTTCCGCCAGCCCCGGCCTTCCATGCGCCGTGGCGGATCCATCGTCGATTGACAGCGCAAGCTACGGGCGGGCCACCGAGCATGGAAAGCATCCACAGCCCTACGCTGGCTGGCGAGTAGACGTAGTACTGCCATTGCTCCGGCAGTACCAGCGGTGAGAGAAAGAGCACGACCAGTGCCACCCAGGTCGCGATCCAAGTGATCACCACGCGCGCCGCAACGTCCACATGTTCCCCCGGTATTGAGCCCGTCCCGCCCGAGCCAAGCGGGGCGCAAGGGTCCACGGCCGATTCGCCCGTAGGCCCTCGTGCGCCATTTGAACGCGTTCAATATACCGCCAGGGCTCCATGGGCATCGAGAGGGTCTCGCAATGAGGCGCGAGTGGTGATCACAGCCACTCGTTGATGGCCGCGACCAGCATGGTTGCCTCGTAGCGAACGGCGAGCTTGTCATACCTCGTAGCCACGGCCCGGTTGCGTTTGAGTCGATCGATCCCGCACTCCACCGCGTGGCGCTCCTTGCAGTCGGCCTTGTCGAACCTGGGTGGCGGCCGGCCGCCACGGGAGCTGCGCTTCATGCGGTCAGGGCGCAGCAGAGCGGACCAGAGCACACCGGGCAGCCCCGAACGTGATCCAGGACCGCCAGGATGACCTCACCGAGTACACCGAAGGCCACGCCGATCTCGACCGCGGCCAGGAGGCGCTCGCCGAGTACGCGGCCGCGCTACTGCTGGCGCTCCCGGCCGAACCGGCTGACGCCACCGGCCATTCGAGCGCCGACGGCGCCTGATCGCCCGCCAGGACCCCCTCCAGCAACGCGCCTACGCCAACCTCGTCGCCGAACTCGCCGGCACCGACCACGGAGACAAGACCCGCGCCGGCAGGGGCTTTCGCATCACCGACGTGCAGGTCGGCCGGATCATCCGCGAGGCCCAGAAGCGCCGCACCGCCCTCGCCGACGCCGTAACCGCACACCGAGCCAACGACGACTGATCAACCCAGCCCTGCCCCATGGGCCGGGGCCTGCGGCACCGGGCGAGGACAGGACGCGGTGCCAGGCCGCTTGTCGGCGGGGGCCTGTACGGTCCGGACGGCGGCTGCCAGGAGAGCGGAAGACGGGCGGGCGTGAACGAGGTCAGGCCGGAGACACGCGAGTACCTCGACGCTCTGTTCACACCGGGTGCGCGGATCGGGGGCGATGCGCACACCCCGTACAGCTGGATCGAGATCGCCCAGGTGCAGGAGGTCGCCTCGCTCCGGGTGCCGAGCGGTCGGCTGGTCGTGGACTCGTCAGGCAGGGGCCGCGGGCAGACACGGAGAGTCACCGAACCGCGTGCGCAGACACGACCCTCGCCTGCTCCCGCGACACCCCCAGCCGGTCCAGACCGATACGGGCATACCGCTTGAAACAGCCCATGCTGTCGAGTCCGGCACTGGCAGGTCACACCCCAGCGCAGCGACCGGAGCGACCCGGCCATCGGACAGAGCCTCGCGAAGCAGCAAGCCGGCACCACACGCCCGCGGACGGCCGGAGCACCCGCCAGCCGGGCGGGCGGAGCTATAGGCGGCGAACGGGAGCCGCAGGGCTGGTCACTTCATTCTGCCCCGCAAAGCGATCGCAGCCCCGCCCGACCCGTCGGCCGTCCGGCGAACGTCGGGAGCGGCCGGGCAGTGTGACGACTGTCATGATCATTTTGTGATCATCCGCGCTGGCGGGCGCCGTCGCCCGGCGGCGATGATGGACCGCATCGGGGGGCGGGACCGCCCCGGGGGCTGTTCGGACGGGGGTCGGCGATGTCGCCGCACGAGATCGGGTTGTACGCGAGCGCTGCCGTGGTGGTCGGCGTGGGACTGCGGGCGCTGGTGCTGGCCGGCCCCGCGAACGCCGCCGGGGCCGGCGGGGGCCCGGCCGGTGGCGGCGGCCCGGGCGAGGTGCTCGCGGTGGTCCGGGAGGGCCTGGCCCGGCGCCCCCGGGTCACCCTCGGGTTGTTCGCGGTGATGGCGGTGATGGCGGTGGTCCAGTACCTGGTGCCCTCCGTCATCGGGGATCTGATGCGCCGGCCGGACGCCCTCTCCGACGGACAGTGGTGGCGCGCCGTGACCGCACTCCTGGTGCAGTCCTCGGGCATCGGACAGATCGCGTTCAACCTGCCGGCCCTGCTCGTGATCGGCGCGGTCACCGAGGCGGTCCTCGGCCGGTGGCGGACCCTGGTCGTCTTCCTCGTCGGCGGCGTGTCGGCGCACGTGGTCAGCCTGGCCGGCTGGTCGACCCGCGGCGGCGGCGACTCGGTGGCGATCTGCGCGCTGTTGGGCGCCCTGGCCGTCACCTGCCTGCTGGGCGCGACCGTCCCGCCCCGGCCGTTCAAGGACATCTGGTACCTGCTCCTCGTCCCCGCGGCAGGAACGCTGCTGTGCCTCATGCAGAACAACCACGGCGTCGGCCTGGTGGCGGGGTGCCTGCTCGGCCTCGTCCTCGTTCCGCGCGGGAGCCGTCCGCCGACAGGATCCGCCGCCGCGTAGCCGTCCTGCCTGAGCGCCCGGTCTGTCCTCGCGGTCCGTGGCGGGAGCGGGCCGGGCGCCGCGCCGGGGGCGCGGAGGGAGCGCGGAGGGGACGGCGACGAGGCGGCCGGGACGGTGCCGATGGTTCGACGGTGTCGCCCTGGTCGTCGTTGTCGTCAGGCTCGGCGGGGCGCTGACGGGTGCTCACGGGCGTCCTTCGGTGGTCCTGGTCGGGCGCTGCCTTCGAGAGATATCCGGCTGGCACCAGGCGAGTTCCTGACAGCCGCCAAGCCCGTTCCCGCCCAGCGCGCCCCCCGTCCCACCACCACCCCAGCCCGCTTGTGAGCGGGCGCGCGGCCGGCCCCGCCGGACGCAACGAGAAAGGGCCAAGCGGCCCGGGAGCGTCCTGTCGGACGACACCGAAACGTCAGTAACGGCGTCGGGCACTGACGTCCGTCCTGGTCCCCTCGCTACCGGGACTCGCTCCACTGACGGCTTCGTGTCGCCGCCGCTGACACTTCCTGTCGCTGAACGCCGACATCCCAGCGTCGCTCCACACGTAGGGCGACTCCGAAGGGCCAAACCTTCATCTCTCGCACAGCATTGCTTCCAGAACTTCCTACATGCAGTTCCTTCCGCATCAGGAACTGCATCAGGAGCCACAGCAGGAGCTACAGCGGAAGCTGCACCAGGAGGCCCGGGAGGGCCCCTCCCAGGCGTCCCGGGGCGGCCCGCACCCCTGATGCGTCAGGGCACGGTGGTCGCCGCCAGGGGCCGCCCGTGGGACATCGGTCGAGCACGAGAGAGCCGGCGCCGGATCCGGTCGGCGTCGACAGGTCCGGCCGAGCCGGGCAGGCACCAAGCGGCGAGCGGGTCAGCAGCCGGAGCGGCCCGACGGGGTCCCCTGGGGCGTCCGGTGTTCGCCGGGCGCTCACCGCAACCTGTTCAACCGCATGCTCGGCCAACTCTGTCACTGCCTCCAGAACCGCCGACTGTTCGACGAGCACATCGCATTCCCCGCTCAACTCGCATTAGCTGCTTGATAATTCGGGGCGCGAGACGGTTTCCAGCCCGCGGTCGGCCGGGAGAGGGGCTGCCAACGCGGCTCTGTGCCCTTGGGGCAGGTTGTTGCCCCTGGCCCCGGAGCAGCAGGCCGATAACACCCGCCGTAGGGTGAGCCTCGTGGCCAGTACTGGTGGGGCCGAAGACGCAGCGACAGAGCGTGCGGCGCTGGAACACGCGTTGAGCGGGTTGGGCACGCGGCTCGCCAGCAGTGCGGAACGCGGGCCCGACGCCCACCGTCGGTTCGAGCCTCTGGTGGAGGAACTGCGGACGCCGGCTGCCGCGTTCCTGCGACCGGAGCTGGAACAGCGACTTGCCCGTTACGTCGCCGCGGACGATTCCTTCGCGCGAGACCAGATCGCCCATGTGCTGGCGGATGCCTGTGGTGCGGCGGCCTTGCCGGCCCTGATGCGCGCGCGGATGAGTGACCGCAACGAGGACGGGGATGCGCTGGAGGTGGTTGTCCTTGAGCTGTTCCTCGCCTGGCCCGAGGAGTCTCTCAGGCTGACCCTGGACTTTGTTTCCTCGCGCGACCCCAGGGCCCGGATGGTCGGCCTCTGGGGCCTGTGCGTCACCGCCCTCGACGCGACGCGGTACGTCGGGACGGTCACCAGCGCGGCGTCCGACCCGGACCCGCGGGTACGCGCCTACGCGATGGGCACCCTCAGTACCATGTTCGGCGCAGGGTATCCCCCGGCAACCCTGGCCGTCCTGGCCGATGGCACCCGCGATCCCGCGTCCGAAGTCAGACGCGCCGCCGTCCGAGCGCCCGGCCGCCGTGCTGGTGGTCGCCGGGTCCAGGCCGGGCAGGCGGGCTCGTGCCAGGTCGTGCAGACGACCACCCCGCCCGGGATCAGGTCCTCACTCGACCAGGTCCGACAGCAGCCGGTGCCTCCCCGCCTCACCGGGGCTGGCGGCCACCCCGCGCGGACCGGGGCGGCGGGAGCGAGCTGGGTGGGCGCGGCGGGACGGCGGCGACGGCGGCGCCTGGTCGTTGTGCCACACCTACGGCCGTGGTGAGAACAAGCACCTGATGATCCCGGGCTGGCCCTACTCATGGGTCGTCACCCTGGAATCGGGCCGGACCTCGTGGGTCGCGCCGCTGGACGCCGTCCGGCTGAACGAGTGGAACCCGGGCCCGACACTTAAGTCGCACTACTGAACCACCGATACGTTGAGCAAACCACGGCCCGCCAAATCAGACGCAACCCCGGCATGGGTGGAGAATTGAGAAGGGATGATCGTGGAATACCGTGATCTCGTCGTCGAGGGCGGCAAGCGCTACGCGAAGTCGGATGCAATGGGGCTTGCGGCATGTCCGGGAGTACCCGCACCGCAGCCTTTTGGTCTCTATGGGTCAGATGTCCGATGACGACGTCGATGCCACACTCGCTCGATCGCCGCCAGGCGCTGCGTCAGGGCGCGATCGTCATTGGTGCTGTTGGGGCGCTGTCGCTCTTGGGTGAGGCGCGTGCAGACGCGCAGGCCTCACCCATCCAGCAGTGCACACCACCCACGAAGCTGCCACTCCAGCCCGAGTTCCCCACATCGCCGCCCGACGCATTGCCGGAGCCCGTGCGCAGGAACCTTGAGACAGCAATGCGTGCAGCAATCAAGGTGGTGTCGCCGCCGCCGCGGTTCCGCGGATTCGGCGCCGTACTGGTCAACGTGGATGATGGTCGGATCGTCGCGGAAGCGAAGGGGGGCGAAGGCCCTGGAACGAATCATGCAGAACTCAATGTGATCCGGAACTTCGGCCTCTTGCACCCCGATGGGGATGCCTTGCAGAAGACCGTTTTGGTGACGACGGCCGAGCCATGCCCTATGTGCGCGACGTGTGCCATCTTCTCGCGAGTGGCCGGAGTGGCGTACGGAACCTCGCTCGAGTTCCTCATCGGACATCCACCCACCCGCATGCCGATCCGGATCTCGATGCCTCAGGTCGTCGCGACCGGTCCCTTGCCGAACATGCCGGTGGTCGGGGGCGTGCTACGCGAAGAGACGGATCCGCTCTTTATGTGACCTTGCACCGGGCGCGACCTCGCCGGCATCGGGGGCTGGCGGTGTCACTGAAGGATCTTCCGGACAGGCCTCCGGCTCGATCGAGAAGCCTGACGCGCCGCCCGCTGCATCGAAGCCGAGGTCCGCAGAGAATCTTCTACCCGGATTGGGCAAACCTTTATCCGCACGCCTTAGTTGATCGTTACGTGCTACTCGTCGTGGCACGTTCATGGCACGACAGCCAGCCACGGCTCGGTGCCCCCGGATCGAGTCCGGACTTGCGCCCCGCACCCCGGCATGGCGGGCATCGTGGCCGCGCCTGACCCCTGCAACGTATTCCCATTCTCCGGGCGCCCGAGCGCCGAGGATAAAGGCTTGAAGCCTGTAGTCGTATTTTTCTAAAGTCAACCCCGGATCTCATGAGCAGATACAAAGAACAAAAGTCACATCACACGACTACAGGCATCAGTCATAGTCGAGAACCGAGAAGCGAAGGATGATCGTGGAATACCGTGATCTCGTCGTCGAGGGCGGCAAACGCTACGCGAAGTCGGATACAATGGGGCTTGCGGCATGTCCGGGAGCACCCGCACCGCAGCCTTTTGGTCTCTATGGGTCAGATGTCCGATGACGACGTCGATGCCACACTCGCTCGATCGCCGCCAGGCGCTACGTCAGGGCGCGATCGTCATTGGTGCTATTGGGGCGCTGTCGCTCTTGGGTGAGGCGCGTGCAGACGCGCAGGCCTCACCCATCCAGCAGTGCACACCACCCACGAAGCTGCCACTCCAGCCCGAGTTCCCCACCTCGCCGCCCGACGCATTGCCGGAGCCCGTGCGCAGGAACCTAGAGACAGCAATGCGCGCAGCGATCGACGTTGCGAAGCGGGCGGCTCATTCATTCGGCTACGGCGCCGTACTTGTCGACGTGGGCAATGGTGAGATCGTCTGGAGCGCGGCGAATACCGGCGGCGCCGACCCGTCGGCGCATGCGGAGCTCAATGCGCTCCGGGGATTCAGCATCAGCAAAGGGAGCTTTACTGCCGCCTCCACGACCGTCTTGGTGACGACGGCCGAGCCATGCCCCATGTGCGCGACGTGTGCTGTCTTTGCGCGCGTGGCCGGCGTGGCCTACGGGACCTCGCTCGAATTCCTTATGGCACAACCAGGCAACACGGTGCCCAGGATCTCAATGCCTCAGGTCGTCGCGACGTTGCCGCCAGGGGATCCCAGGACCAGGATGCCGGTGGTCGGGGGCGTGCTCCACGAAGAGACGGATCCGCTCTTCGAGAGGAAGTAGCCCGAAGGCCACGGCCCGGCCGGCGTCCTGCTCGCACTCAGTGGCCTCCAACGCTGCGCAGTCGGCGTCGGCCTGGCGGCACGTCACACAGTCCGTCGTCGCCCCAGGAACCGGCCCGCGCGGCGGTCAGGGTGTGCCAGCCGCGGCCGCCGGATCGGGGCGTCGGCACCGTGGCGGCGCAGCAACGGCAGGGTGGTGGCCACGTGATGAAGCTCGCGAAAAACGGCCACCCTGCGCTCTGCAGTTCGCCAGACCTGCTCGCCCCGATTCCCCACCTGCGGGCGGCTGACCCGGTGGTGCGCCCCGGCCGGGTCGGCGCGGTCGGCGCGCGGAACCCGCGCGGCCTGTCCAGAGGCGCGCCGCGCGCTGCTGGAGCTGTCCATCGCGCGCGGGCCAGCGCGCGGCCGCGTCGGCCGGCCCGGTCTACCAGCGGGTGAGATGCTCGCCCAGGGCCCGGCGCAGCAGGGCAAGGGCGCCTTCGGCGTCGGGGCAGGGAAGGGGTTGGGTGCGGTTCCTCTCAAGGGAAGGGTTGAACTGGGAGGACGGCTGCGCGGGACTGTGCTCGGGGCTGCCCGTCTCTACCTTGGTGGTGGAGGAGGGATAGCAGATGGGCTCGTTGTTCGAGGAGTTGGAAGCGCGCGAGGTGGCTGCCCGGAGGCGGGCGGAGGAGCTCGAAGCCGAACTCGCCGAGTTGTCCGGAAGACTGGATCTGGCGCGGGAGAGCCTGGAGCGGTTGCGGATCGCGCGGGAGACGGTCGGGGAAGTGCTCGCGGAGTTGACGTCGGAGAGGCCAGCGGTCGCGGTCGATGCTGACGGGGCGACTGTGGGTGGGCCGGTGGCGTCGGCCTATGCGGGCGCCGAGCGGCGGGTGGTCGGAGTGCTGACGGTGCCGAAGTGGCAGCCCGGGATGGGGCCGGAGGTCCTGCCGCGTGTGTATCGGGACATTCTGGAGGTGGTGGCGGATGCCCCGGGGCCGGTCCGCGCCAAGCAGATCGTGCCCAGGATCGGGCTGCCGGCCGAGACCGGGAAGATCGAGGGCACGCCCTCGAAGCTGAAGCGGCTGGTGGAACGCGGCTGGCTGGACGAGGACACCCCAGGGATGTTTACCCCGGCTCGCCGTCGGACGGCCAAATCGCCCAACTCCCGTTAACAGCAGGGCTCTTCCGCGCCTACATTCGAAGGTGCGACCCATTCGATGCTGGACGGGAAGAGCCCTGGAGATGACACCGTACGACACCCGATGCACCACTGACCTCTTTGCACGATCCCTCAGCGCCTTCGAGACGCTGATGCACACGCTGTCAGGAAATCCGGCGACCACCTGGAGACCTGGGCCGCCGACCGCCTGACCGCGATCCTGGCCGGCCACGCCGCCCGCACCGCCACCGAGATGACCGCCCAGGCCAAGCGGGAACACCTGCCGGCCTCCCGGCGCGAGGCCGTCGACGCCTGCCACCGCTACCTGACCGGCCACCTCGACCAGCTCCGCTACGACACCGCACTCGAAAACGGCTGGCCGATCGCCACCGGCGCCGTCGAGGGCGCCTGCCGCCACCTGATCGCCGACCGCCTCGACATAACCGGCGCCCGCTGGGGCCTGCCCGGAGCCGATGCCGTCCTGCGACTGCGTGCCGTCGTCTCCAACGGCGACCTCCATCCCTACTGGCGCTTCCACGCCGCCCGCGAACACGAACGCCTCTACCCCACCCCGGACCAGCGGCGGTTGCACCTCGCCGCTTGATCACGGGACTGCTTGCGGACAGACTGCGACCCATGAGGTTCACAGGCGTGCCCACCGACGCGCAGACCACCCACGTCGACACGGCCCCCTCCTTGCACGGGCAGGCCCAGCAGTGAGCGCCAGCCTGCCCGCCTTCCGCTACCACCCTGATCCCGTCGCCAGCGGATCCATCCGCGAGAGCGCCGAGACCTGTGCCTGCTGCGAGCGCGCCACGGGCTGGATCTACACCGCTACCTTCTACACGGCGCAGGACGTCAGCGGGAGATTCTGCCCCTGGTGCATCGCCGACGGGAGCGCCGCCGAACGATTCGAAGGTGAATTCACCGACTCATACGGACTCGACGGCGTCAGCGAGGAGACCCTGGAGCACGTCACTCGCCGCACCCCGGGCTTCCACGCCTGGCAGGACCCGCACTGGCTCGTCCACTGCAACGACGCGGCCGCCTTTATCGGCGAGGTCGGATACACCGAACTCACAGCCCACCCCGAGGCACTCGACCAGCTTCGAACCGACCTACGGATCAGCGGCCGGCACGACGCATCCCAGCACGAGAGCTTCCTGACCCACCTCGGGCAGGGCGCAAGCGCGATGCTCTTCCGCTGCACCGTCTGCGGCACCCACCTCGCCTACGCCGACGCTTCATAGCCAGGCGCAGCCCAGCACGGGCCTTTCCCTTCAAGGGAACTGCACCCGAAGGGGTTCGCCGCTGGCGGCGTTGGCGACGAGGCTGCTGTCGATCAGGGCGGTCCAGATGCCGCGCTGGACGTCGTACTCCTCGATCCAGCCGACCGGGCGGCCGCCTTGCTGGAGCTCCTGGACGCCCAGGAGGTCGGGCCAGGTGAGGTGGACCAGGCCGTCGCCGAGCGTGGCGCGGTCGGGGTCGCCCAGGCCGCGGACAGAGGGCGCGCTCCAGCCGGTCGGGCGCTTGAGGGCCAGGTGCGGCACCTCGGGCATCGCTCGCTCGGCGCGCAGCCGGTCGAGGTGCGCGCGGTGCAGGACGTCCCGGGCCTGCCCGACGGAGCGGTGGGTGCGGGCCCCGCTGGCGGGTTCGGTCAGGACCACGACCTCCTGGGCGTCCAGGTACTCGGCAACGATGTGCCCGGCCTGCCCCCACGGCCCGTCCGGCAGCGGCGCGGTCCAACCGATGGGCCGGCCCCGGTAGAGCAGCTGGTGGACGTCCGCGGCCTGCGGGTCGTCCCAGGAGGCCGGCAGCCAGCCCTCACCAACCGTCAGGTCCAGGTCGTCGAGGCGGTCCGGCTCGCCGAACCGCACCGTCGGGATCGTGCACGCCGCGCGGCGCAGCACCTCGAAGGCCTCCGCCCCCTGCTCGGCCGGGGCGGGCACGACGACGGCGGTACGGATTTCGGCCCGGGCCGTTGCCCCGGGTGTGCCGGGGCTGAGCGTAGGGGCGGCATTTGCGGCTCGGGCCGTTTCTCCGGGCTTCGGCGCGGACCCGGTTTCGGGCGTATTTACGGCCCGGCCCCGCAGCGGGCACACGGGGAAACCGACGGTCCTACCCTGCGGGCCGAGGCCCGGCGGCTGACCGGTCACGCATACGATTCCCGCTGTGGGAAAGCTGGAAAGGACCTTCGCGTACAGCGACGACCTGATCAATGCGCAGCGGGCGCTGGCGGCCGTGCAGGCCGAGCGCCGTACCTGCCTGGCCACGCTCCCGGCCTGGAGTTGTGACATCCCGGCCGTGGCCCATGGCCTGGACGAGGAGCAGTTGGCCGAGTCGGCTCGGCTCGGGGAAGCCGATCGGCAAGCCTCGCACGCGGTGTGGGCCGAGGAGTACTGGGCGGGGCTGCCGGTCGAGGACCGGGTCGAGGACCGCAGCCGGCTCCGCCACATCGACGCCCCCGCCGAGGGCTCCGGCGAGGCGGCGACCGCGTGACGGACGCCGGCGGCAGCGAGTACTACGCGATCTACGTCGCCGGCGCGAACCGGCAGACGGTGACCGACCTCATCGCCGCGGCCCTGGACGCCGCGCCGAGCGGGTACTGCGTCGCGCGGGCGGGCGTGGACTTCGAGGTACGACCCAACCCCGACGCCGCATTGGCGACGGACTTCATCGGCCGGCCCCTGAAAATCGACGCGGACGGCCCCATGCCCGCCCTGGCCCATGCCGTCGCCCGCGTCCTCACCACCGTACGAACAGCCGGCTACCAGGCCACCGCCGCCTGCGACTTCGAAGAGCAACTCCCCCACCAACACCAGTAGCGTCCACCGATCCGACCACGCCGCCGAGCCTGCGCTCGCGTAGCACCCACCCCAGGCTCCGACCCATAGGGGACCGGCTCACCGGTGACGGCGTCGGTCACGCCGACCGAGGCGGGGCTGGCAGGCGGAGAGCTCCGGCGCGGCGACAAGGACGTGACACCCCGCCCGCGGCCGGGCGGCGGCAAGCCGACGAAGACCAGCCATCACCCCACGGCGTTCTCCAGGCGTCCGAGGATTCCCAGCAGCGCTCCGGCCCGGTCGGTGCCCTGCGGAAGCTCCGGCAGACATGAGCGCAGACGTCACACGGTTGCGAGCCGCACGCTTCCCGGCCCGATCGCGTGGACAGCAGCGTTCCAAGGGTGGGTGCGGGGGTGGGGCCACGGCCCGCCCCCTGGGCGGGCTGGCGGGGGTGGGCCGGCGTGCATCCCGAGCTCGTACAGCACGATCAGCTGCACACGGAGCGGCCGGTCAGTTTGAGGCCCATCGTCGCCGGCGAACGCACTATCCTGCCCACGCCGGCGGGATTCCAGTGATTCGACGGCCGGCCGAAACACCCCGGCGCGTCGGCAGTTGCTCACGGGTCGTGAGCTTCCGGGCAAGCCCTGTCGTGACACGGAACACCGTTCCCTCGCCACTGAGCCGGAGCGCCTCACCGGCCGGGGCATAGGCCGCGCGGCCGGGGCCGAGGGCGATCGAGCGCTCCGGCGAGGCGACGGTGGCCGAACCGCCGGTGCACAGCACGATCTGGGGCGCGTCGACGGTGAGCGGGTACGGCCGGTCGCTGCGTGCGAGGTCGATCCGTGAGAGCCGGAATTCGTCGACGGGAGCCGGGTACATGTGCTCCCCGGTCGTCTCGTCCCGTCGGGCCTCGACGGCGCGCATCGGGACCGCGGTGAAACGGACGACCTTCAGCAACTCGGCCGCGTCCACGTGCTTGGACGTCAGCCCGCAGCGCAGGACGTTGTCGGAGCTCGCCATGACCTCCACGCCGAGGCCGGACAGGTAGGCGTGCGCGACTCCCGCCCCGAGGAACAGTGCCTGTCCGGGTTCCAGCGTCACCTGATTCAGCATCAGGGCGGACATCAGGCCCGGGTCGTCGGGGTGGGAGCGGGTGACGGCGGCGTACGCGACGAGGTCCGCCGCGTACCGCCCGCCGCTCGCCGCCGCAAGCCGGACGGCCTCGGCGACGGCGGCGAGGAGGCCGTCCGGCGGTGTGAGGAAGGCGGTGAAGACCTTCCGTAGGGCGGCCTCGCCAGGGCGGGCACGAAGCTCCTCGGCGTACGGCTTCAGCCTGTCGACGCCGAGGGCGTCCAGCAGGTCGGCGCACTGCTCGGGAGCCCGCAGGCCGCACAGCGCCCGGAACCGGGTCAGGGCGACGATCATCTCGGGTTTGTGCTGGTCGTCGCGGTACGTGCGGTGCGGGGCGTCGAGCGGGATCCCCTCGGCGTTCTCCCTGGCGAAGCCGGCGGCGGCCTGGGCGCGGTCGGGATGGACCTGGACGGAGAGCGGGGAGTCGACGGCGAGCAGCTTCAGCAGGAACGGCAGCCGTGGGCCGAACCGGCTCACGAGTGCCGGTCCGAGTTCCGCCAGCGGGCCGGCGGCCGTCAGTCGGTCCAGGGCGACGGGCCCCTGTCCCCGGTCGACGTACGACGGGGCTGCGGGGTGCGCGCCCAGCCACATCTCGGCCTGTGGTTCGCCGGTGGGCGCGACGCCCATCAGCTCCGCGAGGGCGGTGGTGGAGCCCCAGGTGTAGGGCTGGATGGTGGTGGTGAGCAGGTCCACGGGGTCTTGGCTCCGGTCGGTTTACGCGTGGGAGGCGGGCAGCTCGGTCGTTCCGCGCTCCGGGCGCGGCATCCCCGCTGCGACGGCCGCTCCGATGAGTCCGGCGTCGGTGCTGAGTAGGGCGGGCAGGACCGGCAGGTCACGGGTGAAGTCGAGGGTGGCGTAGTCGGCCAGGTGACGGCGCAGCGGCGCGAACAGCGTCTCGCCGGCCTGTGCCACGCCGCCGCCGACGACGACCAGGTCGAGTTCGACGAGGGCCGCCGTGGCGGCGATCGCGGCGGCGAGGGCCCGTCCGGCCCGGTCGTATGCGGCGGCGGCTCGCGGATCACCGGCGCGGGCGGCGTCCGCGACCGTCGCGGCCGTCGGTGCCGCATCGGCGGGCGGCTCCCAGCCGGATGCCAGGGCATGGGCGGCGATGGCGGTTCCGCTGGCGAGCTGCTCCAGGCAGCCGCGCGCCCCGCAGGGGCACGCCGGCCCGCCGGTGTGGTCGACCGAGATGTGGCCGATGTGCCCGGCGTTGCCGGACGGGCCGGCGTACAGCGACCCGTTGAGGATCAGGCCGCCGCCGATGCCGGTGGAGACCACCATGCACAGGGCGTTGTCCACTCCCCTGGCGGCGCCCGCCCGGTGCTCGCCCGCGGCCATCGCGACCGCGTCCCCCACCACGAGGGGCTCGACGCCGAGTGGGACACGGGGATGCGCGCGCACCCGGTCGGCCAGCGGAAAGGCGCGCCAGGCCGGGATGTTGACCGGGCTGACCGTCCCGGTGGCGGTGGCGACCGGGCCCGCGCTGGCGATGCCCAGGCCGGAGATCGACTCCCACTCCGGGTGGACGGCCAGGTCGTCGAGGACCGCCGCGACCGCGGCCATCATCTCCTCGGCCGTGCCGCGGGCCGGTGTGGCGCACTGCGAACGGGCCACCAGGCGGCCGTCGGCGTCCACGAGCCCTCCGGCGATCTTGGTACCACCGATGTCGAGTGCTCCGAACACGAGTGTATCCATCCTTCGTCTTGCGGGTCCCCGGTGCCGGCGTGCGCTCCGGGCCACCCGGCGCGCACGCCGGCGCGGATCACTGCTACTTGGTGAGCGGGGACAGCTTGGGGTCGTTGGCGTAGGCCTCGGCCGCGTTCTGCTTGGTCACGATGACCGGCGGGAGGAGGTAGGCCGGAACGACCTTGGAGCCGTTGTTGTACGACTTGATGTCGTTGGTCTCCGGCTTGTCACCCTTCTGCAGGGACTTGGCCATGGTGATGGTCTGGGCGACCAGCTTGCGGGTGTCCTTGTTGATGGTGGAGTACTGCTCACCGGCCATGATCGACTTCACCGACTCGACCTCGGAGTCCTGGCCGGTGACGATCGGGGTCGGCTTGCCGGCGCCCTTCACCGAGGTGAGGATCGCCCGGGCGAGCGTGTCGTTCGGCGACAGGACTCCGTCGAGCTGCTTGCCGCTGTTGTAGGCCGAGGTCAGCAGCGAGTCCATGCGCTGCTGGGCGTTCTCGGCCTTCCAGCCCTGGATCGCGGTCTGCTTGATGTCCGTCTGCTCCGACCCGACGACGATGTCGCCCTTGTCGATCAGCGGCTTGAGCACGTCCATCGCACCCCCGAAGAAGACCTTCGAGTTGTTGTCGTCCGGCGAGCCGGAGAACAGCTCGACCGTCCACGGGCCGGTCGGCTTCTTGGCCTTCATCCCGTCGACGAGGGCCTGCCCCTGCAGCTGGCCGACCTTGTAGTTGTCGAACGCGACGTAGTAGTCGACGTCCGGCGTGTTGGTGACCAGACGGTCGTAGGCGATGACGGTCGCACCGGCCTGCTTGGCCTGGGCCACCTGGGTGGAGAGCTGCGAGGCGTCGGTCGCGCCGATGACGATCACCTTGGCGCCCTTGGTGATCATGGAGGAGATCTGCGCCTGCTGGTCCGCGACGCTGGTGGAGGCGCCCGCATACTGCACGTCGGTCTTGAAACCCGCGTCCTTCAGGCCGCTGGTGAACAGGTCACCGGCGAGCACCCAGTTCTCCGACGTCTTCGCCGGCAGCGCGACACCGACCAGGGAGTCCTGCGCGAAGCCCTTGGCGGCGCCGCCGCCGTCCGCGCCGGTGGCGCCTTCACGCTGGTTGGAACAGGCCGTGCTCAGGGTGAGCAGGGCGACGGCGCCGACCGCGGCGATGCCTCGGATGATGGTTCTGCGCATGGTGAGTTGAGCCCTTCGTGCGGTGGTGCGGTTGCGGGAGGATTGGTGTCGTGGGAAGCGGGCCGTGCGGGGTACGGCGGCGTGGGGGTACGGCGCGTACGGCGGCCTGGGGGTACGGCGCGTACGGCGGCGTGGGTGGCTGGTACGGCGGTCAGCCCGCGACCGGAGTCTTGTCCGGGCCGCCGGCAGGGCTCGCCGGGGCGGCCGGCTCCTCGCTGCGGAACGGGCGCATCAGCGTCCCGATGATCGAGAAGCGGCCCTGGCGCTTGTTGTAGACGTCGAACGCGACGGCGAGGAGGAGGACCATGCCCTTGATGATCTGGACCATGTCCGAGCCGACGCCCTCCAGTTGGAGCCCGTTGTTGAGCAGCGCCATGACCAGGCCGCCGACGATGGAGCCGCTCACGGTGCCGAGGCCGCCGGAGACCGCCGCGCCACCGACGAAGACGGCGGCGATGGCGTCGAGTTCCCAACTCAGGCCGTCCTGCGGGCCGGAGGCGGCGGACCGCGCCACGAAGATCATGCCGGCCAGCGAGGCCAGCACGGACATGTTCATCATGACCAGGAAGTTGACCCGCCTCAGCTTCACCCCGGACAGCTCGGCGGCGCGGGCGTTGCCGCCGACAGCGTAGATGTGCCGCCCGCCGATGGTGTTGCGGGTGTAGTACGAGTACGCGAGCACCAGGATGATCAGGATGATGCCGGAGATCGGCAGGCTGGTGCCGACCCGGCCGCCGGCGAAGCGCAGCGTCGCGAAGGCGATGACGCCCAGCATCACCGCGAGGCGGACGCCCGAGATCCACAGGGGCGGTACCTCGGCGTTCATCTCGCGGCGGGTCTGCCGCGCCTTCCACTCACGCCACACCATGCCCGCGCAGGCGGCCAGTCCGAGCAGCAGCGTCAGGTTGTTGTAGCCGGTGTCCGGTCCGACCTCGGGCAGGAAGCCGGCGCCGATCTTGCGGAAGTCCGCCGGGACCGGCACCGTGTCGGCGTTGCCTATGTACTGGTTGCCGCCGCGGAACAGCATCATTCCGGCCAGAGTGACGATGAACGCGGGGACTCCCACGTAGGCCACCCAGAAGCCCTGCCAGGCGCCGATCAGGACGCCGATGAGCAGGCCGAGGCCGAGGCCGAGCGGCCACGGGAGCGAGTACGTCTGCATGGCCTTGGCGACCACGATGCCGGTGAACGCTGCGACCGAGCCGACCGAGAGGTCGATGTGCCCGGCGACGATCACCATCAGCATGCCAATGGCGAGGATCAGGATGTAGGAGTACTGGCTGACCACCGCGATGAGGTTGCCGGAAGTCAGGGTCAGCCCACCGGTCCAGATCTGGAACAGCAGGACGATCGACACCAGGGTGAAGATCATGCCGAACTGGCGGGCGTTGGAGGTCGTGCCTCCGAAGAGGTTCTTCTGCAGCTCTTTGATTCTGCTCATGACGTCGGGCTCTTCTTCTTAGCGGTCATCTGCTTCATCAGCAGTTCGGGGTCGGCTTCGTGGCGCGGGACCTCACCGGTGATGACGCCTTCGAACACCGTGTAGATGCGGTCGCACAGTCCGATCAGCTCGGGCAGCTCCGAGGAGATGACGATGACGCCCTTCCCCTGGCCGACGAGCCGCTGGATGATCCCGTAGATCTCGTACTTGGCACCCACGTCGATCCCGCGGGTCGGTTCGTCGAGGATCAGCAGGTCCGGGTCAGTGAACATCCACCGCGCCAGCACGACCTTCTGCTGGTTACCGCCGGAGAGCTTGACGACGCCCTCGTCGACGCTGGGCGTCTTGATCCGCAGGCTCGTGCGGTAGTCCTCGGCGATCCGGTACTCACGTACCGGGTCGACCACCCTGCGCCGGGCGATCTTCGACAGCTTGGCCGCCACCATCGAGGTCTTGATGTCGTCCAGCAGGTTCAGTCCGATGGACTTACGGTCCTCGCTGACGTAGGCGAGGCCGTGCCGGATGGCGTCCGGCACCGACTTCAGCCGGATCTCCTCGCCGTCCTTGAAGACCCGCCCGGACAGGTAGGTGCCGTACGAGCGCCCGAACAGACTCATCGCGAGTTCGGTGCGCCCGGCACCCATCAGGCCGGCGAACCCGACGATCTCGCCGCGCCGGACCTGGAACGTCGACCCCTTGCAGACGAGCCGGTCGTCCGAACTCGGGTGCCGCACGGTCCAGTCGCGCACCTCGAAGAAGACCTCGCCGATGTCGGGCGTGCGGTCGGGGAAGCGGCTGCTCAGCTCACGGCCGACCATGCCGCGCACGATCCGGTCCTCGTTGACGCCGTCCGCCTTGACGTCGAGGGTCTCGATGGTGCGGCCGTCGCGCAGGATCGTGATGCTGTCGGCGATCGCCTCGATCTCGTTCAGCTTGTGCGAGATGATGATCGAGGTGATGCCGCGTTCCCGGAAGCCGCGCAGCAGGTCGAGCAGGTGCTGGGAGTCGTCCTCGTTGAGCGCCGCGGTCGGTTCGTCGAGGATGAGCAGCTTCACGTCCTTCGCGAACGCCTTGGCGATCTCGACGAGTTGCTGCTTGCCGACGCCGATGTCCTTGATCAGCGTGTCGGGATCCTCCCGGAGCCCGACCTGCTCCATCAGCTCCACCGCCCGGCGGCGGGCGGCCTTCCAGTCGATCCCGCCCCGCCTGCGCGGCTCGTTGCCGAGGAAGATGTTCTCGGTGATCGACATGCCCGGCACCAGCGCCAGTTCCTGGTGGATGATCACGATCCCGGCCCGCTCACTGGCCCGGACGCCGTCGAACCGCGTCTGCTCGCCACGGTAGACGATCTCGCCCGAGTAGCTGCCGTGCGGATAGACACCGCTCAGCACCTTCATCAGGGTGGACTTGCCGGCGCCGTTCTCCCCGCAGATCGCGTGGATCTCACCCGGCCGGACGGCGAGGTTGACCTCGGCGAGCGCCTTGACGCCGGGGAACGTCTTGGTGATCGACCGCATCTCCAGCAGGGCCTGCGCCCGGGTCATGAGCGGTGCTCCGCACCGCTCGGGCAGCGCTGGGCGCGTGGGCCCGAGCCTTCCGGGATGCCGGGGTTCGTGGACATCAGCTTGCCTCCGATGGCACGCACGGTGCCTCGTGTCCGGGGTGTTACGACTGCGTGCCGGGACACTAAATCCATTTGTTTTACTACGTCAATGCCCCGTGACAAGATGTTTATGAGAGAGCGAGCAGAGAGGACCCAGTACGTGCGGCGGGCAGGAACGAATCTCCCCAAGGTGGGCCGGTACAACCAAGCGGTGGTCCTGGACCAGATCCAGTTGGCCGACGGCATCAGCCGGGTGGAGATCGCACAGAAGACCGGCCTCACCCCGCAGACGGTCTCCGGCATCGTGCGCCGCCTGCTGGACGAGGACATAGTCCGGGAGGACGGGGCCAGCCGGGTCCTCAGCGGCGGCAAGCCCCGAACCACCCTGCGGGTCAACGCGGAGGCCGGCAGCGCGGTCGGACTGCACTTCGACCCGATCGAACTCACCTGCGCCGTGGTCGACCTGCTCGGGCGGCCCCTGACCGTCAAGCGGCGCCCCACCCCACCCGGCACCGACCCGTCCCAGGTGGTGACGGCCATGGCCGAACTGGTCGCCGACGTACTCCGCGAAGCGGACGTCCCACGCGACAAGGTCCTCGGCCTGGGCCTCGCCGCCCCGGGACCGATAGACCAGGAACTCGGCATGATCGTCACCCCGCCCCAACTCGCGCACTGGAACCGGGTGCCGATGAAGGGCATGCTGAGCGAGGCCACCGGGCTGCCGGTGACACTGGACAACGACGCCACCGCCGCGGCCATCGGCGAGCGCTGGTCCGGCGCGGGCAAGGGCGTGGCGAACTTCGCGTACGTCTTCTTCGGCACCGGCATCGGCGGCGGTCTCATCCTCAACCACCAGGTCTTCCGCGGCGGTTCGCTGAACGCGGCCGAGTTCGGCCACGGGTCCGTGCTGCCCGACGGGCCGAAGTGCTACTGCGGCGCCCGGGGCTGCCTGGAACGGCTGGCCAATCCGTCGGCGATCGTGGCCGAGGTGCACAGCCGGCTCGCAGTCCGACCCGGCGGCGGAAGCGTGCTGTCGCAGGCGTTCGACCGGGATCCGGCGTCGGTCGACCACACCGCGATCCTGCGTGCCGCCGCGGCCGGCGACCCCGTCGCCACCGCCGTCATCGACGAGACCGCGGAGCACGTCGCCTCGGTCGCGGTCACCATCGCCAACTTCGTCGACGTGGACCTCATCGTCCTCGGCGGCCACGGCATCCAGCACGTGGAGTCGCGGTACGTCGACGTCGTCGCCGCGGCACTGGCCACCAAGCCGCTGTCCCGCAGTGTCCGGGTCGTCCGGGTCGAGGCGTCCCCGCTCGGCGCGAACGCCGCCGTGGTGGGCGGCGCCGCGCTCGTGCTGCACTCGATGTACTCGCCGCAACTGTCCGAGCTGCTCGCCGACTGAGCGCAGGGCCACTGCGACGCCGGCCCCGGTCGGCGCCGCAGCGGAGAGGCTCTTCGGTGACCAGGGACCGGCCTTCGCTGCGTCGGTACAGCGTGCTCCCGGTCGTTTCCATGGTGCACAAGGCGCTGCCGGTGACCAGGAGCACCAATGCGCCCGGCCGGGACCGCTCGCCGGCGGTGGCTGTGCGGGTGACGGTCGGCGTTGCCGTGGTGAAGCTCCTTGCTCGGCCCCGGCGGGCGGCGCATCCGGCGGGCTTGCTTCGACCGTGCGCCGCCCGCTCGGCTGTGGCGATGGGCGGTGCACCGAGGGCGCATACGCATTCCGGCCGTCCGGCAACGGGGACCACCGGGTAACCCGGACGGACGGCGGGCCCCGACCGGTCGGGCCGTGGCAGCTCCCGCCGGACGTCGACCTGCCCGAGCAGACCGTCCGCCTGCACACGGGGTGGATCGCGGCCACCCTGGAGCCGGGCGCGTCCGTCCCGCGGCGACGCGGCCACGCCGCCCGGTTCAGGTCCGCCGACACCCCGCCCGGCGGACCCGTTGGCGTCCACCCGTCGCGGGTGGCCGCCACAGTCCTGTGGCAACGTGTCAGGTGCGGCAACCGCAGCTGGTTCGGCTCGGCAACCGGGTCAACCAGCACGTCCGGAGGCGATCCCGATCCGGACGACGGGCCTCTCGACCTTCACGCACCGGTGAGATGGCCGCCGTACAGCACGAGGCCCACGCCGATCGCCGGCTTGGCGGCGAGGGCCGCTCGGGCAGGCTTTTGAGGGAGGCCTATTGCCGTCAGCGCGCGGGCGGCGTCCTGAACCGCCCGAGCGGAACGAGGAACTCCAGACGATGCCGCTCTACCTCGCGGTCGTGATCCGCCTGGGCCCGGGCCGCGGTGGCACGGGTTCCTCCATCGGGGTGTGGTCTCCGAAGATCGCGCGGTCCCGCTGTCCCGAGGCTGCGCGTAGTGGGTGGTCAGTCGAGGCGGACCTCGATGACGTCGATGACGGTGGTGGACACCTCGACTTCACCGCCAGCGCCACCCGCACGCAGGCAGGCCGGTGCGTCCGGCGATCACCCGCAGCGAGCGCGGGTCGTCCGCCTCGGCGACGCAGTGGCCCGCGGTCAGCACCTTGGTCGGCGCGATCAGCGCGCCGGTGCACCACTGCTCACCCGCGGCGGTCTGCAGGGCCACGGCCAACGGGTGGGACGCGGTCGTGGTGTCCGATCCGCCGTGGACGGCGGCGGCCGGCGCCGCCGCGGCGGCCAGGGCGGCAGCGGTCAGCAGGACGGTGAGGGGGCGTCGGGTCGAGGTGCGCATGAAAGGGCTTCCTCCCAGGTTCGAGTGCTGGGTGGTCGGGTCGTTCGGTGGCCTGTCCGGGCTCGGGTGTCGCTCGGGTTCGGTGCCGATCGCCGTCGGACCACAGAGTGCTCCGGGATCCGTCCCGCCCGCCAGCCCTGCCCGGCGATCCGGGATGCTGGAACAGCGGTATGCCCCTGACCTGCGGATTCGTCCCCGCCTGGAACGCCGCGCAGGGACGGTGAGGGCTTGGAACAACCGGGCGGGCGCGGGCTGCCGGTGCTGCCGGCGCCCTGCCGGGCTGGAAGCCGTGACGGCCCGCCCCGGGAGGGGCGGGCCGTCAGGGTACGGGTGCTGCCGCCGGTCAGGCCCGGGCCGGCCTGGAGGCGGGCGTCAGCAGCTGGTGTTGGAGGTGATCTTGATGCCGGTGATGGTTCCGATGGACGAGATGCTGTTCTGGTCGTGGGAGGCGTTGGAGAGGCACTGGTAGCCGATGCTGCCGAAGCCGTAGTCGATGCGGAGCCACACCGTGTCCTGGTTCCTGGTGTTGACGGCAGCGAAGCCGGGCCCGTGGTTGGTGTTCTGGTAGTAGCTGGTGATGTCCCGGAACTCGGCGACGATGGTCTCGCTGCTGGGGCCGTCGTAGATGCAGACGTACGGGTAGGGGCAGCCGTCCTGGGAGTCGGCCTGCGCGCCCGTGGCGCCGGCCAGCGACATGGTGAGCACGGAGACGCCGACGGCGGCGGTCGCCGCGAACTTCCTGAGTCCGTTTCGCACGGTCTTCCTCTTCTCTAAGGGTTCTCTGCGGGTGTCCGTCCGCCGGTTCGGCGCACGGCAGGTCTGGTGGGTGCGGTTGAGCGGGTCGCGGTCGGGCGGGTCGCGGTGCGCCGCGCGCCGGTCAGCTGTAGGTCGGGACGTACGGCTGGCAGGAGCCGTCGGGCCCGGCGGCCGAGTCGTTCCAGGAGTAATTCATCAGCTTGCTGCCGGTGGCCGGGCCGACGATGCCGTCCGCCTGGCTGCTGCCGAGGGAGACCTGCTGGAAGTTCCGCACGGCGCCGTCGGTCTGCGGGCCCCACTGGCTGTCCTCGTCGATGGCGTCCTGGCCGCTCGCCCGGCGGTAGTCGTTGACCAGGTGCTGCACGCACCACACGCCGGTGCCGGAGGTGACGTGGTTGTACCCGAGCCAGGGGGCGGTGGTCGATGCCTGCGCGGTGCCGGCCAGTGCGGCGGTGGAGAGGGTGAGGGCGGCGGCCGCGACCAGGCCGCGGCGGATCGACTTCTTGATCATGGGGGTCCTTCGGTAGGGATGGGATGCTGGCTGCCCGAGCCGCCGGGAGCGCACGAGCCACAGCACGGAGTCGCACGGTGGAATCGCGGCGTGGAGCGACGTGGAGCGCAGTGGAGTCGCCGCACGGGACTGTGATCAGAGGCGGCGATGGCTGCGGTCACCCGGGGATCGGCCTGGGAGTCCTCGAAGGACTTGGCCTTGAGTGTGGCGACGATCCCCTCTTCGCCGTTGCCGGGGCCGAGCGGTCCGGCGGCTGCGGCCGGGAGGATCCGGTCGAGCTCCGTGAGACAGCCGTGTTCGGGCAGTGGCTTTCCGGCGAAGCTCGACACCCGGTTCCGGGTCCGGGGGTCGACGCCTGTCAGGACGGTCTGTGCGTCGAGCGGGAGTTTGCCGATCGGCGCGGTTCTGTGGGGGTCGGCGGTCTCCGGGAGGTGATAGCCCCACCGGTGTGTCTCGTCGGCGTCGCTGATGCCGTATCGGCGCTTCATGGTCTCGAACGCTCCGGCCGGCGTGCGGTCCGGTCGGGCCGGTACCGGGTAGTCCTGCCCGTACCGCTTCATGCAGGCGCCGGTCGCGGCCTGCTGGACCCAGTTGAACTGTGCCGACTGCGTGGGCGAGAGCATGTAGGCCTCGACCGGCAGGTGCAGTTCGGCCGTTCCGGCGGCGACGGTCGGGGTGGCAACCGGCTGCTGGGGAGCGAGTGCGCCGGTGGGGGTGGAGGTACAGCCGGCCGCGGCCAGCAGGAGAAGAGCAGCGCCGCTCCGGCGGTGGCGCGATCGTACGGCCGGACGGCGCTTCATGGTGCCCTTCGGTCGGTGATCTCGATACGGAGTGCTGCCGCCGGGCAGGCGCCCGGCGGCAGCACCCGTTCAGCCAGACCGGCGGCGGTCAGCAGGCGACGCCGATGCTCTCTTCCTTGTTCTTCACGGTGGACGTGAGGTTGCCGCCACGGCCGGAAGGGACGTAGTTCGCATCGCCGGTGAACGACGTCCCGGAGTAGACCCCGACGGCGCAGCCGCCCACGGCGGCCTCGACGCTCGCGGCATCGTGCCAGACGGCCGCTCCGGCACCGTTGGAGCCGTAGCCGTCGTTACGGAAGTGGTAGTCCCAGACGGAGTACACCTTCCCGGACTGGGACACCCAAATGGCGCCCTCGGCACCGCTGTTGTAGTACAGGCAGAAGTCAGTCGACTCGTCGCTGCCGACGGTGCAGCGGAACGGTGTCGAGACTGTGCTCCAGCCATTGATCCAGGTCCCCGACGCGTGCGCCTGGCCGGTGCCGGTGATGAGGCCGGCTCCGGCGAGTGCCATGGCGACGGCCGCGCTGCCCGCTCGTCTGCCGAGCTTCCTGCGCACCGAGCCGGCACGGCCGATGTCGGACGCAATGGTCTTCATTGGTCCCCCTGGGCGTGGGCCGGTTGGTCAGTCCCGGCGATTTCGGCGCGAGGCGATCCCCCGTGACGGAGACGCCCCCGTACGACAACCCACATCGTCTCGTCTCGCGACGTACCGTCTCGTCTCGCCTCGCGCTCCACCATGTTCCCTGCGCAAGACGATCACGTCAAGACGGCACGTGACGTCTCGTGGGATACTTCGGACCATGCCGCCAGCACCGAATCCGGACCTCCGCAACCAGCGCTCCCACCGCGCCATCCTCGACGCCGCCCTCGAAATCGCCGTCCGCGACGGCTACGCCCGGGTCACCATCGAGGGCATCGCCCACACCGCCGGAGTCGGGAAACAAACCATCTACCGCTGGTGGCCCAGCAAGGCCGCCGTCGTCCTCGAAGCCCTCAACGACCACACCGGGCCCTTCTCCGGCGTCCCGGACACCGGCGACATCACCGCCGACATCACCGCCGCCGCACAAGGAGTCATCCAGGCCCTCGGCACCGACCTCGGAACCATCTGGCGCGGCCTGGTCGCCGACGCCCAGAGCGACCCCGGACTCGCCGAAGACCTCCGCACCGACTTCCTCGAACCCCGCAACAAGGCCTGGCAGGACCGCCTCGACCAGGCCGTCACAGCCGGCGAACTGCGCACCGACGTCCCGACCCGAACCATGGTCGAACTCCTCTTCGGACCCGTCTACTACCGCCTCCTGCTCGGAACCGGCCCACTCGACGCGGACGACACCGCCGCCCGCATCGACTACCTCCTCAACGGCCTCAGACAGCGCTGACCACGGGAACAGACGGGCGCGCAGCAGAATCCCGCATCGACGGCGGCGCGCCTCGGCCGGCCACCTGCCGAGGGCCCGCCTTCCCGCGCACGAGCTCCCCGGTCCGGGCACTGCGCGCGGGCTCGATCGACCTCGCCGTACCGACGTCCCGCCCGCCCCACCGACCTTGGGACGGCGAGTCACCGCGCCTGCACGTCGAGACCGTCGCGGACACCGAACTGGTCGTGGCGCCACCACACCGGCCCGAGCGGGCCGTACCGAGGTGCACCTCGGTGAGCTGGTCGATGCTCCGTGGATCGTCACCCCGGCATCGAACGCCGAGCCGCGGCACGGCCGCGGCTCCCACGTGGGCGGATCCGGTCAGGGCAGCAGGTGGGTGGCCATGTGCTCCCACTGGCGGATGGGGGCGATGCCCGGTGCGGGGGTCAGGAGGTGGAGGCTGACGTGGTCGGCTCCTGCGTCGAGGTGCTCGTGGACACGGCGGGCGATGTCCTCGGCATCGCCGTGGGCCACAATCGCGTCAACGAGCCGGTCGCCGAGCGCGTCCATGTCCCGGTACCCCAGGTCGTGCAGCAGCGTTCGCCGGTTCGGCAGGGCCGCCGCAGCCATGGCGGCGGCCAGTTCGGCAGTGCGGGTGCAGTCGGGGCTCAGCACGCACAGTTGGGTCACGGCCAGGAGCGCGTCAGGTCCCAGCACCGCCCTCGCGGTGCGGGTGTACTCGACGGGCATGCCCAACACGGTGGCTCCCCAGGTGCGTTCGGCGGCGAGTGCGAGCATGCCCGGCTCCAGGGCCGCCAGCACATGGCGCCGCAAGGCTGTTGTGGCGGGCGGCCCGAACGGGGCGGCGTCGAGAGTGTCGAGGTAGGCGCCCATCGTGGCCGGCGGTGAGCCGAAGCGGTGACCGCGGATGTCCTCGGCGAGGCTCGGGTGGCTCTCCCACAGTCCAAGCAGGAATCGCCCGGGGAACGCCTCCTCCAAGGTGCGCCGGGCAGCGGCGGCGGTCACCGCGTCGCGCGCGTAGATGTCGGTCATGCCAGCGGCCACGGTGATCCGCCGCGTGGCGGACAGCAGGATCGCGGCCTGCGCCATGGCCTCCCGCCCCGTGGTCTCGGCGAACCAGAGGGTGCCGTAGCCGAGATCCTCGATCGCCGTCGCGGCCTCGCGCATTCCTGCCGCAGGGTAGCTGTCGAGGTCGCCCGCCCAGATCCCGATGCGCCCGAGAGCGGATGAATCGGGTGTACGGGCGCTCATGCGTGCTGCCCGGCGGTGGGCTGGGTGGCCAGGAACGCGGCGATCTGGGCTGCGCCGGTGCGCTCCAGCCAGGTACGGAGATTCATCGCCCCGGGGTGGATACGGCGGGTTGCGGTGATGTCCGCGCGGTAGCCGCGTTCGTTGAGCCACTCGTAGGCGAAGGCGAAGTCCTCGCTGAGGGCCCGGATCGCTTCGATCGGGATCCGGACGTACGGCAGCTGACGCCCGAGCGCGCTCTCGATGGCCGCCGCGATCTGCATCGGCGTGAGTTCGTCCGCTGCCAAGGTCGCCGCGCGGCCGATCCACTCCTCGGGCCGGGAGAACGCGAGCGCGGTGACGAAGCCGACGTCGTCCACCGCCATGATCTGCTGGGGGACCTCGGGGGCGAGGGCAGTGGCCAACCCTCCGCCTTGCAGGGCGTATTCGCCGGTGAAGTTCTCCATGAAGGAGACCGGCCGCAGGATCGTCGCGGGCAGGCGGAGCGCCGCGATGTGCTGCTCGATGCGCCACTTGCTGACCAGGTTCTGCGGCAGCGTTTCACTGCCGTGACGGTCCGCGCCGGCGACCGAGGTGAAGACGAAGTGCTCGACGCCGGCGGCACGTGCGGCTTCGGCGACGTTGATCCCCCAGCGGACCTCGTCCTCGGCGCTGAAGCCCGGTGCGGTTCCCGGGGAACCGACAGTGGGCTGGACGCTGAACATGCCGTATGCGCCGTTGGTCGCGGCGATCAACGAGGAGACGTCCTCCATCTGCGCGCGCACGATCTGCGCACCTGCGCTCGCCAGTGCCCGGGCCGGCTCCCCGTTCGGGTCGCGGGTGAGTGCGCGTACCGGCCAGCCACTGCTGAGCAGGTGCCGTGCGACTGCCCGGCCCTGCAGGCCGGTAGCCCCCACCACGACAACGGTCTTTCCTGTCGGTTCCACGAATCTCCCCGTATCGCATGCCGACGAGGGGGCACACCCAGCAACTGGGGCGCCCCTCCGGTTATCGGTCGATACAATATGGAGGACCACCCCAGTTAGCAAGCCGTCAGGAGTTCCCGTGCCCAAGACCGCAGCCGGCCCCACTGCGCGGCCGATGCGCGCCGACGCGCGCCGCAACTACGACCGGATCGTGGCCGCCGCCGAGAGCCTGGTCGCCGAGCACGGCGCCGAAGCCTCGCTGGAACAGATCGCCCGCCACGCCGGCGTCGGCTCAGCCACACTCCACCGACACTTTCCCTCGCGTCAGTTGCTCCTGGAAGCCGTCTTCAAGGGGCGGGTGGAGGCCCTCTGCGCCCAAGCCCACGACCTGCTGCCCGCGTCCGATCCCGGAGCCGCACTCGTCACCTGGCTCCGCGCCGTCGGCGCACACGCCGTCGCCAACCGGGGCCTGGGAGCATCACTCATGCACGGCACCCGCGACGGCGACCCGACACTGGGAAGCACCTGCCACGCAATGATCACCAGCGCCGGCGACGAACTCCTCAACCGCGCCCGCCACATGAATGCCGTACGCCCCGACGTCACCATCGCCCAACTGCTCAAACTCGTCAGCGCCATCGCTTTGGCCACCGAGGAGGACCCCGACGGCCCAGGCGAGGCCGACCGGCTGCTCAACCTGGCTATCGACGGGGTGCGCGCACGCTGAAGCCCTCATTCCGCAGCCAAGGAGCGCAACGCCTATCCTCGGTCGGTCTTACGAGCTGGTGCGTGATTGCGGCGGGTTGGGCTTGATCGGCTGGCGCGGCATGATCTTCCTCTGTGTCGATCATGGTGAACCGTGCGGTCCTTGGCCATCGGGCGCTGACCGGTGTCTCACGTGGGCATCTGGCGGATCTGGTTGTTGAGCTCGCCGCGCCGTGGCAGGCGGCGGTCGAGGGCAGGCGAC
>NZ_JBIWNL010000065.1:0-16027 GCF_044767225.1 Kitasatospora sp. NPDC101447
TGCTGGATGAATACTTCGCGGATTTCCTGGAGTCTTCCGGCGGCGCCGATCTCGTCCAGGTGGTCCACGGCCCCTACATCGATATATCCGTCCATTCCCCGGACCGCGCCGTCCGGGAAGCCTCCGCGCTCCGCATATCCGCGTCCATCGAATGGGCGAAACGGCTCGGCGCCGAGTTCCTCATCCTGCACAGCAACCACCTGCCGATGCTCAACGAGCCCGCCTACGACCGGCAGTGGCGCAGCGGCTGGCTGTCCTTCCTGCGCGACCAGGACCTCGGGAACGTCACCGTGCTCCTGGAGAACATGTGGGACCGCACCCCCGAGCTCAGCCTCGCCCTCGTCGAGGACTTCGACTCCCCCCGACTGCGGCTCTGCTTCGACGTCGCGCACTGGAACGTCCACGGCACGGTGCCGCTGGAGGACTGGCTGCGCCTGGCCGGGGCGGCCACCGCCTACGTCCAGTACGGCGACAACCACGGTGACCAGGACTCCGACCTGGCACTGGGCTCCGGCACGGTGGACTGGACCGAGCTCGACCGCTGCCTGCGCCGGTACGCCCCGCACGCGGACGTGATGGTCGGCGTCGGCATCGACCACGACAACGAACGGCTGGAACCCTCGGTGGACTTCCTGCGCACCCGCGGCATCCACCCCTTCCCGCCCGCGGGAGGCGCCCGGTGACGGCCGCGCCGCCCGATGCGCCCGGCGCCGACGCCGCGTGGTGCCTGCAGCCCCGTACGCCCCGGGGAAGGTCTGCGGTCGAACGGGCCGAGGGCTGCCTCGCGGCCGTGGCCGCCGACGCCGAGCGCCACGACCGCGAGGCCAGCTACGTCACCGAGGCGCACCGCGCCCTCGCCGCCGCCGGGCTGATGGGCGCCACCGTGCCCCCGGCCCACGGCGGCCTGGGGGTGAGCAGCCTCCTCGACACCGCCGCCTGCCTCGAACGGATCGCCTCCGCCGACGCCTCGGCGGCCCTGGTGCTGCACATGCAGCTCTCCCGCGGCCTGGGCCTGGCCGCCGGCCCCTCGGACCCCGGGTCCGAGGGGCTGCTGCGTGCCATGGCCGACGGCTCGGCCTTCGTGGCGGGCGCGGCGACCGAGGCGGGCGCGGGCTACTTCACCGTGCGCACCTCGGCCGACCCCGGCGCCGACGGGACGGCCACCGTGAGCGGCCGGAAGATCATGGTCTCGGGCGCCCCCGCTGCCACCCACTTCGCGGTCCGGCTCCGCGTCCGCACCCCCGACGGCGACCGCCTCGGCAGCGCGATCGTGCCACGCTCGGCGGCGACGACGGTGGCCGACGACTGGGACGGCCTCGGGATGCGGGGCTCGGCGAGCGGGACCGTGCACTTCCACGACGCCGAGGCCCTGCCCTGGAGCCTCGCGGTCCGCGGGCCCTGGGGCACCTACGACCCGCGCGCCCTCGGCGGCCGGATGCTCAGCTCCGGCGCCATGCTGGGGATCTACCTGGGACTGGCGACCGCCGCGCACCGCACCCTGCTCGCCGCGCTCCGGCGCGCGGGCGCCGACCGCCCGGGGGCCTGGCTCGATGCGGCCGCGCTGCGCTCCGAGCGGGAACTCGCGGGCACCCGCGCCCTGGTGGAGCTCTTCCTCGGCCGGCTCGACGACCACGACCCCGCGGACGGCCGGGGCACCCTGGCCCTCGCCCGGGAGTGGCAGCTGTGTCGGCTGCGCTCGCACGACACCGCGCTCGCCCTCTCCGACCTCGCCCTGTCGGCCGCCGGGGCGTCCGCCTACCGGTGGGGGCACCCGGCCGCCCGGATCCTGCGGGACGCGCGGGCCGGGCAGTACATGCAGCCGTACGGCCCTTCCCAGGCGGCCGAGTTCATCCGCGCCTCGGGCGAGGGCACCGACCCGGGACTCATGGCATGACGACACCGCCCCCTCCCCTCCCCCGCCCCGCAGCCGGCCCCGCCCCCGCCGAACCGGCCGTGGACGAGCAGCGACTGGTCTCGCTGGCCCGGCGACTCGTCCGCACCCGCAGCGACAACCCGCTCACCACCGAACAGGCCGTGGTACGCCTCCTGGCGGACGTGCTCGCGGATTCGGCGGACGAGCTCACGATCGTCGAGGACGTGCCTGCGCGCCCCAATCTGCTGGCGCGGTACGGCCCGTGCGACGGATCGCGGCCCACCCTCCTGCTCACCGCCGCGACCGACACCGTCCCGGCCGTCCCGGAGGACTGGCGTCGGCCGCCCTTCGAAGGGGTGGTGGCCGACGGCGAGCTGTGGGGACGCGGCTCGACGGACATGAAGGGCGGCATCGCCGCCGCGGTCGAGGCCGCCCTCGCCCACCACGCGGCGGGACGCCCCGGCCCGCGCGACCTCCTGCTGGTGTTCACCGCCGACGGCGAGCGCGGCGGCCGGGCAGGCTGGCAGGCGCTGGCCGACACCCTGCGGCTGCCACCCCTGGAGGGCGCGGTGGTGCTCGCCCCGACCGGGCTGGTCCCGCACCGCATGGAACGCGGTGTGGCCTGGCTGGGCGTCGACCTGGACGGGCGCGAGGCCCCGGCCTCACGCGCGCAGGACGGCGTCTCCGCGGTGCTGGCGGCCTGCCGGCTCGCCGAGCGGCTGCCGGCGGCCGCGGCGGCCCGGTTCGCCGGGAACCCGGCGGGCGGTCCGGTCACCGCGACGCTGGGCCGGATCACCGGGGGCACCCGGGTGAACGCCGTCCCGGGGAGCTGCCGCACGGAATGGGACCTGCGGCTGCCTCCGGGCGGCCCCGAGGCGACCGAGGAGGCCGTCCGCGCCCTGCTCGCGGACTGCCTCGCCGAGGAGGACGTCACCTGGCGCAGCGAGCTGCTGATGACGGCCGACGCCTCCGAGAGCCCGGTGACGCCGCTGTGGGACCGGCTGGTCGCCGCCTGCGGCGACGCCGGCTCCCCGGCCCACCCGGACCCCGTCTATCCCGGACCGACCGACGCCCGCACCCTGCGCCGCCGGTTCGCCGTCCCCGCCTACGTCTGCGGCCCCGGGGAGCAGCGCCTCGCCCACGGGGTCGACGAACGCGTTCCGGTCTCCGAGCTGCGGGCCGCCGCCGAGCTGTGCCTGAGCCTGCTGCGGGAGTGAACCGAACGGTCCGCGACGCCCCTGCCAGGCCCACCCCGTACGACCCACCCGCCCCGCCGACCGCGGGGCAGCGAAGGAGTGATCCAGCGATGAACACCCCCCAGACCCGCACCGAGCCCACCGCCGCGACCGTCACCAGGCACCTCGTCCTGGGCGACATCTCGCGGCAGTACCAGGTCCTCGGAGGGAACACGCCCACCCTGGTGGTCGAGCTCGCCCCCGAACCGGGCGGCACCCTCCTGGCCACCGCGCACCTGCGCCCCGAGGACACGGTCGCCACGAGCGTCCTGGTCCTGGACGGTGACGGCGGCCGGCCGGTGCAGGCCCCGGCCGACCCCGCCGCCCCGGTGTGGGCGGGCCTCGGCCCCGGTCCGGCCCTCACCGCCCTCGGCCGGGACGACCTCGCCGCCCTGGCCCCGCTGATGCTGCTCCGCACCCACGGGTCCGGCGCGGAGCGGCTCACCGAGGTCATGATGTGCTCCCGGGTGCGGTCCGTGGGCGTGCTCTTCGTCCGGGTGGCGCGGTTCCCGCACGCCGCCGTGACCGATCCGTCCGACCTGGTCCGCGAGGCCCTCGGGTACTCCTCGCGGCTGGCGGACTCGGTCGTCTTCGAGGGCAGCGCCTTCACCGTCCTCGAACCCGAGATCGAGATCGAGCAGAAGGTCAACCTCCTCGACGAGGTCAGCATCTGGACGCTGGCCCAGGCCATGTGCGAGGCCGCCGAGCAGGGCCGGTACCCCGGCTTCTTCCTCGACCCCGGCTACGAACTGACCCGCTGGCAGTACGGCCAGGAGACCTTCGAGGTGCTCGCCCCCCGCGAGCACGCCGGCTACTTCGGCTTCACGAAGATGCCCGACGGCAGGTACCTGATGAAGATCAAGACCTTCGAGCAGGACGCCCTCCGGCGCGGGGAGAAGTTCCGGCTGAACCTCGACATCCCGGGCGACGACCTCGACGCCTTCCTGGCCCGCGAGTACCCCGAGCTCTCCTTCCACCGCCTGCCCCCGTTGGTCAGGGCGCGCTTCGACGTCAACCTGGAGTCGGCCGCCACCGGGCACCTCTTCAGCATCGAGATCGACGACGTCACGGTGGCCGGCGGGCACAAGCTGCGCCAGGCCGAGGTCGAGTACCTGAAGACCCGCGTGCACGAGGGCATCGACCACGCCCTGCTCGACACCGAGCTGGAGCGGCTCACCGGGTTCGTCGAGGAACACCTGAAGGACCTCGGTGTCCGGGCCGAGCGCAGCCTGCTGTCCAAGCTGACGTTCCTGCGGGAGTGCGAACGGCGCGGCGCCGGCGCGGACTCCTGACCGGTCCCAGGACTGAGACCCGCGCCGGTGTGCGGCGCGGGTCTCCGGGGTGCGGGTACGGGGCGCGGGGCGGGCGCGGGGTTCAGCCGCGGTGCCGGGCGCTCGGGCGACGGCGCATCCGCACCAGGAACCAGCGGGCGATGACCAGCACCGCCACCACCACGACGCCCTTCGACACCCAGCCGCCGTACTCCTCCACCAGGTGCCAGTTGTCGCCCAGCCAGTAGCCGAGCAGCACGAACACGGTGTTCCAGATCAGGCTGCCGGCGGCGGTCATGGCGGTGAAGGCCAGCAGCGGCATGCGCTGGATCCCGGCCGGTACGGAGATGAGGCTGCGCACCACCGGCACCATGCGGGCGATGAAGACGGCCTTGCGGCCGTGCCGCTGGAACCACGCGTCCGCCTTGTCGATCTCGTGCGCACTGATGAGCGGGATGCGGGCCGCGAGGGCGCGGGTCCGCTCCAGGCCCAGGAGGGCGCCCGCGGCGTACACGATCCAGGAGCCGACGATGGAGCCGATCGTGGTCCAGACGATGACGGCCGGCAGACTCAGCTTGCCCTGCCCGGCCGCGAACCCGGCGACGGGGAGGATGATCTCGCTGGGAATGAACGGCAGAACGGTGTCGACCAGGTTGGTCAGGCCGGCGCCCATGGCGCCGAGGGTGGTCATGACGTCGACGGCCCATCCGGCGATGCCGCCTGCGGGCTCGGCGGAAGCGGTGGCGAGCGACGCGGAAGCCAACGTTGCGATCATGCCGTTCACGCTAGAGCGCGGGAGCGGGGCGCCACCATGAGGTCAACCGCCCGGTCCTGCTGCGGTTTTCCGTAACCATGACCAAAGCCCGGTCGGTGACGTGACGCCCGGCCGGTGACCGTCGCCCGCGCGCGCGGGTCGCGCGCCTGAGATTCTCATGCCCGCCGACGTGACGTACGCACCCGGCCCACGGGAGCCAGGCACTGTTCCCGCGGGCGCCGCGAGCACAGTGTCGAGGTACCACGACAGCGACGTAACGGGGCGGCCTCGATGCAGCGGATTCACTTCACCGGTACCGATCTGACACGCGTCCGGCTCCAGAGCAGCCT
This sequence comes from Kitasatospora sp. NPDC101447, assembly GCF_044767225.1. Lineage (NCBI taxonomy): Bacteria > Bacillati > Actinomycetota > Actinomycetes > Kitasatosporales > Streptomycetaceae > Kitasatospora > Kitasatospora sp. NPDC101447. The sequence goes on from NZ_JBIWNL010000065.1 coordinate 5,484, forward strand.
GGGGCCCCTGATGGAGGGCGTGTTCGCGCTGCGGCTGCTGACCCGGCCCTGGCGCGACGACGCGAGCGTGCGCTGGTGCGTCGCCGTCCGCAACGCCCTGCGGGCCGGCACCCGGGCGGCGCTGCCGGTGCCGCTCACCCGGGGCGCCGAGAACCTGCCGCTGCGGCTGCTCGAACGCGCCGGGCGCGAGGAGACGGCGCAGCGGACGCCCGGTTCCCGCGCGGAGGGCACCCGGCTGGCGCTGGACGTGTGGCGCGCCGGGGTGTCCCCGTACTGGGCGCGGATCCTCGAACGGCTGGAGGCGGTGTGCGAGGCGCACGGCAGGGTCGCGGCCGGCGGCGGGGTGGAGCAGCTGCTGTCGACGCTGCACCCGCGGATCTCCTGGAAGGCGCCGGTCCTGGAGGTGGACGACGGGCCGGACGTGGACCTCGCCCTCGACGGGCGCGGCCTGGTCCTCAAGCCGTCGGTGTTCCTGCCCGGGGAGGCCGGCCGGCTGGTGGCCCACGAGCGGGACAGCGGCCAGGCCGTGCTGGTCTTCGCCGCCGCGCCGGGCCTCGTCTCCGGGTGGGACGACGCCCCGGCCCCGGACGGCCACGCCGGTGACGACGGCGAGTGCCAGGCGCTGAGCGCGCTCGTCGGGCAGACCAGGGCGGCCGCCCTGCGCCTGCTGACCGACACCTCCACCAACTCCCAGCTCGCCGCCCGGCTGGGGGTGTCGCCGGGGGTCGCGAGCCGGCACGCCACCGTGCTGCGGGAGACCGGGCTGATCAGCACCCGGCGGGTGGGGAGCAGCGCCCTGCACACGGTGACCCCGCTGGGCATGGCCCTGCTCGGCGGGCAGTCGCGCAAGGTCCTGCCGTTCACGGCCCCCGGCGGCCCGAACGGCGGCCCGGTCCGGGCCCCGTACGAGGGCCCGGCCGGCGTCCGCTCGGCCTGAGCCGGGCCGCCGGTCGGCCCGGCTCGCGCCGTCCGTCGACCCTCCGGTCGGCCGGCCGGTATGACGTCTTCACACGCCGGAAGTGACCGCAGCACTGTCCCCGCCATTTCCCCGTTTCGCAGAATCTTGGCGCGGGCCCCGCAACAGCGTGGGCCTCGCAACTGATCGAGAGCAACGACCTAGGAGTTCCGGCAGCAATGAGCACCTTCCTGACCTTCGGCACCGTCACCGGCGACTCCGCCTTCGGCACCGCCTCCACCCCCGGCCTGGTGATCGAGGACGTCGACACCGTCGCGCCGCAGAGCGTGGCCCTGTTCACCGTCTGCGTCATGTCGGCCCAGCCGGCCCCCGCCTCGACCACCGGGGGCCAGCCCGGCGCATGACCGACACACGGGGGAAGAGACTGCAGCTGGTGACCAGCGACACGGACCGGGTGGGCTTCAAGAGCCACCTGCGGCCCGAGACCGTGCCCGGGCAGGCGGTGTACCTGGTCTCCCAACGCGGGCTGACCACACTGCGCGGAGATCACGCCGAGGTGCTGGCGCCGCTGCTGGACGGCAGCCGCAGCACGGCCGCCGTACTGCGGGAGGCGGCACCGGCGCTCGCCGCCGAGGAGACCCTCGGCTCCCTGCGGGCGCTGGCCTCCGCGGGCCTGCTCCGGGTGCGACCCGCGTGCGCGGACGAGGCCGGCGACGGCGGGGCGGACGGGAACCGGGCGGAGCACCGGACCGGGACGGATACCGAAGGCCCGGCGGAGCACCGCGCGCGGTCCGGCCCGCCGCCCGTCGCCGACGCCGCCAACGCCGGCCCCGCCGCCGAGGCGTTCTGGGACCTGCTGGGGCTCGACGGCGGCCGGGTACCGGCCTCGCTCGCCCGCGCCCGGGTGCGGGTCCTCGCACTGACCGGCACCGACACGGACCCCGCCGAGGCCCGCGCGGCCCTGAGCGGCGCCGGGCTGAACCCGGCGGCGGACGGGGACGCGCCCGCGGACGGGGACGCGCCGGCGGACCTGTCCGTGGTGCTGTGCGACGACTACCTCTCCCCCCGCCTCACGGACGTGGACGCCGCGCACCGCCGGGACGGCACGGCCTGGCTGCCGGTCCGGCTGGGCTGGTCGAACCCGTGGTTCGGGCCGGTGTTCCGCCCGGGCGAGGGCCCCTGCTGGCACTGCCTGGCGTCCCGGCTGCGCGGCCACCGCCACTCGGAGGAGCTGCTCCGGTACTCGCTCGGCCGGCCCGACCCGGTGCCGCTGCCGCCCGCGAGCCTGCCCGTGGTCCGCATGCTCGCCCTGCACCTGGCGGCGCTGGAGGCCGCGAAGTGGCTCGGCGGGCTGCGCGGCCCGGAGCACTCCTCCGTCCGCACCCTGGACACCGCGACGCTGGCCACCACCGCCCATCCGGTCTCCCGGATCCCGCAGTGCCCGTCCTGCGGGGACCGGGGCCTGGCGGCGCGGCGGGTCCGGGCGCCCTTCCGTCCGGTGTCGCGCCCCAAGGCCGCCGGAACGGGCACCGGGCACCGCGCCCTGACGCCCCGGCAGATGCTGGAGCGCCACGGCCACCTGGTGGACCCGGTCACCGGGATCGTCAAGGAGATCCGGCGCGCTCCCGGCAGCCCGGACTTCCTCCAGGCGTTCCTGTCCGGGCCCAACCTCGCCATGCCCGGCCGCTCGCTCGCGGGCCTGCGGGCCGGGCTGCGCAGCCTGAGCGGCGGCAAGGGCCTGACCGAGACCGAGGCCCGGGTGAGCGCCCTGTGCGAGGCCGTGGAGCGCCACAGCGGCACCCGGCACGGCGACGAGCCGGTGGTCCGCGACTCGCTGCGCGGGCTCGGGCCGGCGGCCCTGCACCCCAACGCCGTCCAGCTGTACGGCGAGGAGCAGTTCCGGGAGCGGGACCGGTGGAACGCGCGCGGTTCGCGCTTCCAGTACGTGCCCGTGCCGTTCGACCCGGCCCGGCCCACCGAGTGGACGCAGGTCTGGTCGGTGACCGGGCGCACCCACCGGCTGCTGCCGACGTCGATGCTGTACTTCGGCGCGGAGGCCGCGCCCGACGGCCTGTGGGCGGACTCCAACGGCAACGCGGCCGGCAGCACCCCCGAGGACGCGCTCGTCCAGGGGTTCCTGGAGCTGGTGGAGCGGGACGCCGTCGCCCTGTGGTGGTACAACCGCACCCGGCAGCCCGGGGTGGACCTGGCCGCCTTCGACGACGACCACCTGCCGGAACTGCTGGACGGCTACCGCGGGTTGAACCGGTCGGTCCACGTGCTCGACCTCACCTCGGACTTCGGGATCCCGGTCATGGCGGCCCTGTCGCGCCGCACCGACAAGCCCGTCGAGGACGTCGTCTTCGGGTTCGGCGCCCACTTCGACCCGCGGCTGGCGCTGCGCCGCGCGCTGACCGAGATGGGACAGCTCCTCCCGGCCGTCGGCGCGGTGACGGCGGAGGGCACCGGGTACCGGATCGACGACCCGGACGCGCTCGACTGGTGGCGCACCGCGACGCTCGCGGGCAAGCGCTACCTGACGCCCGATCCGGCGGTGGCGCCCCGCCGCCCCGGGGACTGGGCGTACGCGCCGACCGGGGACCTCCTGGACGACGTCACCGCGATCACCGGCCTGGTCCGGGACCGCGGCCTGGAGCTCCTGGTGCTCGACCAGACGAGGGAGGACCTCGGGATCCCGGTGGTGAAGGTGATCGTGCCGGGGATGCGGCAGTTCTGGGCGAGGTTCGCGCCGGGCCGGCTCTTCGACGTGCCGGTGGCCCTGGGGCGGCGGAACGAGCCCCTTCGACGGGAACAACTCAACCCCGTACCGCTGTTCGTCTAGCAGAGCAGGACGGGTGCGCCCGGACGCGTGCACCTGCGGCCCCTGCCGGTCGGGTCTCCCGGAGCCCTCGACCGGCCAGGGGTCGCGTTCGCGTGCCGGGGTGCCCGTCCCGGGGTCATCGACGACCGCGCGCCGGGCAGGTCATCGGATGTGTTGATTAGTCAACTTTCATCCGTACGCCAAGATATGATCGACGGACGTGCTCGCAGGGGGATGTGAGCAGAGAAGGCCGCGGAGACAATGCAAGTTCCCGATGAGCTCAGCCACGACGACAGCAGTCGACCGGATGGTAGCGGAGGGCAGGGAACGGAGAGAGGCCAACGCACACCGCCCGCCCCGCGTTTCGCCCTCCTCATCCTGACGTCTGCGCTCCTGAGTTACCTCGGCATCACGGCCCTCAACATCGCGGGCACCGAGCTGGCCCCCGTCAACATGGCGGTCTGCCTGCTCTTCCTGGTCGCCATCTTCTGCCTCCAGTTGAAGCACTCCCGGCCGGGGGCCGAACAGGCGCCCGCCGCGCAGAAGTGGACGACCCTCGGCATCCAGGCACTGCTCACCTACCTGCCGATGCCGGTCTTCAACGCCCAGTGGGGCGCCATGGCGGGGTTCCTGGCCGGATCGCTGCTGCTGCTCCTGCCGCCCCGGGCCGGCTGGCCGCTGTACGGCGTGGTCGGACTCAGCATGCTGGTGCCTCCGGCGATCGACGAACGCCCGCTGCTCGACAGCATCTACCTCTCGCAGTCGACCCTGCTGACCGGCCTCGTCGTCTACGGGCTGTCCCGGCTCGCCGCCCTGGTACGGCAGTTGCACGAGACGCAGAACGAACTGGCCCGGCTGGCGGTGATCCAGGAGCGGCTGCGCATCTCGCGCAACCTGCACGACCTGCTCGGCTACAGCCTGTCCGCCATCACCCTGAAGAGCGAGCTGATCCACCGGCTCGTCCTGGCCCAGCCGCAGCGCGCCAAGGCGGAGGTCGAGGACGTCCTGACGCTGTCCCGGCAGTCCCTGGCCGACGTCCGCCGGGTCTCGCGCGGTCTGCGCGAGATGTCCCTGGAGAGCGAACTCTCCTCGGTCGTCGCCCTGCTGGAAGCCACCGACGTGGAGCTGACCACCAGCGTGCGGCTCGGCGAGCTCGGCCCGCAGGTCAACACGGTGCTCGCGGCCGTCCTGCGCGAGGCGATCACCAACCTGCTGCGCCACTCACGGGCCGGCCGCTGTTCCATCGAGGCCGTCCAGAACGGCGGCCGGGTACGGCTCGTGGTGACCAACGACGGGGTGGACCCGGACTACCGGGACACCTCGCAGCACAGCGGCGCAGGCCTGGAGAACCTCCGGATGCGACTGCACTCCGTCTCCGGCCGGCTGACCATCGCCCACGGGTGCGACGGAACGTTCCGGGTCGTCGCGGAGGCCCCGGTCTCCGCCGTCCCCGGGCAGCGGGAGGCCGCGGAGGACACCGAGCCCTGGGAGACCGGGGAGCCGTCCGCACTGCCGCACAGCGGCCCGGCCGCCTGACCGCCCGCCACCCGAGCCCGCTCCGGACCCCCCACGTCCGGATCCTCCCGCCCCCACCCCAGGCCCGCGCGGCCGCAGAGGAGTGTTGTGTCATGGAGATCCGCATCCTGCTGGCCGAGGACATGCACATGGTGCGCGGCGCGCTCGTCGCGCTGCTGGACCTGGAGGACGACCTCACCGTCGTGTCCGAGGTCGCCCGCGGCGACGAGATCGTGCAGGCGGCCCTGGAGCACCGGCCCGACGTGGCCGTCGTCGACATCGACCTGCCCGGCGTCGACGGGCTGACGGCAGCCGCCCGCCTGCGGGAGCGGCTGCCCGAGTGCCGCACCCTGATCCTGACCAACCTGGGACGCCCCGGCACCCTGCGACGGGCCCTGATGGCCCAGGTCTCCGGCTACCTGCTCAAGGACGCGCCGCCCGGTGAACTGGCCAGCGCGATACGCCGGGTGGCGGCCGGGCAGCGGGTGATCGACCCGCAGCTCGCACTGGACACCTGGAACAGCGAGGAGACCCCGCTGACCGAACGGGAGACCGAGGTCCTCCAGCTCGCCTCCGAGGGCCACGACCCGGTCGAGATCGCCAAACTGCTGCGGCTCTCCGCGGGCACCGTGCGCAACTACCTGACGACGATCGTCTCCAAGCTCAACGCGCGCAACCGGGTCGACGCGATCCGCGCCGCCCGCGAGGCGGGCTGGCTGCTGTAGGACCCGACCGTCCGTCACCGGGGCGGGCCCGTAAGGGCGTCGTCCCGGGGCGGACGGACCGGGTCGGCCGGAACGGCCATCCCGGCCGCCCGCAGGTACCCGATGACGCCCCGGGTGACACCCGGCGGCAACGGGAGCGCGGCCACCGCGTCCTCCAGCAGGCACGGCCGGGCCAGCATGCCGATGACCCAGAACGCCTCGGGACGGTGCACCACCACCCGGTACGGGCTGGTCGGCGTCTCCAGCACCACGCCCTCGGTCCGGACCACCAGGGACGCGCCGAGCACCAGCCGCAGGCGCCGCACCGGAAGTCCGACCAGGGTGAAGGCCGCCTTGGGGCTCAACGGGTACACCGACAGCAGCGGGCCCACCAGGTCGTCCATCGCGAGGGTGCGCACCACCAGGTGGGCGACCTGCCGCAGGGCCGGCAGCAGGATCCGGTCCGGCGGCACGCCCCCGCCGGTGCCGGGCGGGTGTTCCACGTTGCTCAGGCGCACCGGCCCCAGCTGCATCCGGCGCAGGGCCTCGCGCACCAGGCCGTAGCCGTCCACCCGGAGCCGTTGGACACCCCACCGACCGCTGAGGACGGTCTCCGTCTCGCCGTCGCCCGGGACGACGGCGACGTCCTCGTCCAGCGACCAGAGGTGCACCACCTGATGCTCACTCGTGTCGCTCACTGGGGCCTTCCCGGCCGAAACTGATGTCGCCGCCAGTATGGCGCGGCCGGTCCCGCGCAGACACCTCCGGGGTCACGGCGTCCGCGTGAAGATTTCACATCCGCCCGCACGGAGCGGGCAGTTCAGGGGCCGGCGGCCGGCTGCGGCGGTCGTGGGGGCCGCCGCAGCCGGAGGCCGACCGCGGCGGTCGTGGGGGAACCGACGCGGCGGGCGGCCGGCCGCTGCGCCCGAGGCCTTCGCCGTCGTCGGGGGGCGACGGCGAAGGCCTCGGCGATCAGGGGCCCGGCGGTCAGGGCGCGAGGGGAAGGACCGGCTCCGGCTGCGGCAGCGGCTGCGGCACCGGCACCGGCTGCGGCGCGGCGCTGGTGATCCGCCGGGTGATCTTCCGCCGGCCGGGCGCGGCCGGCACGGCCTTGTGCAGCACCGAGGTGTTGTCCCAGACCAGGACGTCGCCGACCGCCCAGCGGTGCCGGTACACGTTCGCCGGCCGGGTCACCGTGCCGTAGAGCAGCCCGAGCAGACGCCGGCCGTCGGCCGGCGAGCGGCCCGGGACGTCCCGCAGCCAGTGCTCGTTGAGGACGAGGACCTCCCGCCCCGTGGCGTGGTGCGTCGCCACCAGGGGCCGGACGAAGTCGGTCAGTTCGGCGAGCTTGCGCCGCCGTTCCTCCTCGGACAGCACCACGGTGCGCATCGCCGTCGCCCGCCGCATGTCCTGCTCGGCGATCTGCCGGCACGGGAAGCCGCCGTTCAGGCCGGACACCTCCGCCCGGAGCTCCTCGGGCAGGTCCGCGTACCCGGCACGCAGGTCCGCGAAGAGCGTCTCGCCCTCCTCCTGCGGGGCCTCGTCGCAGGTCAGCAGGGTGACCAGGGAGCGCGTCGGCGCGAAGGACCCGTCGGCGTGCCAGTACTGCCCGCCCGCGTTGGCACCCAGCCCGCGGACGTTCGTCTGGAGACGCACCTCGGGGTGACCGGGCGCCCGGTGCTCGGCGGGGAAGACCGTCTCGGGCTCGCCGAACCAGCGCGCCAGCCCGCTGAACTCCGCCGGGTCGCGCGGGAACCCGGTCAGGTGCAGCACGCCGTACTCCCACAGCAGGGTGCGCAGCATCCGCGGGCTGTGGGAGCCGGGCTCGAAGCCGTCGATCCGCAGCCCGAGGCCGAAGTCCGTCAGTTCCGTCGTCCTCATGACCGCTCCAGCGGGGGCACCCGGATCAGGGTCGTGTGGTAGCCGCGCGGGTACGGCTCGTCGACCGGTTCGCCGTCGACCTCCACCCAGGCGTGCGCCAGGAAGGGGACCACCCGCACGCCCGAGCACCAGGTGGGCCAGTGGCCGTGCAGCCGGCAGAGCAGGGCGGTGGCCAGGGAGCGCTGGACGCAGCCCTCGCCGGCGCAGCTGACGCTCACCGCGACGACCGCGGACCGGGCGCGGCTCGCCTCCCGGACGGTGGACGGCCGGGCGCCCCGGCGCAGGAACTCCAGGACCGTGCGGATCCGGGCCGGCGGCTGGTGCATCAGGGCCCGGGCCACCACCGTCGCCAGCCACGGCAGCACGCGCCGGTGCGCGGCCAGCCGGGGGCGGTCGGTGATGGCGACGGGCGAACTCACGGCGTCACCAGCCCGGCCGCGCGCAGCTTGGCGAGGAGGCCGGCGGCGTCCTGCGCGGCCTGCTCGGGCGCCACCCGGGCACCGCCGGCCGCGTCGACGGCCGCCTCCCGGGCGTCGCGCCCGGCGAGCAGGCCCTGGAGGACGCGCGCGCCCGAGCCGTTGAGCCGCCAGTAGCGGCCCGACCGCTCGTCGAGCAGCACCGCGCCGTCGTCGGTCTCGGCGATCGACACACCGTCAGCGAGGTTGAGGGACACGGTCGTCCTTCCCGTGGTTCGAATCGGTCGGTTCGGTTGCGGGGGCGTCGGCCGGCGCCAGGTTCCACCGGGCCCGGGCGCGCAGCCAGTTCTCGACGGCCATGGTGGAGTCGAGGGCGCCCCAGGGCAGGCCGGGCGGGTAGGCGGACAGCGCCATGTGGCGCAGCGTCGCGGCGTCGACCAGGCCGAGCCCGGCCAGCAGCGGCTGCTCGAACAGTTCGGCGAGCTGGCCGCGGTGGCGCTGCTGGCCGCGGAAGAAGTCGTCGGAGAACTCGCCCTTGGTCGCCCGGTTGAGCGACCCCTCGGGCATCGTGCCGCGCATCGCCTCGACCATGAGCGGCTTGTACGTCCACGGGGAGCTGCGCTCCTCCGGGCGGACCGCCAGACAGGCCTCCATCACCCGGTCGTCCAGGTAGGGGGCCTGGAGGACGGCGCCCTCGGCGCCGGTGACGAACTCCGCGAGGCGCACCGCCGCGCCGAGCTGGCGGGCCAGGTCGATGGTGGTGTGCGCGGAGCGGGTCGGGGCGTAGGACCGCGCCCCGTCGGCACGTCGGCGCATCTCGGCGATCAGGCCGGACGCGGCGTCGGCGGTGACCCACGGCGGCAGGCGCAGCGGGTACTCCCAGCCGAACAGCGGCGCGTTGGCCGGCGGGAAGGGCTTGGTCAGGTCCTCGGCCTCGGCGGCCAGCCAGACGCCGTACGGGCGCCGGTCGGCCAGGGCCCGGACGGTGGCGGACGCGGACCAGCGGCGCATGGCGCGCATGCCCGCGAGGTGTTCGCGGGCCAGGCCGGGGCGGCGGCGCGTCAGGTCGTGCAGGTAGCTGGGCTTGACCGCCAGCACTTCGTCGCCGCCGTGTCCGGTGAGGTGCACGCGGGCGCCGACGGCGGCCAGCCGGCGGGCGGTCTCCTTGAGCCTGGCGACCGGGCGGATCCAGCGGGTGGGCTCGTCCAGGCCGGTGATCGGGCTCGCCACGTCCTCGAACATGTCGGGCAGTTCGCCGGGCCGGAAGACGGTGTGCGTGATGTGGTCGCCGTCGAGCAGGTCCTGCGCCTTGGCGGCCCAGATGTGGTCGTCGTGGGTGGGGTCCGCCACCCCGATGCGCACGGTGACGAGGCCGCCGGAGGCGCGGCCGGTGGCTTCGGCGGCGAGGAAGCTGAGGGGGGTGGAGTCGAGGCCGCCCGACAGGTCGGATCCGACCACGGCGCCGTCCCGGACGCGGACCGCGACCGCCTCGGCGAGGGCCTGGCGCAGGGCGGGCGCGCCCTGCGTGCGGTCCAGGTCCTGCGGCGGCGGCTGCCACCACGGCCGGACCGTGGAGCGGCCGTTCGCGGCGATCAGCAGGCAGCTGTCGGCGGGCACGAGGTCGACACCGGTCCACAGCGGTTCGGTGAGCGACGACGGGGTCATGGCCAGCAGCCGCGCGGTGAGGCGGACCGGGTCCAGCGGGGCGTCGGCCAGGGCGGCGAGCAGGTCGGCGCGGTCGGACGCGAGGGCGCAGCCGTCGACGGTGGCGGTGAAGACGCGGCGCACCCCCGTGGCGGTGCCCTGGACGCGGATCTCGCCGTCGATGCTCGCGACCAGGTGGGCGCTGCCGGCGAGGGAGCGGGCGAGCGCGTCGAGGTCGGCCGGGTGCCGTACGCGCTTGGCCCAGCCCTCCAGCTGATCGGCGGTCAGCGCGTGGGTGCCGGTCACCAGCAGCGCGGTGGTGCCGTGCCGGGCGTGGACGGCCGAGGCGACACCGGTGCTCCCGTCCGGGGCCTGTCCGACCACCCAGGGACGCCCCGAGGCATGGTTCAGGGTGAATCCGACGTGGCCGCCCAGTCGCCGGGCCACCGGGAGCGCGGACGCGCAGTCGGGCAGGACGACGAACCAGGGACCAGGGGGATCCGGGTTCTCTTGCATGGTTCCTCCGCGATTCCGGGAGCAGCGGCGGGGGGGGGGGGGGGGGGGGGCCCCCCCCCCCCCCCCCCCCCCGCCCCCGCCAAAAAAAAAAGACAAAACAACCACCGAGGATGGGTGGTTTGGAGGTTGTT
>NZ_JBIWNL010000065.1:16037-24559 GCF_044767225.1 Kitasatospora sp. NPDC101447
CTGGCGGGCCGGACTACGACCCGGGTACCCGGGGTTTCCGGTTTGTGTGTATTGGTGCCGCGGGTTGCCGGGCGGCAGCGGGGGGCGGAAGGGGGGGGCAACCCCCCCCATCCCGCCGCCGTCTGGCACCGTTCAATTCATCCGATCAACGACCGGCCTTTGTGAGGCTTAGTCGAAGTGGATGAAGAAGTCGGCCAGCGGGAAGCCGACACCACGGGTCAGCTCGTCGTAGTCGCCGAGCTCGGAGAGCTCCGGGGCCTCGTAGACGAGACCGGTCTCGATTTCCTTCTCCATGTCTGACCTCCGGTTGTGAGGGATGGATTCGCTCGAACGAACCGCTCGAACGAGATCCAACGTAGCCCCGGACCGACAACCCGGAAAAGGAAATCCGAGCGGGTTGGCAGGAAAGGGTCAGCGGCGTTTGCCGCGCATTCCGGTGACCGCGGCGGCCGGCCCGGGCCGGGCGCGCGGACCCTCCGGGTTTCCGCAGGACCGGCCCTGCGGAGAACACCACCGGACCGGACGGCAATCCTCATACCGCCGCTGAACAGCGCTTCCTAGGTTGGAGGGGCATCGGGGCAGCCGCCCCGGCCGACCGACCCCGCCGGCCTTGGAGACCACCATGAACCCCATGCTCCTGGCGCTGCCCCAGGAACCCGCGGACGGCATCGCGGGCTGGGCCGCCGACCTCGTCGACACGATGGGCGGCCCCGGCGCCGGCCTGGCGATCGCCCTGGAGAACCTGTTCCCGCCGCTGCCCAGCGAGGTGATCCTGCCGCTGACCGGTTTCGCCGCCGGCCAGGGGGTGCTCAGCCTCGTGTCGGCCCTGTTCTGGACGACGCTGGGCTCGGTCGTCGGCGCGGTGGTCCTCTACTGGACAGGCCTGCTCTTCGGCCGCGAGCGCATGCACGCGATCTGGGCGCGGCTGCCGCTGGTGAAGGTCTCGGACCTGGAACGCACCGAACAGTGGTTCGCCAGGCACGGCACCAAGGCGGTCTTCCTCGGCAGGATGGTGCCGATCTTCCGCAGTCTGATCTCCGTGCCGGCCGGCGTCGAGCGGATGGCCCTGCCGCAGTTCATCATGCTCACCACCCTCGGCAGCCTCATCTGGAACAGCGTGCTGGTGATGGCCGGCTACTGGCTGGGCGACCGGTGGGAGACGGTGGAGACGTACGTCGGCGTGCTGTCCAAGGTCGTCCTGGCCGTGGTCGTGGTGGCCCTGGCCGGCTACCTGACGCTCCGGCTGCGCAACCGCAACCAGTCGCAGCAGCGGCGCAGTTCATGACCGGGACCGTGCTGCCGGAGCGCACCGTCCAGGCCGCCGCGCCGTCCTGGCGATCTTGCCCGGGCTGCGCCGCCGCACTAGGCTCGGGCCTCGTGCGAGGAGATTCAGCGGGCGCGGCATCCCACCACCCGACGGGGTTTCCGGACGGTCGGGGCGTCGCGGAGGACGAGGCCGTCGCACCGGCCCCCTCCTGGCCGCGCCGCAGCCTGGGAGTGCTGATCGGCTGTCTGACCGCGATGCTCGGCGCGCTGCACTTCCTCGTCGTCGGTGCCGCCCTCGGCCCCTTCCTGCTCTGGCCGCGCAGCCGGCCGAGCGCCCTGGAGGTGCTGATGGCCGGGGCCCGCCGGCTGACGCTCCTGGAACGCACCCGCCGCTCCGTCTTCTTCGGCGACCGCTTCCCCGAGCACTACAAGGCGTCCGACCAGAAGCTCCTGCGCTACCTGGCGGTGCGCTGCTACACCGGGCTGCTCTGCGCCGTCGTCATCGGACTGCTCGGCTTCGGCGTCCTGCTGGCCGGGCTGATGGTCAACGGGGCGACCCGCGGGACGCTCGACTGGGACCAACTCCTCACCCAGGCACTGCTGGGCGGTGTCCTGCTCTTCCTCGACCTGCAGGGCCTGTACTCGCTGGCGGCCCTGGACACCCGGATCGCCCGCGAGTGCTTCGGGCCCTCCGAGCAGGAGCTGCTCCGGCGGCGGATCGACGAACTCGCCACCAGCCGTGCCGCGGTGGTCCAGGCCGTGGACGCCGAGCGCCGGCGCATCGAACGCGATCTGCACGACGGCGTCCAGCAGCGGCTGGTGGCGCTGGGCATGCTGCTGGGCAGGGCCCGCCGGGGCCGCAACCCCGAGCAGGCGGGCGCGCTGCTGCTGCAGGCCCACGAGGAGTCCCAGGGCGTGCTGACCGAACTGCGCGAGGTGGCCTGGCGGGTGTACCCGTCGGCGCTCGACAGCCTCGGCCTGGAAGAGGCGCTGGGCGGGGTGGCCGAGCGGTGCAGCATTCCGCTGCGCACGCAGTTCGAGGTCGGCGCGGCGCTGCCCAAGCCGGTGGAGACGGCCGCCTACTTCGTGGTGTCCGAGTCCGTGACCAACGCCGCCAAGCACTCCTCGGCCACCGCCATCTCGGTGCGGCTGACCCTCAGCGGCACCCTGCTCACCGTCCGGGTCGAGGACAACGGGACGGGCTGCGCGGACCCGGCCGGCAGCGGCCTGACCGGGCTGCTCAGCCGGGTGGCCGCGCTGGACGGCGTCCTGCATGTCGACAGCCCCCCTGGGGGACCGACCACCATCACCGCGGAGATCCCATGCGCGTAATCCTCGCCGAGGACTCGACCCTGCTCAGGGAGGGCCTGGTCCGGCTGCTCGTCGAGGAGGGCCACGAGGTCCTGGCCGCCCTCGGCGACGCGACGACGCTCCTCCAGGAGGTCGAGGCGCAGAAGCCGGACGTCGTCGTCCTCGACATCCGGATGCCCCCGACCCACACCGACGAGGGGCTGCGGGCGGCCGTGGAGATCCGCGAGCGCTGGCCGGAGGTGAGCGTGCTGGTGCTCTCCCAGCACATCGAGCGCAACTACGCGGCCAAGCTGCTGGCGTCCAACGCGGAGCGGGTCGGCTACCTGCTCAAGGACCGGGTGGCCCAGGTCGAGGAGTTCCTCGACGCGCTGGAGCGGATCCACGCGGGCGGGGCGGCGATCGACCCGGAGGTCATCCGGCAGCTGGTCATCCGCACCACGCACGGCGATCCGCTGGCCCGGCTGACCCCGCGCGAGCGCACCGTGCTGGAGGCGCTGGCGCAGGGGCACACCAACACGGCCATCGCGCAGAAGCTGCACATCTCGCTGAGTTCGGTGGAGAAGAACCTCAACACCGTCTTCGACAAGCTGGAGTTGAGCCACACCACCGGCTACAGCCGGCGGATCCTGGCGGTCCTGCGGTACCTGGAGTCCTGAGGTCCGCCCGACCGACCGCCTGCCTACCTGAGCTGGAAACGGACGAACGGGCCGTCCCCGTGCCGGGTCGACGGCACGGGGGCGGCCCGGGTCCGGTGCCGCGGGGACCGCCGCTACGCGAAGGCGTAGGGGTTCAGCGCGTCCTCGGGCAGGTGCTCGATCTGGACGTGGTCGCCCATCCCGCCCTCGGCGGCGAGCTCCAGCAGGACGTCGAAGGCCACGTGGTCCTCCAGCGCGAAGCCGGTGGAGTCGAAGACGGTCAGGCCGTCCCGGTGGGCCTCGGCGAGGGCCGGGTCCGCGCACAGCTCCATCAGGTCCGGCCCGAGGTCGCCCTCCGCCAGCTGCTGGCACTCGCCCTCGCGCAGCGCCTGCCCGCGGTGGTCGGCCGTGACGAAGGCCGACCGCAGGACGTGCAGGGGCACCTCGAACTTGCCGATCAGGTCCGCCCCGATGGCGTTGACGTGCGCGTGCGGGAGCAGGTGCTCGCCGAGCAGCACCGGGCCGCCGCCGACCGCCACCGAGGTGACGGTGCAGATGATGTCGGCGCTGGCCTCGATCTCGGCGACCGGTGCCACCCGGACGTCCAGCCCGAGGAACTCCACGCGTTCGGCGAAGGACCGCGCGTGGGCCGGGTCGATGTCGTGGACGACGATCCGCTCCAGTGGGAAGACCCGACTGAGGGCGTGGGCCTGGGTGACGGCCTGTGCGCCGGCCCCGACCAGGCCGAGCACCCGGCTGTCCGGGCGGGCCAGCAGCCGGCTGGCGATCGCCGAGGCGGCGCCGGTCCGGATGGCCGTGGGCAGGATCCCGTCGCAGACCGCCAGCAGACGGCCCGTCACGTCGTCGTACCGGGTCATGGACCCGATGATGGTGGGCAGCCGGTGCTCCTCCGGGTTGTACGGCGTGTAGCCCACGGTCTTGATGGTGACGGAGTCGCCGGGCCGATGGTGCGGCATCCATTCGATGATCGCGGTGTCCCCCGGACCGCGCAGGAATCCCTCCCGGGCCGGGGTCACGCCGCCGTGCCCGCCGGCCCGGAACGCCTCGCCCAGACGGGAGATCATCCGGTCCATGAAATGATCGAAGCCCTTTTCCTTGACGATCTTGGCAATATGCTGCCGGGTGAGGACCACAGTTTCCATTTTTTCCCCTTGCCTAATGCCACGGAGTGGCATCTTCCTGTCGACGGATTTACCGAGCCGTGCGATCCGAAAGGGCGAACCGGAAACTGAAGCTAGCCGCCGGATTCAGTCCGGTCAAGATTTCCGCCGGGCGCATTACGGGAAACCGCACCGCCCGCGTTACGGGAACCCGCAGGCCACGGACTGCGGAAAACTGGGGACACCCCGGCGGTTTACCTCGTGTCCCGGACCGGCGCCCGGAACTAGCGTTTTCCCCATCGCCACGACGGCAGCCGCCCGAGCGGTTTCCGCAGCAATGGAAGGAAGCAGAACGTGCGAAAGAAGCCGGCAACGGTACGGGTCGCGCGGTGGAGTGCCACACATCCGTGGTCCGCCATCGGGCTCTGGGTGGTCTTCGTCGCGGCCTGCCTCTTCCTGGGCGGGGCCGCCGGGAGCAACAAGATCAGCGACCAGGAGTCCGGGGTCGGCGAGTCCGGCCGCTCGGGCAGGATCGTCGCCTCCGGCCACTTCACCGAGAAGCCCGAGGAGAATGTCCTGATCACGGCCGGCGCCGGCGGGGCGCTGGACACCAAGGCCGCCCAGCAGGCGGCCCAGGAGCTCGCCGACCGTATGAAGGCCCTGCCGGAGGTCGAGAGCGTCGGGAAGCCGGTCCCCTCCCCGGACGGCAAGGCCCTGCTGCTCCCGGTGACCATGAAGGGGGACACCGAGAACGCCGACCGGCGCATCCAGCCGCTGCTCGACGCCAGCGCGGCGGTCCAGAACGCCCACCCGGGCCTGCGGGTCGACCAGGTCGGCACCGGCTCGACGGCGAAGGGGCTCACCGAGACCCTGGGCAAGGACTTCCAGAAGGCCGAGTTCATCAGCCTGCCGCTGACCATGCTGATCCTGCTGGTCGTCTTCGGCGCGATCATCGCCGCCGGCGTGCCCGTGATCCTCGCGATCTCCTGCGTCGGCGCCGCGACCGGCCTGTCGGCGCTGGCCTCGCACGTGCTGCCCGAGACCAGCGCGGTGAGCAACGTCATCCTGCTCATGGGCATGGCCGTCGGCGTGGACTACTCGCTCTTCTACCTCAAGCGGGAACGCGAGGAGCGCCAGAAGGGCGCGTCCCGGATCGACGCCATCGAGATCGCCGCCGAGACCTCGGGCCACACCGTCCTGGTGTCCGGCGCCACCGTGATCGTGTCGATGGCCGGGCTCTACCTGGCCCAGGAGGCCACCTTCGCCTCGCTGGCCACCGGGTCCATCATCGTCGTGGCCGTCGCCGTCCTGGCCTCGCTGACCGTGCTCCCCGCGCTGCTCGCCAAGCTCGGCCGCTGGGTCGACCGGCCCAGGGTCCCCTTCCTGTGGCGGCTGACGATGCGCTCCGGCGAGTCCAAGCTGTGGCGCGCGCTGCTGAAGCCGGCCCTGGTCCGGCCCGTGCTCACGCTCGTGGTGTCCGTCGGCGCGCTGCTGGCCCTGGCCCTGCCCGCCCTCGACATGAGCCTGAAGCAGCCCGGGTCCGACGACCTGTCCCGCGACATCCCGGTCGTCCAGGCGATGGACCGCCTCACCGCGGCGTTCCCCAGCAAGGGCACCACGCACCAGGTGGCCGTCCGCGCCCCCGGTGACCAGGCCGACAAGGTCAAGGCCGCCCTCGGCGGCCTGCTCGCCCGCACCGCCGCCGACCCGCTCTTCGCCCACGACCAGACGCCCGAGGTCCGCGAGTCGCAGGACCGGACCGTGCACGTGGTGCAGGTCGGCACCCCGCACTCGCCGAAGAGCGACGGCGCCCGGCAGTCCCTCGACCTGCTGCGCACCTGGGTGCCCGAGGCCGTCCAGGGCGTGCCCGGCGTCGAGACCGGCGTGGGCGGCAAGGTGGCGCAGGGCATCGACTTCACCGGCCACCTGAAGGACCGGATGCCGTGGGTGGTGGGCTTCATCCTGCTGCTGACCTTCGTCACCATGGCCTACATCTTCCGCTCGCTCGCCGTGGCGCTCTCCGCGATCCTGCTGAACCTGCTGTCGGCCGCCGCCGCGTTCGGCGTGCTCGTCGCGGTCTTCCAGCACACCTGGGCCGAGAAGCTGCTGGACTTCCACAGCACCGGCGCGGTGGTCTCCTGGCTGCCGCTGTTCCTCTTCGTGGTGCTGTTCGGCCTCTCGATGGACTACCACGTGTTCGTGGTGAGCCGGATCCGTGAGGCCGCCCTCGGTGGGGTGAACGTCAAGGAGGCCGTCCGCGACGGCATCACCCGCTCCGCCGGGGTCGTCACCAGCGCGGCGGTCGTCATGGTCGGGGTGTTCGCGATCTTCGGAACCCTGAGCATGGTCGAGTTCAAGCAGCTGGGCGTCGGCCTGGCGGCGGCGATCCTGCTGGACGCCGTGGTCATCCGCATCTTCGTCCTGCCGGCCCTGATGGCGGCGCTGGGCTCGTGGAACTGGTGGCCGGGCGGCCTGCCCGGCGGCCGTCGCGGACAGCGCGCGGCGCTCGCCGGCCGGGGCCACCGGGAGCCGGAGCTGGTGGACGAGCCGCCCTTCGCGGAGCCGTACGTCCCCTACGCGGTGCCGGACCGCGGCGACGGCGCCTCGAACGGCTACGGCGCCCCGGCGCCGGCCTACCAGCCGGCCGAGCAGTCGTACGGGTCGGGCGGCGACGGCTACGGCCGCCAGCCCCACCTGACGCAGGCGTGGCCCCCGCCGCGGCCCCAGGGCCACGACCGACCTGACACCTACCAGCAGTAGGCAGGTCCCCCGAACGAGGGGGGAGAGGCGCCCGGGCCCCCGTCGGGCACCTCTCCCCCCTCTCCGTGCGCCGCGCACCGCGCCGCAACGCACGAGCGTCCGGCCGGCCCCGGTTCTCCCCGGGCCGGCCGGACGCTCGTGTGCGTTCGGCGGATCGCCGGGTCAGTCGCTCCCGCCGTGCAGGAACTCCACCATGAGCTTGTTCACGGTGTCCGGGTCCTCCAGGTAGCCGTAGTGGCCGCAGCCCTCGACGAGCTCGAACACCGCGCCCGGGATCGCGTTCGCGACCTCCCGGCCCAGGTGCGGCGGGGTGACCACGTCGTCCGCGAAGGCGATCACCTGGCAGGGCACGCCGATGCCGCGGTAGGCGTCGAGCCGGTCGTCCAGCCGGCTCACCTCCATCTGGGCCCGCAGGCCGGGGCCGGCCGGCGGCGCCAGCTCGAACAGGTCCAGCCAGTCGGCCAGCGCGGCGTCGTCGTCGAGGGTGCGCGGCGACAGCGACTTCAGGGCGCGCAGCACGGCGGCGTAGCGGGGCGGCAGCGAAACCCCGGAGTCGTGCAGCTCGATCTCGGCCCGGGTGAGGGCCGCCCGCAGGGTGTCGGTGCGGCCGCGGGTGGCCATCAGCACGACCCGGCTCACCAGGTCGGGCCGGGCGAGGGCGAGCTCCTGGGCGACGAAGGCGCCCATCGAGGTGCCGACGACCCGGACCGGGCCCAGCCCGAGCCGCTCCACGAGGCCGGCGACATCGCCCACCAGGTCCCGGAGGGTGAAGCCCTCGGGGCACTCCGAGGTCGGCGGGATGCCCCGGTTGTCGAAGGTGATCGCGCGGAACCCGGCGGCGGTGAGCGCGGGCACCTGGTGCAGCTGCCACACGGTGGCGCCGCCGCCCGTCCCCTGGATGAGCACGACCGGCTCGCCCGCGCCGGTGTCCTCGTAGTGAAGGCGTATGCCGTTGACCGGAACGACCGGCATCTGGGATTCCCCCTTGGTGTCGTCTGCAGCGTGCGTCGTCTGGGTCGTGCGTCGTCCGGGATGTGCGCCCGGGCCCGTGCGCCGTCCGCGGCCGTGGGTCCGCCGGCGGCGTCCGGCCGCGGACAGCCGTGTGGCCCGCCCCCGGGCGCCGAGGAGCGCTCGCGGGCGGGCCACACGGGAGGATCAGGAGGCGTCGGCGCCTTCCATCGCCCGCACCAGGCTGGCGGGGCGCATGTCGGTCCAGTGGGTGTTGATGTAGTCGAGGGCCGCGTCGCGTGCGGTCGCCTCAAGGGCGGTGCTCCACCCCTCGGGCACCTCGATGAACGCCGGCCACAGGGAGTGCTGCCCCTCGTCGTTGACAAGGACGAGGTAGGTGCCCTCGGGGTCCTCGAAGGGGTTGCTGCTCATGCGATCGCTCCTTTTTCGAAGAATTCTTTTTCTTCCGATCGTTTCCACT
>NZ_JBIWNL010000066.1:0-23965 GCF_044767225.1 Kitasatospora sp. NPDC101447
CACACATGGCGGTGATCTTCGCGGACAGGGCAACGCAAAGATCACCACCAGTGGATCACGCCATGAAGTTGATCAATTACCCAACACTTTCTCAGACGTCCAACGTGCCCACGTGGTGGACGCGGACGAGGTTGGTGGAGCCGGCGAGGCCGGGCGGGGAGCCGGCGGTGATGACGACGATGTCGCCCTTCTGGCAGCGGCCCAGCGACAGCAGCGCCGCGTCGACCTGTTCGACCATCTGGTCGGTCGTCGGGGCGAAGGGGCCGAGGAAGGTCTCCACGCCCCAGGTGAGGGCGAGTTGGCTGCGTACGGCCGGTTCGTAGGTGAAGGCGAGGACCGGGATGGGCGAGCGGTAGCGGGTCAGCCGGCGCGCGGTGTCGCCGGACTGGGTGAAGGCGATCAGGTACTTGGCGTGCAGGAAGTCGCCGATCTCGGCGGCCGCGCGGGCGACGGCGCCGCCCTGGGTGCGCGGCTTGCTGCCGGCGGTGAGCGGGGGCAGGCCTGCGGCGAGGATGTCGTTCTCGGCGGCTTCGATGATCCGGCCCATGGTCTTGACCGTCTCGACGGGGTACTTGCCGACGGAGGTCTCGCCGGAGAGCATCACGGCGTCGGTGCCGTCCAGGACGGCGTTGGCGACGTCGGAGGCCTCCGCGCGGGTGGGCCGGGAGGCGTTGATCATCGAGTCGAGCATCTGGGTGGCGACGATGACCGGCTTGGCGTTGCGCCGGGCGAGCTTGATGGCGCGCTTCTGGACCAGCGGGACCTGTTCGAGGGGCATCTCCACGCCCAGGTCGCCGCGGGCCACCATGATGCCGTCGAAGGCGTCGACGACGGATTCGAGGTTCTCCACCGCCTGCGGCTTCTCGATCTTGGCGATGACCGGGACGAACCGGCCCTCCTCCGCCATGATCCGGTGGACGTCCTCGATGTCGCGGCCGCTCCGCACGAAGGAGAGCGCGATCAGGTCGGCCCCGGTGCGCAGCGCCCATCGCAGGTCGGCGACGTCCTTGTCGCTGAGTGCGGGGACGGAGACGGCGACGCCGGGGAGGTTGAGGCCCTTGTGGTCGGAGACCAGGCCGCCTTCGATGACGAGGCAGCGCACGCGGGGTCCGTCGACGGCGACGACCTCCAGGGTGACGCGGCCGTCGTCGACGAGGATGCGTTCGCCGCGGCTGACGTCGGCGGCGAGCCCGGTGTAGGTGGTTCCGCAGATGTCCTTGTCCCCCACGACGCCCTTGTCGGTGGAGATGGTGAACTCGTCGCCGCGTTCAAGGAGTACGGGCCCGTGGGCGAACGTGTCGAGGCGGATCTTCGGGCCTTGAAGGTCGGCGAGGACGCCGACGCTCCGGCCGGTCTCGTCGGCGGCCTTGCGGACGCGTCGGTAGCGTTCCTCGTGCTCGGCGTGGGTGCCGTGGCTGAGGTTGAATCGGGCGATGTCCATCCCGGCGTCGACCAGGGTCTTGATCTGGTCGTACGAGTCGGTGGCGGGCCCGAGGGTGCAGACGATTTTTGCTCGGCGCATAGTGCTGAGACTAGGCATTACCGGCGCGTAACCACGAGGCGGGTCCGGACTGCGGGATGACCGTTGCGGTAAGGCGAGTTGAACAATCTGACACACCCTCGGACCGGTGTGCGAGCGCCTTGTCCCGTGCCACCTCCGGTCACCCGGTGGCGGCCCGGTCGATGCGATTCCGTGAAGGGGTGTTCACCTCTGGTTCACCGTCACTTCCGTTGCAGCTCCCTGCCCGGCGGGACGCTCGTCACCCACGGGTGACGGCCGGGGGGTTCCGGGTGACGGCCCGGGGATTCCGGGTAACCACCCGGACGACGTAGACGACGCGACCGAAGTCGCGTACGAGGGGGAGGCGTTCGGCATGAAACGCGGCGCTCTGGGGGTGGTGGCGACCCTGGCCCTGCTGGGCTGGGTCGCCTATGCGCTGATCCCCGACGACCACAAGGGGGGGACCCAGGTGGTCACGGTCACCGGCCTGATCGGCTCGGAGAAGCGCGGCTTCTTCGAGGACAAGGACGTCAAGGACGAGCTGAAGAAGCGGGGCCTGGAGGTCCGGGCCGATTCGACCGGCTCGTGGACGATGAGCGAGCAGGCGAAGAGCACCAAGGGGCTGGACTTCGCCTTCCCCGCCAGTGCCGCCCCCGCCCGGGAGATCCAGCGCAACTGGCAGCTGACGGACTCGCCGCTGGTGCCCTTCTACTCCCCGCTGGTGATCGTGACGCACGAGTCGGCGGCGCAGGTCCTGAAGCAGAACCAGCTGGCGGACGTGGACGCCAAGGGCGTCTGGACGTTCCGGATGGACAAGTACGTGGAGGCGCTGAAGGCCGGCAGGAAGTGGAAGGAGCTCCCGGGCGCCGAGCAGCACCCGGAGCTGGCCGGTCCGCTGTTCGTTTCGACGACGGACCCGGAGACCTCGTCCTCGGGCGCGCTGTACCTGGCGCTGCTGTCGTACGTCGCGAACGGCAACCAGGTGGTGCAGGACGACGCCGGTGTGAGCGCCGTCCGGGACGTCCTGGCCACCGCGAACGGCCTCCAGGGCATGCAGAAGATCAGCAGTGACGAGCCGTTCCGCGACTTCTTCGCGGGGGTGGGCACGCTGGTCTTCGCGTACGAGTCGCAGGCCGCCGCGCTGCCGCTGCAGGGCAAGGACACCGGGGACATGGTGGTGATGTACCCGGACACCACGATCCAGTCGGACCACACCCTGGTGGCCCGGACGGACAACGGCCGCAAGCTGGCCGACGTGTTGGAGAACGACGCGGTGCTGCGCGGGCTGGAGGCCCGGTACGGTCTCCGGCCCCAGGCCGACCAGGAAGCCTTCTGGAACCTGATGAAGGACAAGACGCCGCACTTCGCGCACGACCTGAGGAACTCCGGGTTCAAGCAGGCCACCCTGCCCTCGCTGGACAACCTCCTCAAGCTGACCGCCGCGGCGAAGGGTGGGAGCCCGAAGTGAACCTCCGTACGAAGCACCGCGGCGGACTCGCCGTGGCCCTGGCGGCCGTGCTGGCCGTGGTGACGGCCTGCACCTCCTCCGGCGGCGACAAGGCCGGTCCGCAGCCCTCCGATCCGCCCGCCGAGACCGCCCGGCCGGGGGTGCTGCGCGTCCTGGCGGGCAGCGAGCTGCAGGACCTGGCGCCGGTCCTGGAGGAGGCCCGGAAGGCCACCGGGGTGACGGTGCAGTTCTCCTGGACGGGCACCCTGGACGGCGCCGACGCGGTGTCCTCGGGCCGCGCGGACGGCAAGTACGACGCGGTGTGGTTCCCGTCCGACCAGTACCTGCGGCTGGATCCGGTCGGGAAGTCCAAGGTGCTGTCGGAGACACCGGTGATGGTCTCGCCGGTGGCGATCGGGGTGCGTTCCTCGGTGCTCGGCGACCTGGGCTGGGGCGACGGCTCGAAGGTCACCTGGGCGCAGGTCGGCGATGCGGCGGCGGCCGGCAAGCTGACGTACGGCATGGCGGACCCGTCGCGTTCCAACTCCGGTTTCTCCACCCTGGTGGCGGTCGCCTCGGCGTTCTCCGGGGCGGACGGCGCGCTGGCCGAGGCGGACGTGCAGAAGGCGACGCCGCAGCTGAAGCAGTTCTTCACCGGCCAGAAGCTGACCTCCGGCTCCTCGGGCTGGCTGGCCCAGGCGTACACCCGGGCCGAGTCGGGCGTGGTGGGCGCGCTGGTGAACTACGAGTCGGTGCTGCTGTCGCTGAACAGGACGCTGCCGCCGCAGCAACAGCTGACGGTGGTGCGCCCGGTGGACGGCGTGGTGTCGGCGGACTACCCGCTGTCGCTGCTGTCCTCGGCCGCGCCGGACCAGCGCGACGCCTTCCAGCGGCTGACCTCGTACCTGCTCAAGGACGACGTGCAGAAGCGCATCTCCGAGACGACGCTGCGCCGGCCCGCGACGGCGGGTGTGGCCCCGGCCGCGGGGCTGCCGACGGACCGCCGCCGGGAGCTGCCGTTCCCGGGCACCCGGGCGGTGGCGGACGGCCTGCTGGCCTCGTACCAGAACGACCTGCGCCGCCCGTCCCGGACGGTGTACGTGCTGGACACCTCGGGCTCGATGGAGGGTTCGAGGATCGCCTCGCTGAAGACCGCGATGGGCCGGCTGACCGGGGCGGACGACACCCGCGGGGTGCGCCGCTTCCGCAACCGCGAGGAGGTCACCCTGGTGTCCTTCGCGTCCTCGGTGAAGTGGTCCAAGACGCACGTGGTGCCGCCCACGGGCAGCCAGCCCGGTCCGCAGGCGGAGCTGGCGTCGATCAACGCGGACGTGCAGTCGCTGGCGGCCTCGGGCGGGACGGCGGTGTACGGCTCGCTGGAGGAGGCGTACCGGGTGATCGAGCGCCAGCAGGCGGCGGCGAACGACGACCGGTTCACCTCGATCGTGCTGATGACGGACGGGGAGAGCAACGTCGGTGCGTCGGACGCCGACTTCAAGCGCTTCCACGACGCGCTGCCGGCCTGGGAGAAGTCGATCCCGGTGTTCCCGATCAAGTTCGGGGAGGCGGCGGTGGCCCAGCTGCAGGGGATCGCGGACATCAGCGGCGGGAAGCTGTTCGACGGCTCGGGCTCGCTGGACGGGGCGTTCGAGGAGATCCGTGGGTACCAGTGACGGTCCGGCCGGGCGGCTGGGGCGCTACCTGAACTCGGCCAGGAACTGGGCCGGCCTCGGGGGCGCCGCGGTCGGGGTGGGGCTGCACGAGTTCGGGCTCGGCGGGGGCCTGTGGCCGGGGGTGGCGGCCGCCCTGTACGGGGTCGGCGCCCTGGTGGCCCCCGGGCCCAAGGCCGGCCCGCCGGACGAGCCGCCGGAGGAGCCGCCGCACGCCGGTGGTGGCGGCTCGGACCCGGGCCGGGAGTCGGGGGCCGGGTCCGGTTCGGGGGCCGGGTCCGGGTCCGGTTCGGGGACCGGGGCCCACTCGGTGTCGGTGTCGGGGCCGTCGGCGGCGGTGGTGCCGGAGGGGCCGCCACCGCCCCTGCCCAACCCCGAGTTGGAGGCGCTGGCCGCCTACCTGGACACCGTGCCGCTGCCGCCCTCCGCCGGGGTGGACGACCTGGTGGCGGCGCTGCGCGTGGCCGGCCCGGGCCCGGTGGCGGAACGGATCGTCCGGCACCGGCTGCCGCTCGCGGTGGCCGGCTACCTGCGGGCGCGGACCTGGCAGCCGTGGGTGGGCCCGGACGCCCCGGACCCGGCGGCCGAGCTCGGCCGCGAGGTGGTTCTGCTGACCACCGAACTGGCCTGATCGGGGGCCGGTGCCCGGCCGGGCACCGGCCCCCGATCCGCCCGGCTCAGGCCCCGGCGAAGGCGCAGCTCAGGCCCTGGCGAAGGCCGGGCTCAGGTCACGGCGATGGCCCGGCTCAGGCCCCCGGCCGGATGCCCGGTCAGGCCCGAAACCTCCCCTTTACCACCCTCACCCCCACCCGTCCGCGTCACGAACGAGTCGCCAAGATCTCACCTCTTGGACAGGTCCGGGGGCTATCCAGTGACCCGGCCCGCACGGCACACTTCTACGCGCGTCCCTCTACGCGCGTCGACGCATTGACGCGCCGACACGTGGACGCGCACCCACTCACGCAGCCAAGTTGACGGTCCATCTGCCGTCGCCCCACTCGGGAGAGTCGTCCATGCCCCTGAACCGCCGTGACTTCGTCACCCGGTCCGCCGCCACCGCCGCCGGCGCCGCCCTCGTCGGCGGTGCCGCCGTGGCCGCCGCCCCCTCCGCCGCGGCCGCCGAGCCGGACACGGCGGCCGCCAAGGGCCAGCGCAAGCCGCGCAAGCAGGCCTTCACCGTCATGGGCACCACCGACCTGCACGGCCGGGTGCTGAACTGGGACTACTTCACCGACGCCGAGTACGTCGACAAGGCGCACAACGCGGTCGGCCTCGCCAAGATCTCCACCCTGGCCAACCAGGTGCGCGAGGAGAAGGGCTGGAACCGCTGCCTGCTGATCGACTCCGGTGACATCATCCAGGGCACCCAGCTGACCTACTTCTACGCCCGGATCGAGCCGATCGCCACCGACGGCGACACCGTCCCGGACCACCCGATGGCCGTCGCCATGAACCTCATGGAGTACGACGCCGCCGCGCTCGGCAACCACGAGTTCAACTACGGCATCCCGACCGTGAAGGCCTTCGAGGACCAGCTGGAGTTCCCGCTGCTGGGCGCCAACGCGCTGCACGCGAAGAACGAGAAGCCGGCCTTCCCGCCGTACGTGATCAAGGAGATGCACCTCGGCGAGGGCAAGCCGCTGAAGGTCGGCATCCTCGGCCTCACCAACCCGGGCATCGCGATCTGGGACAAGGCCAACGTCAGCGGCAAGATGGTCTTCCCGGGCATCGTGGAGACCGCCGCCAAGTACGTGCCGCGGATGAAGGCGGCGGGCGCGGACGTCATCGTCGTCTCGGCCCACTCCGGCATCGACGAGGCGACCACCTACGGCGACCAGCTGCCCTGGCCCGAGGACGCCTCCGGCGAGATGGCGGAGACCGTCCCGGACATCGACGCGGTCCTGGTGGGGCACACCCACAAGGAGGTCGCGCAGCGCCTGATCGTCAACAAGAAGACCGGCAAGACGGTCGTGCTGTCCGAGCCGCTGTGCTGGGGCCAGCGCCTGAGCTGCTTCGACTTCGAGGTCGAGTTCGCCGACGGCGCCTGGAAGGTCACCTCGGTCTCCTCGCGGGTGCTGAACTCCAACACCGTGCCGGAGAACCCGGAGATCACCAACGCGATCACCGACCAGCACAAGAAGGTCGTCGCGTACGTCAACCAGAACATCGGCACCAGCAAGATCGAGCTGTCGATCGCCGAGTCCCGCTTCAAGGCCACCCCGATCATCGACCTGATCGGCAAGGTCCAGGCGGACGCCGTCAAGGCCGCGCTGGCCGGCGGGCAGTACGCCAACCTCCCGGTGCTGGCCCAGGCCGCCCCGTTCAACCGCACCGCCCTGATCCCCTCGGGCCAGGTCAAGCTGCGCGACGCCGCCGGCCTCTACATCTACGAGAACACCATGGAGGCCCGCATCCTGACGGGCGCCCAGCTCAAGGACTACCTGGAGTTCTCGGCGAAGTACTACAACCAGCTCGCCCCGGGCGCGCCGGTCGACAAGGACGCCCTGACCGGCGCCGAGGCCACCCCGGACTACAACTACGACTCGGTCTACGGCCTGACCTACGACATCGACGTCGCCCAGCCGAAGGGCTCGCGGATCGTCAACCTGTCGTTCCAGGGTAAGCCGATTGACCCCGCCGCCCAGTTCGTCCTGGCCGTCAACAACTACCGCGCCAACGGCGGCGGCAACTTCCCGCACGTGGCCGGCGCCAAGCTGGTCTGGTCGAACTCCGACGAGATCCGCAACACCATGATCGCCTGGGTGAAGGCCAAGGGCGTCATCGACCCCGCCGACTTCTTCACCGACTCCTGGCGCCTGGTCCGCGCCGGCCAGCCGGTCTTCTGACCGGCACCACCGCCGCTCCGAGGCGCCGCCGGGCCCGTCCGCCCGGCGGCGCCTCGCCGCATCCGGAGCGGTGGACAATGGCGCCATGAGCGAGTTCCAGATCCCCGAGCGCCACGCCCGGCTGCTCGCGTATGCGCAGAGCCTGACGCCTCCGGCCGGATGGAAGATCGAGATCTCCGGCGACGAGATCATCATGATGGCCGGGCCGTCCGTCATCCATCAGCGCAATCTCCTGCTCGTCCGCAGGCAGTTCGAAGCACACGAGCCCGCCGACATGATGGCAAGCGAGAACACCGATCTCGCCTCACCCAACGTGGGCAAGCTGCGCAATCCCGACCTCACGTACGTCCCGCTCTCCCTCCTCGAATCCGGCGGCAACGAGGCGCCCGCCGAACAGGCCGCCATCGCCGTGGAGATCGTCTCCCCGTCGAACCCCGAGAACGACCTGGTCGGCAAGGTCCGCGACTACCCGCTGATGGACATCCCGCTGTACCTCGTGATCGACCCGCGCAACGGCGACATCACGCTCTACTCCGAGCCTTCCCCCACCGGCTACCACCGACAGTGGACCGGCAAGTTCGGCGACCTCGTACCGATTCCCGCCCCCTTCGACTTCGAGCTGGCCACCGACACCCTGCTCCGCTATCCCGACTGACACGCTCGTCCCGCGAGACGATCGGACATCCAGTGAAGACTGGAGGATATTCATCCGCTCGCCTGCCCTTCCTATCGTTGAGCACATCGAGAACGGCCCCACGGGGGGGCCGGTGTTGACCGGGCAGGGAGTGAGTGCGATGCGTGCGGTGGTGCAGCGGGAGGTCGGCGGGCCGGAGGTCCTGGAGGTCGCCGAGGTGGAGCGTCCGCACCTGCTGAGCGGCGAGGTGCTGGTGCGGGTGAAGGCGGCCGGGGTGAACCCGGTGGACGTGGGCGTGCGGGCGGGCATGTTCCCGCTGCTGGGCGCGCCGCCGTTCACGGTGGGCTGGGACGTCTCCGGGGTGGTCGAGGAGGCCGCGCCCGGCGCCCGGTACCGGGTGGGCGAGGAGGTGTACGGGATGCCGCTCTTCCCCCGCGCCGCGAACGCCTACGCCGAGTACGTGGCCGCGCCGTCCCGCCAGCTGGCCCGCAAGCCCGCCTCGATCGACCACGTGCAGGCCGCCGCGCTTCCGCTGGCCGCGCTGACCGCCTGGCAGGGTCTGGTGGACGCGGCGGGCGTCGGTGAGGGGCAGCGGGTGCTGATCCACCGGGCGGCGGGCGGCGTCGGCCACTTCGCCGTGCAGATCGCCAAGGCCCGTGGCGCGTACGTGATCGCGCTGGCGAGCGAGCCCAAGCACGCCTTCCTGAAGGAGATCGGCGCCGACGAGGTCATCGACTACCGCACCACCGACTACACCCGCGCGGTGAAGGACGTCGACGTCGTCTTCGACTCCTCCTCCGAGAACACCCGCGCGCTGGAGGTGCTGAAGCCCGGCGGCCACCTGGTGAGCATCATGGAGCACCGCGACCGGGAGCTGGCCGCCGCGGTCGAGGCCGCCGGGCGCCGCTTCGCGGGCGTCTTCGTCGAGCCCGACCACGCCGCGCTGGAGGCGATCGCCGCCCTGGTGGACGAGGGCCGGATCCGTCCGCACGTCGCGCAGGCCTTCCCGCTGGCCGAGGCCGGCCGGGCGCACGAGTTGGTGGGCTCCGGTAGCGTCCAGGGCAAGGTCGTCCTGACGGTCGACTGAGGACCGCCGGTGAAAGCACCCAAGGGGGACGGGCGTTGGACATCCTGACCGAGGCACTGGGCTCGATGAGGACGGCCTACCCGTCCTCCGCCCGCACCGAGGGCCGCGCACCGTGGGCCCTGCGCCTGCCCCCGGTGCTCGGCGCCGGCTTCCACGTGGTGCTGTACGGCACCTGCTGGCTGATCCCGCTGGGCACCGGGGACGGCTCCGGGCCGCAGGAGCCGATCGCACTCAGCCCGGGCGACGTCGTCTTCCTGCGGGACGGCGGCGGCCACGTCCTGGCCGACCACCCGGACACCCCGGCGGTGGACGCCCAAGACTGCGTGAAGGACTCCGCCCCGCCGATCGGCACCCTCACCCTGGGCGGCGGGGGCGCCCGCACCAGCCTGCTGTGCGGCAACTACCACCTGGACCAGGGCCGCCCGCACCCGATGGTCCGCCAGCTGCCGGCCCTGATCCACCTGCCGACCCGGCACGGCCGCCACCCCGAACTGGCCGCCGCGGTGCAGCTGTTGGGCATCGAGCTGGAGAACCCTCGGATCGGCTCGACCGGCATCGTCCCGGCGCTGATCGACTCGCTGCTGCTGTACATCCTGCGGGCCTGGTTCGAGGACCAGCCCGCCGCGACGGCCGCCGGCTGGGCGGCGGCGCTGCGGGACGCCGCCGTCGCGCCGGCCCTGACCGCGATCCACGAGGCGCCGGCCACCCCGTGGACGGTGGAGTCGCTGGCGGACCGCGCGGGCCTGTCCCGGGCCGCCTTCGCCCGCCGCTTCACCACGATGGTGGGCGAGCCGCCGATGGCGTACCTGACCCGCTGGCGGATGACCACCGCGGCCCGGCTGCTGCGCGAGTCGGAGGCGCCGCTGACCTCGGTCGCGGCGCAGACCGGCTACGGCTCGGAGTACGCCTTCGCGAAGGCGTTCAAGCGGGAGTTCGGCCTGGCCCCCGGCGGTTACCGCCGGGAGGCCCGCGCCGCGTAGGCGCCCGCGGCCGGAGCCGGGCGCCTACGCAGTGCCGAAGGCCGGCCGACCCCGCGCCAGTCAGCGCCACACGCCGGCCGGCCCCGAACGCCGACCGCCCCCGAACGCCGACCGGCCCCGACCCCCGCTCAGAACGGGAACACCGCCCGCCCGTGCTGCACCGAGATCCACTTCACCGTGGTGAAGGCGTCCACCGTCGCCTCCCCGTTGAGCCGCCCGACGCCGGAGTTCTTCTCCCCGCCGAACGGCACGCCCGGCTCGTCCGCGATGGTCCCGCCGTTGACGTGGACCATGCCGGTCTCGATCCGCTGGGCGAGCCGCACCCCGCGCTCGACGTCGGCGGTGTGCACGGCGCCGCTGAGCCCGAACGGCGTGTCGTTGGCGATCCGCACGGCCTCGTCCTCGCCGTCGAAGGGCACCAGCAGCACGACCGGGCCGAACAGTTCGCGCTGCAGGATCGGCGCGTCCTCGGCGAGGCCGGTGAGCACGGTCGGCGCCATCAGGCTGCCGGTGGTGGCGCCGCGCAGCAGTGCGGTGGCGCCGGCGGCGAGCGCCTGGTCGATCTGGGCGGAGAGGGCGTCGGCCTGGACGGGGTTGATCAGCGGGCCGATGTGGGTGGCCGGGTCCTTGGGGTCGCCGACGGTGAGCGAGGCGACCTTGGCGACGAACTTCTCGGTGAACTCGGCCTCGACGGCGCGGTCCACCAGCACGCGGTTGGCGGACATGCAGACCTGGCCCTGGTGGACGAAGCGGCTGAACACGGCCGCGTCCACGGCGTAGTCGACGTCGGCGTCGTCCAGCACGATCAGCGCGCTGTTGCCGCCGAGTTCCAGGACGGAGCGCTTGAAGTTCGCGGCGGCGACGGTCCCGACGTGCCGGCCGACCTTGTCGGAGCCGGTGAAGGAGATCACCTTGGGCACCGGGTGCTCGATGAAGTTGTCGCCGATCTCGGCGATGTCGGTGATCACGACGTTCAGCAGGCCGGGCGGCAGGCCGGCGTCCTCGAAGAGCTTGGCGATCAGGCCGCCGCCGACCACCGGGGTCTCCTGGTGGGGCTTGAGCACCACGCCGTTGCCGAGGGCGAGCGCCGGGGCGAGCGCCTTGAGCGCCAGGAACAGCGGGAAGTTGAACGGGCTGATCACGCCGACGACGCCGACCGGCAGCCGGTAGAGCCGGTTCTCCTTGCCCGGGGCGGGCGAGGGCAGCAGCCGGCCCTCGGCGGCCACGGACAGGTGCAGGCACTCCCGCAGCACGTCCTTGACCAGGGAGAGTTCGAAGCCCGCCTTGAGCGCGGTGCCGCCGAGTTCGGCCGTGATCGCCGCGACGATCTCGGGCTCGCGCTCCTCCAGCAGGTGCAGCGCGCGTTCGAAGACGAGGCGGCGCCGGTAGGGGTTGGTGGCGGCCCACCCCTTCTGGGCGCGCTCGGCGGCGCGGTAGGCCCGGTCGACCTCGGCGACGGTGGCGACGGTGATGGTGGCGAGCTTGTCCCCGGTGTAGGGGTCGACGTCGACGATGTCCCAGGAGCCGTTGCCGGTGCACCACTCGCCGTCGATGTACTGCAGCGCCAACTCGGAGAAGTACGACATCTGTTCCCTCTCATGCACCGACCTGATGGAACATCATCGTACTGATGTGTCAAAGCTCCTGGCGTACCGCGTGCAGCAGGTCGCGGGTCCGTGTCGGGTCCAGGCTGTCGGCGACGAGGTCGTCCATCGCGTGGCGGTACTCGGCGACCTCGGCGGGCTTGTCGAGGTAGAGCGCGGTGGTGAACTGCTCCAGGTAGACGACGTCGGAGAGCTCCGGCTCGGCGAAGCCGAGCACCGTGAAGGCGCCGCTCTCCGCCGACAGCCCGGCGTTGCCGAACGGCAGCACCTGCAGCCGTACGTTGGGCAGTTCGGCGAGCTCCAGCAGTCGGTCCAGCTGGCTCCGCATCAGCTCGGACCCGCCCCAGGGGCGGCGCAGCGCCGCCTCGTCCAGCACGGCGACGAGTTGCGGGGCGCGTTCGTCGGTGAGCAGTGCCTGGCGCTTGAGCCGGACGTCGACCCGGCGCTCGATCTCCTCGGCGCCGTGGTCGTGGCAGCCGGCGGTGACGACGGCCCGGGCGTAGTCGGCGGTCTGCAGCAGGCCGTGGACGAACTGGACCTCGTAGCTGCGGATCTCGGCGGCGGCCTCCTCCAGTCCGAGGTAGTTCTGGAACCAGCCGGGCAGGACGTCGCCGTACTCGTGCCACCAGGAGTTGGCGTTGGCGTCGCGGAGGAGTCCGAGGACGGTGGCGCGTTCCTGTTCGGCCTCGACGCCGTAGAGGGTCAGCAGGTCGGCGACGTCGCGTTCCTTGAAGCCGACGCGGCCGAGTTCCATCCGGCTGATCTTGGACTCCGAGGCGCGGATCGAGTAGCCGGCTTCCTCCCGGCTGACGCCTCTGGCCTCGCGGAGCTTGCGGAGCTGGGTGCCGAGCAGCAGGCGCCGTACCGTCGCGCCTCCGCCTGCCTGAGTCGTGCCCATCGAAGTCAACCTCCGCACTCGCGCAGCCCCCCGGCCGTCGGCGGCAGTCTGCCACCTGGCACCGACGAACAACAGCCCGTGCCGGGAGGCTTTCCGCCTGCTGTGAGAAGCCTGTGGTTCCGCTGTGAGCCGACCCTCGGTGCACGGAGGAGTGTCAGGCCGGTGGTGCGCCCCCGCGGGTGAGTTCTTTCCCCGTGCGCCCCGGTGGGAACCCGTCTGCGCCCGTTCCCGGGCTCGCGCTGTCCGGAGGTGCAGGGGGTGCCCGTGCGCTGCCCGACGGCCTCTCCCGGTGTCTCCCGGGGCTTTCGGCGCCGCCCGGAGAACAGCCCGGAGAACACTCCGGAGAACAGCCCGGGGAACGCCCCGGAAAGCGCCCCGGAAAACGCGACGGCGCCCGCCCTCCAACTGGTCGGGGAAGAGGGCAGGCGCCAGGAGACCGCGTTGGCCCGGCGACGCTGGCGGGGGCAGCGGGTTGAGCTCCCGGCGATGCGGCGCCGGGGGTTCGGGGGCCGGTCGGACCGTCAGACCACCAGGGGGCGGTCCGTGGGTCGGATCGGGGCGGGAAGCGGGGTCTTGCCGCCCAGGTACGCGTCCACCGCGGCGGCGGCCGAACGGCCTTCCGCGATGGCCCAGACGATCAGCGACTGGCCTCGGCCGGCGTCTCCGCAGACGTACACGCCATCGACATTGGTGGCGAACCGGCCGTCGCGGGCAATGTTACCCCGCGCGTCGAGGTCGGCTCCCAGCTGCTCGACCAGGCCGTTCCGCACGTCGGTGCCGGTGAAGCCCATGGCGAGGGTGACCAGCTGCGCCGGGATGGCCCGCTCGGTGCCCGGCACGGGCTCGAACCGGCCGTCCTTGAACTCCACCTCGACGAGGTGCAGTTCCTGGACGTTGCCGTGCTCGTCGCCGGTGAAGCGGGTGGTGTTGACGGAGTAGATCCGCTCGCCGCCCTCCTCGTGGGCGGAGGTGACCTTGTAGGTCATCGGCATGGTCGGCCACGGCTGGTGCCCGGGCCGCTCCTCGCCGGGCCGCGGCATGATCTCCAGCTGGGTGACGGAGGCCGCCCCCTGCCGGTGGGCGGTGCCGACGCAGTCCGCGCCGGTGTCGCCGCCGCCGATGACCACGACGTGCTTGCCCTTGGCGCTGATCGGGGACTCGACGAAGTCGCCCTCCTGCACCTTGTTGGCCAGCGGCAGGTACTCCATGGCCTGGTGGATGCCCTTGAGCTCGCGTCCGGGCACCGGCAGGTCGCGGGCGGTGGTGGCGCCGGCGGCGACGACGACGGCGTCGAAGCGCTCGCGCAGCTGCTGCCCGGTGATGTCCTCGCCGACGTGCACGCCGGTGCGGAAGCGGGTGCCCTCCGCGCGCATCTGCTCGATGCGGCGGTTGATGTGGCGCTTCTCCATCTTGAACTCGGGGATGCCGTAGCGCAGCAGTCCGCCGATGCGGTCGGCCCGCTCGTACACCACGACGGTGTGTCCGGCGCGGGTGAGCTGCTGGGCGGCGGCGAGGCCGGCCGGGCCGGAGCCGACGACGGCGACGGTCTTGCCGGAGAGGCGCTCCGGCACCTGCGGGGTGACGCCGCCGCGGTCCCAGGCCTTGTCGATGATGGTGACCTCGACGTTCTTGATGGTCACCGCGTCCTGGTTGATGCCGAGCACGCAGGCCGACTCGCAGGGCGCCGGGCAGAGCCGCCCGGTGAACTCCGGGAAGTTGTTGGTGGCGTGGAGGCGCTCGATGGCGCCGGCCCAGTCGTCCCGGAAGGCGAGGTCGTTCCACTCGGGGATGAGGTTCCCGAGCGGGCAGCCGTTGTGGCAGAACGGGATGCCGCAGTCCATGCAGCGGCCGGCCTGCTTGGTGATGATCGGCAGGAGGCTGCGCTCGACGTAGACCTCGTTCCAGTCCCGCAGACGGACGTCCACGGGACGGCGCTCGGCCAGCTGCTTGGGCGTGGTCAGGAAGCCCTTGGGGTCAGCCATTAGCCGCCTCCATCATCTTGCGAGTGGTCTCGGCCTCGGAGAGGCCATCGCGCTCAGCGGCGTCCTTGGCGGCGAGCACTGCCTTGTAGTCGGTCGGCATGATCTTGGAGAAGCGGGAGACGCCGCTGCCCCAGTCGGCCAGGAGTTCGGCGGCGACGGTGGAGCCGGTCTCCTCGTAGTGCTGCTGCACGGTCTCGCGCAGCCAGTCGCGGTCGTCGGCGGTGGGGGCCTCGATGCCCACCATGCCGTCGTTGACGTTCGCGGGGCGCAGGTCCAGGACGTACGCGATGCCGCCGGACATGCCGGCCGCGAGGTTGCGTCCGGTCTCGCCGATGATGACGACGCGGCCGCCGGTCATGTACTCCAGGCCGTGGTCGCCGACGCCCTCGACGACCAGGGTGGCGCCGGAGTTGCGGACGGCGAAGCGCTCGCCGGCCTTGCCGCGCAGGTGGATCCGGCCGCTGGTGGCGCCGTAGCCGATGGTGTTGCCGGCGATGACGTGGTTCTGGGCGTCGTTGCCGATGGCCGCGGCCTCGCGGGCCGGGCGGACGACGACCACGCCGCCGGAGAGGCCCTTGCCGACGTAGTCGTTGGCGTCGCCCTCCAGCCGCAGCGTGACGCCGCGGGGCACGAAGGCGCCGAAGGACTGCCCGGCGGAGCCGGTGAAGGTGACGTCGATGGTCCCCTCCGGCAGGCCCTCGCCGCGGTACCGCTTGGTCACCTCGTGGCCGAGCATGGTGCCGACGGTGCGGTTGACGTTGCGGATCGGCAGCTGGATGCGGACGGCGTCGCCGCGCTCCAGGGCGTCCTCGGCGAGCGTGATGAGCTGGTTGTCCAGGGCCTTGTCGAGCGCGTGGTCCTGGGTGGTGGTGCAGTGCCGGGCGGCGCCGTCGGGCAGGTCGGGCACGTGGAAGAGCGGGGCCAGGTCGAGCCCGGCGGCCTTCCAGTGGTCGATCGCGGCCTGGGCGTTGATGTACTCGGCGTGGCCGACGGCCTCCTCGATCGAGCGGAAGCCCAGGGAGGCCAGGATCTCCCGGACCTCCTCGGCGATGAACTCGAAGAAGTTGACGACGAACTCGGGCTTGCCGGAGAACCGGTCGCGCAGCACCGGGTTCTGGGTGGCGACGCCGACCGGGCAGGTGTCCAGGTGGCAGACGCGCATCATGATGCAGCCGGAGACGACCAGCGGGGCGGTGGCGAAGCCGAACTCCTCGGCGCCGAGCAGCGCGGCGATGACGACGTCGCGGCCGGTCTTCAGCTGACCGTCGGTCTGGACGACGATGCGGTCGCGCAGCCCGTTGAGCAGCAGGGTCTGCTGGGTCTCGGCGAGGCCGAGCTCCCAGGGGCCGCCGGCGTGCTTGAGCGAGGTCAGCGGGGAGGCGCCGGTGCCGCCGTCGTGGCCGGAGACCAGGACGACGTCGGCGTGGGCCTTGGAGACGCCCGCCGCGACCGTTCCGACGCCGACCTCGGAGACCAGCTTCACGTGGATGCGGGCCGCCGGGTTGGCGTTCTTGAGGTCGTGGATGAGCTGCGCCAGGTCCTCGATCGAGTAGATGTCGTGGTGCGGCGGCGGGGAGATCAGGCCGACACCCGGGGTGGAGTGCCGGGTCTTGGCGACCCACGGGTACACCTTGTGGCCGGGCAGCTGGCCGCCCTCGCCGGGCTTGGCGCCCTGGGCCATCTTGATCTGGATGTCGTCCGCGTTGACGAGGTACTCGGAGGTGACGCCGAAGCGGCCGGAGGCGACCTGCTTGATCGCGGAGCGGCGCTCCGGGTCGTACAGGCGGTCCGGGTCCTCGCCGCCCTCGCCGGTGTTGGACTTGCCGCCGAGGCGGTTCATCGCGATGGCGAGGGTCTCGTGCGCCTCGCGGGAGATCGAGCCGTACGACATGGCGCCGGTGGAGAAGCGCTTGACGATCTCGGAGACCGGCTCGACGTCCTCGACCGGGATCGGCTCGCGGTCGAGGCCGTCCAGCCGGAAGAGGCCGCGCAGCGTCATCAGGCGGGCGGACTGCTCGTTCACCCGGTCCGTGTACTGCTTGAAGATGTCGTACCGGCGGTTGCGGGTGGCGTGCTGCAGCCGGAAGACGGTGTCCGGGTCGAACAGGTGCGGCTCGCCCTCGCGGCGCCACTGGTACTCGCCGCCGATCTCCAGCGCGCGGTGCGCGGCGGGGATACCGGAGGCGGGGTACGCCTTGGCGTGGCGGGCGGCGGTCTCCCGGGCGAGTTCGTCCAGGCCGATGCCGCCGAGCTTGGTGGTGGTGCCGGCGAAGTAGCCGTCGACCAGGGCCTGGGAGAGGCCGATGGCCTCGAAGACCTGGGCGCCGCGGTAGGAGGCGACGGTGGAGATGCCCATCTTGGACATGACCTTGAGCACGCCCTTGCCGAGCGCCTTGATCAGGTTCTTGATGGCCTTCTCGGGCTCGACGCCCTGGATGAACACGCCCTGGGCGACGAGGTCCTCGACGGACTCCATGGCCAGGTACGGGTTGACCGCGCCGGCGCCGTAGCCGATCAGCAGCGCGACGTGGTGCACCTCGCGGACGTCGCCGGCCTCGACCAGCAGCGACACCTGGGTGCGCTGCTTGGTGCGGATGAGGTGGTGGTGGATCGCGGAGGTGAGCAGCAGGGAGGGGATCGGGGCGTGCTCGGCGTCCGAGTGGCGGTCGGAGAGCACGATGATCCGGGCGCCGTCGGCGATCGCGGCGTCGGCCTCGGCGGCGATCGCGGCGAGCCGGGAGGCCAGGCCCTCGCCGCCGCCGGAGACCTTGTAGAGGCCGGAGAGCGTGACGGCCTTGAGGCCGGGCTGGTCGCCGTCGGCGTTGATGTGGACGAGCTTGGCCAGCTCGTCGTTGTCGATCACCGGGAAGGTGATGCCGACCGAGCGGCAGGCGGCGGCCTCGGCGGCCAGCAGGTTGCCCTCGGGGCCGAGGTTGGAGAGCAGCGAGGTGACGAGCTCCTCGCGGATGGCGTCCAGCGGCGGGTTGGTGACCTGCGCGAAGAGCTGCACGAAGTAGTCGAACAGCAGGCGCGGCTTCTCGCTGAGCGCGGCGATCGGCGAGTCGGTGCCCATCGAGCCGAGGGCTTCGGCGCCGGTCTTGGCCATCGGCGCGAGGATGACCCGCAGCTCCTCCTCGGTGTAGCCGAAGGTCTGCTGGCGGCGGGTGACGGAGGCGTGGGTGTGCGCGATGTGCTCGCGCTCGGGCAGCTTGGCGAGCTGGATCTGCCCGGCGCCGACCCATTCCTGGTAGGGGTGCTCGGCGGCGAGGGCGGACTTGATCTCCTCGTCCTCGACGATGCGGCCCTCGGCGGTGTCGATCAGGAACATCCGGCCGGGCTGCAGGCGGCCCTTCTTGGCGACCTTCTCCTGGTCGATGTCGAGCACGCCGACCTCGGAGGAGAGGACGACCAGGCCGTCCTCGGTGATCCAGTAGCGGGCCGGGCGCAGGCCGTTGCGGTCGAGCACGGCGCCGATCTGGGTGCCGTCGGTGAAGGTGACGCAGGCCGGGCCGTCCCAGGGCTCCATGAGGTTGGAGTGGTACTGGTAGAAGGCGCGGCGGGCCGGGTCCATGGTGGCGTGGTTCTCCCACGCCTCCGGGATCATCATCAGCACCGAGTGCGGCAGCGAGCGGCCGCCGAGGTGGAGCAGTTCCAGGACCTCGTCGAAGGAGGCGGAGTCCGAGTGGTCCGGGGTGCAGATCGGGAAGATCCGCTCCAGGCCCTGCCCGTTCCGGTTGGCCGGGATGAGGTCGGTGACGAGCTGGGACTCGCGGGCGCGCATCCAGTTGCGGTTGCCCTTGACCGTGTTGATCTCGCCGTTGTGCGCGACGAAGCGGTACGGGTGGGCGAGCGGCCAGCTCGGGAAGGTGTTGGTGGAGAAGCGCGAGTGCACCAGGCCGATCGCGGACGCGTAGGTGCGGTCCGAGAGGTCGGGGAAGAAGGGCTCCAGCTGGCCGGTGGTCAGCATGCCCTTGTAGACGATGGTGCGCGCGGACAGCGACGGGAAGTAGACCCCGGCCTCGCGCTCGGCCCGCTTGCGGACGACGAAGGCGGTCCGGTCGAGCTCGATGCCGGCGAGGCCGTCCTTGCTCAGGAAGACCTGGCGGAAGCGCGGCATCACGCTGCGCGCGGTGGAGCCGAGCAGGTCCGGGGTGACGGGGACGTCGCGCCAGCCGAGGACGGTGAGGTCCTCGTCGGCGGCGATGGCCTCGATCTGCGCGACGGCGGCGGCGTCCTGGTCGTCGTCGTCGGGCAGGAAGGCGATGCCGACGGCGTAGGCGCCGGCGGCCGGGAGTTCGAAGTCGACGCGGCCGCGCAGGAACGCGTCGGGGATCTGGGTCAGGATTCCCGCACCGTCACCGGAGTCCGGCTCGGCGCCGGTGGCGCCGCGGTGCTCCAGGTTGCGCAGGACGTTCAACGCCTGCTCGACGATGGTGTGGTCGGCGCTGCCGGTCAGCGTGGCGACGAAACCGACGCCACAGGCGTCGTGCTCGTTTCGCGGGTCGTACAGGCCCTGAGCAGCAGGTCGCGCATCCGGCACGAGCGAGTACGGCTGGCGGGCGGCGCCGGCCTGGAGCTCGTTGGCGGAGTGCATGGATGCAGGCAGCATCGGCTCTCCCGTCGTCGTCTTTCGGCAAGTTGGTGCAAGTAGGGACGACGTTGGCCCTGATGCGATGGTGCGGTGTCGTGCAAGTTACATGATGCCCAGGATCCCGAGAAGCGGAATATCCCGTCCACATGGCGGGACGAGCCGCAGGTCAGGGGGTGTGGGAAGAAGGACGTGCCACAGTGCACGTCCCGACGATTGTGCCCAACGGTCCCCGGCCTGAAACAGGGGCGAAACCGGATCGCCACAGAGGCCGATCATGGCCGCCTGCGAATCCATTCCGGGAGTCGGCCCACGGATGCGAATCCGCGGCGCCGAGGCCCGGATGGTGAGACTAGGCCAGGCATGACGCGACGCCCATGTGTGAAACGTCACGCATTGCCCGGCATAATCATGCAGAGTTCTGGGTCATCCCACAGGTCCCGACGACCGCCCGGCAGGCCTCAGCCCACGTGCCCGCCGATCAGCGAGCCGAGCAGGTACGTCACCCCGGCCGCCGCGCCGCCCAGCACCAGCTGCCGCAGCCCGCTGAACCACCAGCTGCGGGCCGTCACCCGGGCCACCACCGCGCCGCACAGGAACAGCCCGGCCGCCGCCAGCACCAGCGCGGGCAGCAGCGAGGTCGCGCCCAGCAGGTACGGCAGCAGCGGCAGCAGCGCGCCGAGCGCGAAGCACAGGAACGACGACCCGGCCGCGACCAGCGGCGAGGGCAGGTCGGTGGGGTCGATGCCCAGCTCCTCGCGGGCGTGCACCTCCAGGGCCAGTTCCGGGTCGACCGACAGCTGCCGGGCCACCTCGTGGGCGAGCTCCGGGTCCACCCCGCGCGAGACGTACAGCTGGGCCAGCTCGGCCAGCTCGCCGTGCGGGTTGCGGCTCAGCTCCAGCCGCTCGGCCTCGATCTCGGCCTGCACCAGCTCCCGCTGCGAGGCCACCGAGGTGTACTCCCCCGCGGCCATCGAGCAGGCGCCGGCCGCCAGGCCCGCCAGGCCCGTGAGGATCACCGTGCCGTTGGACACCGCGCCACCGACCACACCGGTCATCAGCGCGAAGTTGGACACCAGGCCGTCCACCGCCCCGAACACGGCCGGCCGCAGCCAGCCGCCGTTGACGTCCCGGTGGTGACCGGCCGCGGGTATCCGGGGCTGGTGCCCGGCCTCGGGTTCCAACGTGGTCGCACTCATGTCCCTGTCCCCTCCGTCGTCATTGGTCCGCCCTGAACGTAGCCCTCCTGACCTGCGCATTTCCAGCAAAGTAAGGCTGTCCGAACACGACTGAGGCCACCCTTCGCATGCGCTGCGAAGGGTGGCCCCGGTCGGGGGAAGCCCCAGGTCAGATCGGGTTCTTGGCGTCCTCGTCGGCCTTGTCGGCGGCCACCGCAGCGGGTGCGGCGGCCGGCTTTCCGTCCACGGAACGGGACGGCTTCGCCCCGTCCCCGCCCTTCCCGCCGTCGGCGTCCGACTTCTCCGCGGCCTTCTCCGCGCCCTTGATGTCCGCCTTCGCCGCGCCCTTGACGTCCGCCTTGTCCGCGGCCACGCCCTCGGCGCCCTCCGCCTCCAGGTGCGCGGCCGGGTCGATGGTCGCCGGGTCCTCCCGGCCGGGCCGCTTCTTGCCGACGATCACCAGGTACGCCACGGCGCACAGGAACACCGCGATCGACACCCAGTCGTTCAGGCGCAGACCGAAGTAGACGTGCGCCTCGTCGATCCGCAGCCACTCGGTCCAGAACCGGCCCACCGTGTACGCGGCGACGTACAGCGCGAAGGCCCGGCCGTGGCCCAGCGTGAACCGGCGGTCCGCCCAGATCACCAGCAGCGCGACACCGACGCACCAGAGCGACTCGTACAGGAAGGTCGGGTGGTAGACGCCCTCCACGACGGTGCCGTCCGGCAGCACCTTGTGGATCTTCAGGCCCCACGGCAGCGTGGTCTCGCGGCCGTACAGCTCCTGGTTGAAGTAGTTGCCCCAGCGGCCCAGCGCCTGCGCGAGCGCGATGCCCGGCGCGATGGCGTCGGCGTAGGCGGGCAGCGGCACACCCCGGCGGCGGCAACCGATCCAGGCGCCGACCGCGCCCAGCGCGATCGCGCCCCAGATGCCGAGGCCGCCCTCCCAGATCTTGAGGGCGTTCCAGGGGTTCTTCCCCTCACCGAAGTACAGCCGGCCACCATCGGTGATCACGTGGTAGAGGCGGCCTCCGACCAGGCCGAACGGCACGGCCCACACGGCGATGTCACCGACCGTGTGTTTGGCACCGCCCCGGGCGACCCAGCGCTTGCTGCCGAGCCAGACGGCGACGACGACACCGAGGATGATGCAGAAGGCGTAGGCGCGCAGCGGGACTGGTCCGAGGTTCCAGACGCCCCGCGACGGGCTGGGAATGTAGGCGATATCCATGGCAGTTCCGACGCTACAGGGTCAATGGCCCGGGTCGGACACCCCCGGGGTCACAGAAGCCGAACAACAGGGGAAGCCGCCCCCTCCGGACGGGGAGGGGGCGGCGGGCCGGGCAGGGGGTTCAGCCGGCGTTCGGCGACGGGTTGTTGGCCTCCGAAGCCGCACTGGTCGGCGCCGGGGTCTGCCCGTGCGAGCCCGCCGTGCCGAGCTGCTTGCCCTGGTTCGCGGCGTCCACCCACTTCGCCAGGTTCTCCGGGGTGATCTCCTCGCTGCCGTTCTTCGGGTAGATCGGCTGGCCGTTGAGCAGCACCGTCGGGGTGGACTTGTAGCTGGACTTGTCGAAGTCCTGCTGCACCGAGGACACCCATCCGCCGTACTTGTTGTCGTTGACGCAGGCCTGGAACTCGGGCGTGTCCAGACCGTTGACCTGCTTCGCCAGGTTCAGCAGGACGGCCTTGTCGCCGAAGGCGTCGTTGGTCTCCTCCGGCTGGTTGCGGTACAGCACGTCGTGGTAGTCCCGGAAGTGCCCGGCGTCCTGGGCGCAGGCCAGCGCGTTGGCGGCGGTCTTGGAGCCCTTGCCCGGCACGGCCCGGTCGATGAACGACACGATGTGGTAGTTGGTGTAGACCTTGCCGGCGTCCTCCAGCTGGTCGACGGTCGGCGAGAACTCCCGCTCGAACATGCCGCAGGCGGGGCAGCGCGGGTCCTCGTAGACGGTGAGGACGGAGGGCGCGTTGCCGGCACCGACCGGGATGACGAGGTTCTTGTCGCCGATGGTCCCGGCCGGGGCGGCGGTCGGGGTCTCCGGCTTGGAGCGCTCGTTCTGCACCACGACGCCGACGACCACCGCGGCGGCGATCACCGCGAGCACGGCGCCGCCCACGATCAGCTTCTTCCTGCGCCGGGCGGAGGACTCCTCGGCCGCCCGCTGCTCCTGCATCCGCTCACGGGCGGTGCGCTTGCCTTCTCGGTTCTTCTCGCTCATTGCCTTGACATCCACGGTCGGGGGCCTTCGTCGGGTGCGGGGTGGGCGGGGACGGGGGTGCGGCGGGGCCGGCGGGTCAGGTCGCCAGCCAGCGGTCCACCGAGAACCGGGTACGGGGCCGCCACAGCAGCCACCCGGCCAGCAGCAGGAACCCGGTGTCGCGCAGGATCTCCTGCAGGTACGCGGTCTGGGACTCGTCGACGTGCCCGCCGCCGCCGAAGCAGCCGCAGTCGATCGAGATGCCGCGCGCCCAGGCGGAGGCGATCCCGGCGATGAAGACGAGCAGCAGCAGCGCCGAGACCCCGGCGACCAGCCGGACGCCGAGCCCGATCACCAGCAGGAACGCGAGCGCCAGCTCCAGGAAGGGCAGGCCGTAGCCGATCGGCTTGACCAGGCCCTCGGGCAGGATCTCGTACGCCCGGACGGCCTGGGCCGCCTCCGCCGGGTCGGCGATCTTGGCCAGCCCGGCCCAGCCCCACACCACCGCGAGTCCGAGCCGTACGACCAGGCCGACCCACTCGCTCCAGGCCGGCACCGGCCGCCGCTCCGACGGCGCGGGGGCCGGGCCGTCGGGCTGCACTGCCGGGCCGGCCATCAGGGAACCCCCCTCGGGAAACTCGTTCACTTCCTGACGAACCGTGGGGAAGGAAGGGGGGTTCCTCCCCATTCAGGAATCAAGCCGGAAGAGTGACGGCCTGTCCGATTCCGGCGAACACCCGTACGTCAGTGGCACCCCGGCATCCGCCCCGGATCGAACAGATCCGGCCGCCCGTGCCCCGCCCGCTCGGCGGCGTCCCACCGAGCCGCCTCGGCACACGCGACCGCGTCCCGCTCCGCCCGCTCCGCCCCCCGCTTGGCCAACGCCTGCCCCACCTCGGTGTGCGCCACGACGGCAGCCCCCAGAGCCAGCGCAGCAGCCGCCGCCCGCAGCAGAACGGCCCGATGAAAACCCCGCACCGGCTCACCCCTTTCGCTCGCTCCGCTCCCCCGTACACCTCGTTCGTGCACTCGTCCCTCCACTCAACGCCCGTCAACCCCGCCTGATGCGTGTCGCCCCCACTGTTCACCCGTTCGGTGCCGCCCCAGCACCCCCACACACCCCAGCCCCAGCCACCCCCACCCCCAGCCCCCCCACCCCTAGCACCCCCACCCCTAGCACCCCCACCCTCATCGAGAGGACCACCCCCACCCCGCCGCACCCACCCCCGGCCCCACCCCCCACCCACCCCCGTCCCTCCCCAGCGAGAGGGACGCGCTGCGGGGACGGACGGGGGCGGCGCAGGGGGTGGCCCGGAGAGGGGCGTTGCGGGTGATTTTCAGACTGCCAACGGCGC
>NZ_JBIWNL010000067.1:0-21819 GCF_044767225.1 Kitasatospora sp. NPDC101447
TGCAGGGGGGACCCTGTGGGAGAGTAGGACGCCGCCGAACAATCATTGCTGAAGAACCCCCATCCGGATTCCGGATGGGGGTTCTTCGCGTTTCCCGGGACTTTCTCCCGGGGTGCTTTCCCGGATCGTTCCCCGGAAGCCGGCCGGCTCCCTGTCGAGTGACCCCGTGCGAACCCCATGTGACCTCCGAGTGACCCCCGCCGAGTGGCTGGTCCACCGTCAATATGTCGCTAAAACCGCCCGATCGGTGGACTGATCAGCGGAAAATCGCTGCTCACGCCGTAGTCTCGAAGGGAGGGGGAACAGGTGTCCGGGGGTGGCTCCCGGGCATGGCCGGATCAAGAATGGTGCTCATGGGACGAGGCAGGCTGCGCATCTACCTCGGGGCGGCCCCCGGGGTCGGCAAGACGTACGCCATGCTCGCCGAGGCGCACCGGCGGCACGAACGCGGCACGGACGTCGTGGTGGCGTTCGTCGAGGACCACGGCCGCCGGCGTACCGCGGACATGGTCGCCGGGCTGGAAGTCGTGCTGCGGCAGCAGGTGGTGCACCGCGGCGCGAGGTTCTCCGAGATGGACCTGGATGCCGTCCTCGCCCGCCGTCCGCAGGTGGCGCTGGTGGACGAGCTGGCTCACACCAACGTCCCCGGCTGCCGCAACGAGAAGCGCTGGCAGGACGTCGAGGAGCTGCTGGCGGCCGGGATCGACGTGATCTCCACCGTCAACGTGCAGCACCTGGAGTCGCTGGGCGATGCCGTGGCCGGCATCACCGGGGTGCGTCAGCGCGAGACCGTCCCGGACGAGGTGGTCCGGCGGGCCGATCAGATCGAGCTCGTCGACATGTCCCCGCAGGCGCTGCGGCGACGGCTGGCGCACGGGAACGTGTACGCGCCGGAGAAGATCGATGCCGCGCTCGCCAACTACTTCCGCCCGGGCAACCTGACCGCGCTGCGCGAGCTGGCGCTGCTCTGGACCGCCGACCGGGTGGACGAGTACCTGCAGAAGTACCGGGCCGAGCAGGGCATCGAGGGCACCTGGCAGGCCCGGGAGCGGATCGTGGTCGGCCTGACCGGCGGGCCCGAGGGGGCGACGCTGATCCGTCGGGCGGCCCGGATCGCGGCCCGGGTCTCCGGCGGTGAGCTGCTCGCCGTGCACATATCCCGTTCGGACGGCCTGGTCGGCCCCGGCTCGCCGCAGACGCTGATCGAGCAGCGGGCGCTGGTGGAGAGCCTCGGCGGCTCGTTCCACGCCGTGCTGGGCGACGACCCGGCCGGCGGGCTGCTGGACTTCGCCCGCGGTGTGAACGCCACCCAGATCGTGCTGGGCACCAGCCGCCGGCCCGGCTGGCAGTACCTGTACGGGCCGGGCGTCGGCACCACGGTGACCCGGGAGGCCGGGGACATCGACGTCCACATGGTCACCCACGAGCACGCCGGGCACGGACGCGGCAGGATTCCCGTCCGCCGGACCACCGACCTGGGCCGGACCCGCACCGTCGCCGGCTGGCTGATCGGCCTGGCCGGTCCGCCGGTGCTGGCGGTCGTGCTGACGGCGATCGGCGGGCTGGGGCTCTCCACCGACATGCTGCTGTTCCTGTCGCTGACCGTGTGCGCGGCGCTGGTCGGCGGGCTGCTGCCGGCGGTCGGTTCGGCGCTGGTCGGCTCCTCGGTGCTGAACTACTACTTCACGCCGCCGCTGCACACCTTCACGATCAACGAGCCGCAGAACATCATGGCGGTGGCCATATTCACCATCGTCGGCATCTCGGTGGCGTCCGTGGTGGACCTGGCGGCCCGGCGGACGCACCAGGCGGCCCGCAGCCAGACCGAGGCGCAGACGCTCAGTGCGCTGGCCGGCACGGTGCTGCGGGGCGCGCCGAACGGGGACGGGGTC
Source organism: Kitasatospora sp. NPDC101447 (assembly GCF_044767225.1). Lineage (NCBI taxonomy): Bacteria > Bacillati > Actinomycetota > Actinomycetes > Kitasatosporales > Streptomycetaceae > Kitasatospora > Kitasatospora sp. NPDC101447. The sequence goes on from NZ_JBIWNL010000067.1 coordinate 1,893, forward strand.
CTGACCGCGCTGATGGAGCAGGTCCGGGAGACCTTCGGGCAGGAGAGCGCCGCGCTGCTGGAGCGCCCGGATCCGCTCGGCCCCTGGGTGCCGGTGGCCACTGCCGGGCCGCGGCCGCCGGAGCGGCCGGAGGAGGCCGACGTGGACGTCCCGGTCGGCGACAGCCTGGCGCTGGTGCTGCGCGGCCGGGTGCTGCCCGGCGCGGACCGGCGGCTGCTCGGGGCCTTCGCCGCGCAGGCCGCGGTGGTGCTGGAGCGCCGCCGACTGGCCCGGGAGGCCGCCTCGGCCCGTCGGGAGGCCGAGGGCAACCGGATCCGGACCGCCCTGCTGGCCGCCGTCTCGCACGACCTGCGCACCCCGTTGGCGGGGATCAAGGCCTCGGTGAGTTCGTTGCGTGCGGCGGACGTCGACTGGGACCCGGAGGACGAGGCCGAACTGCTCGCCGGGATCGAGGCCGGGGCCGACCGGCTGGACCACCTGATCAACAACCTGCTCGACATGAGCCGGCTGCAGACCGGGACGGTCACCCCGCTGATCCAGGAGACCGACCTGGACGAGGTGGTGCCGTTCGCGCTCGGCGGGGTGCCGCCGGAGTCCGTCCGCCTGGACGTCCCGGAGACGCTGCCGATGATCCGGGCCGACGGCGGGCTGCTGGAGCGCTCGCTGGCCAACCTGGTGGAGAACGCCGTCAAGTACAGCCCGGACGGCGTCAAGGTGCTGGTCAAGGCCGATGCGCTGGAGCAGCCGGGGATGCCGGGCCGGGTCGAGCTGCGGATCGTCGACCGCGGGCCGGGCGTGCCCGAGGACGCGAAGGAGAAGATCTTCGCGCCGTTCCAGCGCTACGGGGACGCGCCGCGCGGCGCCGGGGTGGGCCTCGGGCTCGCGGTGGCGCGCGGTTTCGTCGAGGCGATGGACGGTAGCGTCACCGCCGAGGACACCCCGGGTGGCGGACTCACCATGGTGGTCAGCCTGCCGGCCGTCGAACGGCCGCCGGAGCCGGAGGAGCCGGGTGAGCCGCACGGCGACGGGAGCGGTCCGCTCTCGGAGCTGATCACATGAGAGCCGGCGGCCCGCCCGCCGCCCGTGCCGCACGAAGTAGCCGCACGCCAGTTCCACAGCCCCCAAGTCCGACAGCCCCAAGTCCGACAGCCCTGAAAGGCGGAGCCCGTAAATGACCCGGGTCCTCGTCGTGGACGACGAACCGCAGATCGTCCGCGCGCTGGTGATCAACCTCAAGGCCCGCAAGTACGAGGTGGACGCGGCCCACGACGGCGCGAGCGCCCTGGAGCTGGCCGCGGCCCGCCACCCGGACGTGGTCGTCCTCGACCTGGGCCTGCCCGACATGGACGGGGTCGAGGTGATCCGGGGCCTGCGCGGCTGGACCCGGGTGCCGATCATCGTGCTGTCGGCCCGGCACGCCTCGGACGAGAAGGTCGAGGCCCTGGACGCCGGTGCCGACGACTACGTCACCAAGCCGTTCGGCATGGACGAGCTGCTCGCCCGGATGCGGGCCGCGGTGCGGCGGGCCGAGCCGGTGGCCGGGGAGGCGGACTCGCTGGTCGTCACCGAGAGCTTCACCGTCGACCTCGCCGCCAAGAAGGTCAACCGGGACGGCGCGGACGTGCGGCTCACCCCGACCGAGTGGCACCTGTTGGAGGTGCTCGTCCGCAACGCCGGGCGACTGGTCAGCCAGACCCAGCTGCTCCAGGAGGTGTGGGGCCCCGCCTACCGCACCGAGACCAACTACCTGCGGGTCTACCTCGCCCAGCTGCGTCGGAAGCTGGAGCGCGACCCCTCGCACCCGCGCCACTTCATCACCGAACCGGGAATGGGATACCGGTTCGAGAGCTGACCGCCGTTGCCCCCGGCGGCTGAACGACCTGCCGCCGGGGGCCCGGAAACCGGTACCCTTCCGACATGAGTGGTGACAACAGCAGCGGCCAGCCGCAGGGGCGGTTCCGCCGCATGCTCAGCCGGCTGACCTCCTCGACCGAGGAGCTGGAGGCCGAGGACCTGCGCCAGGAGAGCGCCGCGGAGTCGGGGTGCACGCCGATCGCCGGCTGCGCGGACCGCGCCCTGGTCACCGTCGCGGGCACGCTGCGCACGGTGACGCTGCGCCCGCGGGCCGGGGTGCCGGCCCTGGAGGCCGAACTCTTCGACGGCACCGAGGCCCTGGACGTGGTCTGGCTCGGCCGTCGCTCGATCGCGGGCATAGAGCCCGGCCGCAGGCTGGTCGCCAGCGGCCGGATCGGTCACGCGCGCGGGCGCCGCGTGCTGTTCAACCCCCGCTACGAGCTGCGTCCGGTCGGACACGGGAGCGAATGAGCGTGAGCAACCAGCCCGGCGGCGATGCCGCCCAGCTCGACCTGTCCCACGACGCGGCGGCCCGGGACGCCGCCCGCAAGGCCGAGGAGGCCGCCCGTCAGGCCGCCTCCAAGGAGGCCGCCGACACCGTCCTGAAGGCCTTCGGCGGCGTGCGCGGCATGATCGACATGACGCTGCCCGGCCTGGTCTTCATCGTCACGTACAACCTCACCCACCAGGTCAGCACCTCGGCGTGGGCCGCGCTCGGCCTGAGCGCGCTGTTCGTGGTGGCCCGGCTGGCGAAGCGGGAGACCATCCAGCACGCCTTCAGCGGGGTGTTCGGCGTCGCGCTCGGCGCCTGGATCTCGATGAAGAGCGGCCGGGCCGAGGACTTCTACCTGCCCGGCCTGCTCTGGAACGTCGGCTACTGCATCGCCCTGGCGACCTCCGCGCTGGTGCGCTGGCCGATGATCGGTGTGATGCTCGGCCCGATCACCGGCGAGATGTTCACCTGGCGCAAGGAGAACCCGGGCCGGCTCGCCGCCTACACCAGGGCGACCTGGGCCTGGGTGGTGATCATGGGCCTCAAGCCGGTGATCCTCTTCCCGCTGTACTTCACCCACAACGTCAACCTGCTGGGCTGGCTGAAGGTCGCCCTGGGCATCCCGCCGATGCTGCTGGCGATGTACGTCACCTGGCAGATCCTGCTGAAGGCGCCGCCGCCGATCAAGGCGCAGCTGGACGACGACGAGGAGGAGGAGTCGGCGAAGTAGCCGCCTCCGCACACGGCCGAGGGCCCGCACCCATCCGGGTGCGGGCCCTCGGCCGTGGTTCCGTCGTCACTGGGCGCCGGTGGTGGCCGACAGCAGCTCCTCCAGCTCCTCCTCGCGCTCCTGCGCGGCGACGAAGAGCAGCTCGTCGCCACCCTCCAGGGTGTCGTCCTTGCCCGGCACCAGCACCCGGCCCTCGCGGATGATCGTCACCAGCGCGGTGTCCGGCGGCCAGGCCACGTCGCCGACCCGGGTGCCGACCAGCTCGGTGTCGGAGGCCAGGGTCAGCTCGACCAGGTTGGCGTTGCCCTGGCTGAAGCGCATCAGGCGGACCAGGTCGCCGACGCTGACGGCCTCCTCGACCAGGGCGGACATCAGGCGCGGCGTGGACACGGCCACGTCCACGCCCCAGGACTCGTTGAAGAGCCACTCGTTCTTGGGGTTGTTCACCCGGGCGACCACCCGCGGCACCGCGTACTCGGTCTTGGCGAGCAGCGAGACGACCAGGTTGACCTTGTCGTCGCCGGTCGCGGCGATCACCACGTGGCAGCGCTGCAGGGCGGCCTCGTCCAGCGAGGTGATCTCGCAGGCGTCGGCCAGCAGCCACTCCGCCATCGGCACCCGCTCCACCGAGATGGAGTTCGGGTTCTTGTCTATCAGCAGGACCTCGTGGCCGTTCTCCAGCAGCTCGCCCGCGATCGAGCGGCCCACGGCACCGGCCCCGGCAATGGCGACCCGCATCAGTGACCCTCCTCCTTCGGCCCCTGCGCGAACGCGGCCTCGACGGCCGTCAGGTCGGCCCGGCGCAGCATCACCTGCACCAGGTCGCCCTCCTGCACCACCATCTGCGGCGTGGGCAGGATGCCCTCGCCGAGTCGGGTGACGAACGCCACCCGGGCGCCGGAGGCCTCCTCCAGCTCGCCGAACCGGTGGCCGATCCAGCGCGGGTCGTACGCGACCTCGGCCAGCTGCACGCCGCCGCTCGGGTCCTGCCACAGCGGCTCGGCGCCGCTCGGCAGCAGCCGGCGCAGCATCTGGTCGGCGGTCCAGCGGACCGTCGCCACGGTCGGGATGCCCAGGCGCTGGTACACCTCGGCGCGGCGGGGGTCGTAGATCCGGGCGGCGACGTTCTCGACGCCGAAGTTCTCCCGGGCCACCCGCGCGGCGATGATGTTGGAGTTGTCGCCGCTGGAGACCGCGGCGAACGCGCCGGCCTCCTCGATGCCCGCCTCGCGCAGGGTGTCCTGGTCGAAGCCGACACCGGTGACCCGGCGCCCGTTGAACCCGGCGCCCAGTCGGCGGAAGGCGGTCGGGTCCTGGTCGACCACGGCCACCGAGTGGCCCTGTTTCTCCAGCGCTCTCGCGAGGGCCGAGCCCACGCGGCCGCAGCCCATGATGACGATGTGCACCGGCGCTACCTCACCCGTTCCGTCGGGGTACTGACCTGCGCAAACACCGTTCATCTCCCTTTCCCGCCCGGTCGTCCGGGGCGAGCGTTCTCGTGGGGCGCCGGCCCCGGCAACACCTCACAACCCGAGTGTTGCCCACCGACTCGTATCCGACACGCTAGCCGGTCCGTAGAACGCAGTCGCGACGAAGGGGGGGACAAACGGCGGAGCCTTGACCGGGGAGCCCCTACGATTCCTTAACGTGCCTATGCCGAAAGACCTCCCGAAACGCATCCTGATCGGGCGCGCGCTGCGCAGCGACAAGCTCGGTGAAACGCTGCTACCGAAGCGGATCGCGCTACCCGTTTTCGCCTCGGACGCGCTCTCCTCGGTCGCGTACGCCCCCGAGGAGATCCTGCTCACCCTCTCCGTCGCGGGCGTCTCGGCGATCCACTTCTCCTGGCAGATCGGCGTCGTCGTGGCGATCGTGATGCTCGCCGTGGTCGCCTCGTACCGGCAGAACGTGCACGCCTACCCCAGTGGTGGCGGTGACTACGAGGTCGCGACCGTCAACCACGGGCCGGCCGCCGGTCTGGTCGTCGCCAGCGCGCTGATGGTCGACTACGTGCTCACCGTGGCCGTGTCCACCACCTCGGGCGTCGCCAACGTCGTGTCCGCCGTCCCCGCGCTGCGGGGCCACGAACTGACGCTGTCGGTGATCGTGGTCGTCGTGCTGATGGGCATGAACCTGCGCGGTGTGCGCGAATCCGGAACCGCCTTCGCCATTCCCACCTACGCCTTCATGATCGGCGTCATAGGCATGGTCGGCTTCGGGTTCTTCCGGCACTTCGTGCTGGGCCAGGACATGCCCGCCGAGAGCGCCGGTTTCACCCTCACCCCCACCCCCGGCAACGAGTCGGTGGCCGGATTCGCCCTGGTGTTCCTGCTGCTGAAGTCGTTCTCCTCCGGCTGTGCCGCGCTCACCGGTGTGGAGGCGATCTCCAACGGCGTGCCGGCCTTCCGCAAGCCCAAGAGCAAGAACGCCGCGACCACGCTGCTGATGATGGCGAGCATCGCCGTGGTGATGTTCATGGGCATCATCTGGCTGGCCCGCCTGACCGGCGTCCAGATGGCCGAGAACCCGGCGGAGCAGCTCGGCGGCGCGTCCGCCGACTACCACCAGAAGACCGCGCTCGCCCAGATCAGCGAGGCCGTGTTCAGCAACTTCACGCCCGGCTTCTACTTCGTCGCCGCCGTGACCGGCCTGATCCTGGTCCTGGCCGCCAACACCGCCTTCAACGGCTTCCCGGTGCTCGGCTCGATCCTGGCCCAGGACCGCTACCTGCCCCGCCAGCTGCACACCCGCGGCGACCGGCTGGCGTTCTCCAACGGCATCATCCTGCTGGCGATCGCGGCGATCCTGTTCATCTTCGCGTTCGACGCCGACCCGAACCGGCTGATCCAGCTCTACATCGTCGGTGTGTTCGTGTCGTTCAACATGAGCCAGTCCGGGATGATCCGGCACTGGACGCGGCTGCTGCGCACCGAGACCGACCCGGCCGAGCGCCGCCGCATGCAGCGCAGCCGGGCGATCAACGCCTTCGGCCTGGTGATGACCATGGCCGTGCTGATCGTCGTCCTGGTCACCAAGATCGGCCACGCCTGGATCGCGATCGCGGCGATGGTCGTGCTGTTCGTGATGATGAAGGGCATCCGGCGCCACTACGACCGGGTCTCCGAGGAGCTCATCGCCGCGGAGGAGCCCGACGACGTGGTGCTGCCCACCCGGGTGCACGCCATCGTGCTGGTCTCCAAGCTGCACAAGCCGGCGCTGCGGGCCCTCGCGTACGCCCAGCTGGCCCGCGCCCACACCCTGGAGGCCGTCACGGTCAACGTGGACCCGGCCGACACCGCGGCGCTGCGGCAGGAGTGGGACGAGCGCGGCATCGACGTGCCGCTCAAGGTGCTGGACTCGCCGTTCCGCGAGATCACCGGACCGGTCCTGGACTACGTGAAGAACCTGCGGCGCAGCAGCCCGCGCGACGTGGTCGCGGTCTACATCCCCGAGTACGTGGTCGGCCACTGGTACGAGCACCTGCTGCACAACCAGAGCGCGCTGCGGCTCAAGGGGCGCCTGCTGTTCAAGCCCGGTGTGATGGTCACCTCGGTGCCCTGGCAGCTGGAATCCTCCGAGCGGCGCAAGCCGCAGAAGGCCTGGTCGGCGCCGGGCGCCGTCCGGCGTGGCGAGCCTCGGGCGCCGAAGGCCGTAAAGTCGAAGGATTCCGTCTCCACCGGTGCGAGTGCCGGTGACTCCTCCGAGCTCAGCAAGGACTCCTCCCAGTGACCCGCAACACTCCGCCCCGCTCCTCGGGCTCCTCCGGCAAGGGCTCCCGCCGGGGCGGCTCCCAGCCCGGGCAGGTCGCCCGGCCGCGCTGGGGCCGGCCGTCCCGTCCGGAGGCCACCGACCGTGACGGCCTGACCGCGCGCACCGCGCCGATCGTCCCGGGGGAGCAGGTGCCGTCGGAGGACGGGAAGCCGGGCCGGGACACGGCGGGGAAGGGCGCAGGGAAGGGCGCTGCCGAGAAGGGCGCCGGCAAGGGCCAGGGTGGCAAGGGCGCCGGGAAGGGTGCCGCCGGTTCCGCTGGTGCGGGCGGTGCCGCCCGGAAGGCGCCGCGCAAGCAGGCGGTGCGGCCGCCCAAGGCGCTGCGCACCGCCGCCGCGCGGGCGCCGCGGCCCGAGGCGCCGACCGGGGAGCCGCTGGCCGGACAGCGGTACGAGGTCGAGGTCGGCCCGGTCGCGCACGGCGGCGGCCACTGCGTGGCCCGGCACGAGGGCCGGGTGCTGTTCGTGCGGCACGCGCTGCCCGGCGAGAAGGTCGTCGTGCAGGTGACCGACGGCACCACCACCTCGCGGTTCCTGCGGGCCGACGCGGTGGAGGTCCTGGAGCCCGCCAAGGACCGGATCGAGGCGCCCTGCCCGTTCTCCGGCCCCGGCAAGTGCGGCGGCTGCGACTGGCAGCACGTGACCCCCGGTGGGCAGCGCAAGCTCAAGGCGTCGGTGCTGACCGAGCAGCTGGCCAAGCTGGCCGGGCTCACCCCGGCCGAGGCGGGCTGGGACGGCAGCGTCGAGCCGGTCGGCGGCAAGCTCCCGGCCGGACAGGTGCCGGCCTGGCGCACCCGGGTCCAGTACGCGGTGGACCCGGAGACCGGGAAGGTCGGCCTGCGCAAGCACCGCTCGCACGAGGTGCAGCCGGTGGACCGCTGCCTGATCGCCGCCGAGGGCGTCAGCGAGCTGGGCATCGAGTCCCGCGACTGGCCGGGCGTGGCGAACGTCGAGGTGATCGCCGCGACCGGTTCCTCGGACCGCCAGGTGGTGCTGACCCCGCGCGACGGCGCCCAGCTGCCGCTGGTCGAGCTGGACAAGCCGGTGTCGATCGCCCGGATCGACGACCAGGGCGACGTGCACAAGGTGCACGGGCGCAGCTTCGTGCGCGAGCGGGCGGCCGGGCGGACCTGGCGGGTCAGCAACGGCGGCTTCTGGCAGATCCACCCGGAGGCGCCGGACACCCTGGTCGACGCGGTGCTGGACGGCCTGGACCCGCAGTGGGGCGAGAACGCGCTCGACCTGTACTGCGGCGTCGGCCTGTTCGCGGGTGCGCTGGCCGACCGGGTCGGCGAGGAGGGCGCGGTGCTCGGCATCGAGTCCGCCAAGCAGGCCGTGGTCGACGCCCGTCACAACCTGGCCGCGCTGGACAACGTGCGGATCGAGTGCGACCGGGTCGAGACGCTGCTGCCGCGCACCGGCATCACGGCGACCGACCTGATCGTCCTGGACCCGCCGCGCTCGGGCGCCGGGCGGGAGACCGTCGCGCACCTGGTCGGCCTGGAGGCGCGCCGGATCGCGTACGTGGCCTGCGACCCGGCGGCGCTCGCCCGCGACCTGAAGTTCTTCCGCGAGGGCGGCTACCGTCCGGTGTCGCTGCGGGCCTTCGACCTGTTCCCGATGACCCACCACTTCGAGTGCGTGGCGATCCTGGAGCCGACCGGGGAGTGACCCGTTAGGCCGGTGTCCGGTCGGACCCAGGAGGCGGTGCCCGCTCGGCGGGTGCCGCCTCCTCGTCGTTGCGGGGCGGGGTGGGGCGGTCGTGGTCACTGGTCGGGCCCGGTCAGGTCGGGACGGGTCGGGACCGGCCGGCCGTGGGTCGGGCCGGGCTGGGGCGGGTCAGGCGGGTCGTGGTCGCGGGACGGGGCGGTCAGGGCTCGTTGTGCTCCTCCTCGTCCACGCTGTGCGGGAGGTGGATGCCGTGCTGGGAGGCGAGCCGGAGGAGCGAGGCGATCCGGCCCTCGTACGCCTGGACGCCGTCGGCGTCCCCTTCGGCCCGCGCCGCCGCGAGGTCCCGTCGGGCCTGGGCGAGCTGCTCGCGCAGCTCCTGGTCGAACATGGCTGTCATTGCCGGCCTCCACACCGGTCGGTGCCGCTCAGTGGAACGCTCAGGGGAGATCAGAGTCCCGGATGGTGAAGGACTCTTCAAGTCTCGCTCGTCCTGCCGGGGGTGGGGCGGCGGTGGGCGGGTATGGAAGATGGGCGGTCCCCCCGCGGCCACGGACGGCCACGGACGACCGCGGGGCGGCCACGCACGGTCGCGGGGCGGCTCCGGCCGCGGCTCGGACGACGGTGCCGGTGAAGGTTCCGGTGACGGCTTCGGTGAAGGTTTCGGTGAAGGTTTCGGTGACGGGGAGGTTGCGAGGGGGCGTGCGGCAGGTGTGCGGGCGGTGGGCGTGCGCCCTTGTTGTGCTAGCACTTCGGCGCTAGCTTGAAGGGCATGGCCAAGAAGCAGCTGAACGTCCGCGTGGACGCCACGACCGCGGAGATGGCCCGGGAACGGGCGGAGCAGCAGGGGATCAGCATGAACCAGTACATCGAGCGCCTGGTCCAGCAGGACATGGGCGAGTCCGGACGCGCCTTCGTCGACGCGGCGGCGCAGTTCATGAAGGAGTACGAGACCGCGTTCCTCGCCGAGTTCGGGGAGCCGGGCGACCTCCAGGACGTGCGCCGTTGAACCTGGAGGTCGACCTCTCGTGGCTGCTCATGACCGCCGAGCAGTACACGCCCGGTGATCCGCAGGTCACCGACTACGGCTCGCTGCTCGCGGCCGTCACCCGGCACCAGGCCGAGATATTCGACATCGCGGTCTACCCCGAACCGCAGGACCGTGCCGCCGCACTGATGCACCAGCTGATCCGGGTGCCGGCCCTGGAGAAGACCAACGAGCTCTTCGCGACCGCCGTCGCGTACGCCTACCTCGTCGCCAGCGGCTGCACCATCGCCACCACCGCCCGCGAGGTGCGCAGCCTCTCCCGGGCCATCCGCGAGGGGCGGCTCGGGGTGTCCGGCGTCTCCGAGCGGCTGGCGGCGTGGGTGGTCGACGAGGCCGAGGGGGAGGGCGTCAGCGGTACGGACGAGGAGGACGAGGACGACGACTGACCGCCGTCCGCGCCGTCCCGCCGTCCGCGTCCTGTTCCCGGCCGTCCCCACGTGCCGTGCCGGGGGGCGTGTTCGCTGCGCCCCGCGGCCCGGCCGTGGTCCTCAGGCCCGGGGTGACGCTGCCTCCGCGATCAGGGCCGTCGCGAACGGGCGGAAGCCGGCCCGGCGGTAGATCCGGGCGACGTCCTCGTCGGAGGCGGACAGGAAAACCGTTCGTACGCCGTTGGCCCGGGCATGCGCGACCAGGGCCGCCGTGACCGCGAGCCCCAGGCCGCGCCGACGGGCGGAGGGCAGGGTGCCCACGCCGACCACCTCGCCGACCGGGCCCACCGGGTTGTACTGGCCGGAGCACAGGACGGTGCCGTCCTCCAGCGCGGCGGCCTGCACGGTGACGCCGTCGGAGATCCGCTGCGCGATCCGCGCCACCCCGCCGTCGGCCGTCAACGTGGCCGTGCTCGCCGCCAGCTCGTCCGCGCCGGCCGCGCCGATGGCGGTGCCCGGGGCGCCGAAGGCCACGTGCGGGACGGCCACCGCCTGCGCCAGCTCGGGCGCGTCCGCGGCCAGCACCCGCACCTCGGTCCGCTCCGCCGTGATCGGTGCCGCAACCGACTCGTCCTGCGGACCCAGCACCAGCAGCGGGTGCTCGTGCACCGTCAGACCCGCCGCCTCGACGGCCGCGCGCAGGGCGGGGTTCCGCTCCGCCACCCACTCGAAGGCCTCCGGCGCGCCCAGCTCGCGCTGCCGCTCCAGCACCCGGCGGACGTCCTCGGCGGTGGCGGCCGGGCCGTCGTGGCCGAGCGTCGGGCGGGCGTAGTAGTGCCAGCCGGTGTCCGCCGCGCGGACGAAGAGGGTCAGCGGGCCGAAGTCCTCGGCTCGGGCGGAGCTGCGCGGCGCGGCGTCGTAGTAGCGCTCGATCTCGTCGAGCAGCGGGCGGTCGGGAGCTTGATCGGCAGGAGTCACGGCGTGCATCCAAGCAGGGGCCCGGGCGTGCCTGCCACCGGTTTTGCGGCGTGCTCCGCGGCGTGCCGGTCCGGCCGGCGGGGGTCGTGCGTCGCGCCCCGGGCGGCGATTGTTGCCGAACGCTTACCGGTCCGCAGCGATCTTGTGCGCACACAGCGTGCATGCTGATGCTTTTACAGCTCTGCCGAGGGGGACGGCGGACGTCTGCACTCGGCGAGGCAAGGGGGAAGACAGGCCCATGAGGCTCTGCTTTCTGGTGGAGGAACACTACCGGCACGACGGCATGCCGCTCGACGTGGCGCGTCAGCTCACCGCGTGGGGGCACCGGGTGGACGTGCTGCGCCCCGGGGACTCGCTGCTGGCGATCTCCGAGGCCGTCCGGGCCGGCAGCCACGACGCCTGGGTGCTCAAGACCGTCTCCGGCGGGCCCGGGCTGACCCTGCTGGAAGCGGCCGCAGCCGTCGGCCTCACCACGGTGAACGACGTGCGGTCGATCCGCGGTGTCCGGGACAAGGCGCTCGCCGCGGTGATCGGCAGCACCCGCGGGCTGCCGGTTCCGATGACGTACGCCGCCGCGCGGTGGGAGCGACTCGCGGAGATCCCGGCCGCCGAGTACCCGCTGGTGGTCAAGCCCGCGGACGGCAGCTCCGGGCGTGCCGTCCGGCTGGTGCACAGCCCCGACCACCTGCTGGAGGTCGGGCCGGAGCTGGTCGGGGAGGGGCTGCTGATCGCGCAGCCGTACGTGCCGAACTCCGGCACCGACCTCAAGGTGTACTGCGTCGACGGCGAGCTCTTCGCGACGGAACGTTCCTCCCCGCTGCACCCCGGGCAGGGAGTGCGGGAGCGGCAGGTGCCGCTGCCGGGGAGCGTCGCACGGATCGTGGCGCAGGTCGGCGAGGTCTTCGGGCTGGACCTGTACGGGGTCGACGTGCTGCTCGGGCCGGACGGGCCGGTGGTGGTCGACATCAACGACTTCCCGAGCTTCCGGCAGGTGCCGGACGCCGTGGCACGGGTCGCCCAAGCGGTGCTGCGGCTCGCACGCAGCGGGACGGCCGTCTCGGTTCCCGGCGGGCCCGCGGCCGCGCTGGTGTCGGCGGGCGGTGCGCCGTACGGGCAACTGGGCCAACTGGGCTTCGGTGAAGGGGACTTGCTGTGAGGATCGGGCTGATCGCCGGGGATCCGGGGCACCCGGTGCTGGCGGCCACGGCCGCGCTGCTGGTGGAGCGGGGCCACGAGGTGGTGGCCGTTCCGCCCGCCGGGCCGGCGGGGGAGGCCGCGGAGGCGGAGGGGCTTGGGCCGACGGGGGAGGCCGCGCCCGCGGAGGAGCTCGTGCCGGCCGGGGAGCTCGCCGACGTCTACCTGCTCAAGGCCCGTACGCCCCGAGCGCTGGCGCTGGCCGGCGCGTTGGAGCGCCGGGGCGCGCCGGTGGTCAACTCGGCGGCGGCGACGGAACTCTGCCAGGACCGGGTGCGGATGGCCGGCCTCGCGCGGGCCGCCGGACTGCCGTTCGCGGCGACGGCCGCCGCCGGACTGCTGGGCGAACTCGCCGCACCCGCCTACCCGTTCGTGCTCAAGAGCCGGCACAGCCGACGGCACGACCTGGTCGCGCGGGTCGACGGCCCGGCCCGGCTCCGCCAGCTCGCCGAGCGTTGGGCCGACGAGCCCGTCGTCACCCAGCCGTTCGTCCCCGGGACGGGGTGGGACCAGAAGCTGTGGGTGATCGACGGGCAGGTGTTCGCCGCCCGGCGACGGTCCGAGCTCGCCTCCGGGTCGGGGGAGCCGGGGCAGGCCGCGGACTGGGAACCGCCCGCCGAGCGGGCCGCGCTCGCCCTGCGGGTGGGTGCGGTGTTCGGGCTCGACGTGTACGGGGTCGACCTGCTCGACGGGCCCGCCGAGCCCGTCATCGTGGACGTCAACGCCTTCCCGGGGGTCCGGGGCAGGCCCGGCGCGCCCGAGGCGCTCGCCGCGCTCGCGCTGCGGGTCGCGGCCGAGCGGGCGCGGCCAATGGCGGGGCAGGGGCAGGGGCAGGGACAGAGGCGGTAGGCGGCACGGGAAGTGGGCGGGGCGTGCGGTAGGCGGGGCGTGCGGTAGGCGGGGCGGGGCTTCGGGCCAGGTGCCGGGCCGCTTCGCGCGCGGTCGGCCCGGGGCGGTGGGCGGCCCGGGTCGTTAGGCTGGCTGGCGCCCCGACCCGCCGGGGCGTACGGCGAGAGAAGACGGAACGTTGCTGCAGGACATCGAGCGCTACCTGGCCTGCCCCCTCTGCGCGCAGCCCCTCACCCGGCACGACCGCAGCCTGCGCTGCCCCGCCGGGCACAGCTTCGACCTCGCCAAGCAGGGCTACGTCAGCCTCCTCGCCGGCGACGCCCACACCGGCACTGGGGACACCGCCGAGATGGTCGCCGCCCGTGCGGACTTCCTCGCGGCCGGGCACTACCGGCCCATCGCGGACGCCCTGGCCGAGGCCGCCGCCGCGGCACCCGCCGACGAGCCCGACGGGCTGGTCGCCGACCTCGGCGCCGGCACCGGGCACTACCTGGCCCACGTCCTCGACGCCCTGCCCGACCGGGTCGGCGCCGCCCTCGACATCTCCAAGTACGCGCTGCGCCGCGCCGCCAAGGCGCACCCACGGATCGGCGCCGTCGTCTGCGACGCCTGGCGCCCGCTGCCGCTGCGCGACGCCTCCGCCGAGCTGATGCTCAATGTCTTCGCCCCGCGCAACGGGCCGGAGATCCGCCGGGTGCTGCGCCCCGGCGGCACGCTGCTGCTGGTCTCGCCTACCGCCCGCCACCTGGGCGAACTCGTGGACGCGCTGGGGCTGCTGTCGGTGGACGAGGAGAAGCAGCGGCGGATCGACGAGAAGCTCGGGCCGTACCTGACGCCGGCGGGGCGGCGGGAGGTCGAGTTCACGCTGCGGCTCGACCCCCAGGACGTGCGCACCGTCGTCGGCATGGGGCCCAGCGCCTGGCACACCGATCCGGAGCGGCTCGGTGCCGCGCTGACGGCGCTGCCGGACCCGGTCGAGGTGACCGCCTCCGTGACGGTGGCCGCCTACCGGCACTGAGCGCTGCGGCGCGCGCCCCCGGGCCGCTCCGAGCACCTCGGGGCTCGGAACGCTCCTGGGTGAGGCGGGGTGAGGCGGGGCGAGGCGGGGCGAGGTGCTCCGAGGTGCTGCGCTCCGAGGCGAGGCCAGGCGCGGCGCGGACGGGACGCGCGGTCATCGCGTCGGGGTGAGGCGCCACGTTGGGATGAATCTGCTGAGCAGGCACGTTTCTGCCGGTCGGCCTGAGGCTAACGTCCGACGGGTGAACCGCGACGCCACCAGGCCCGCCGGGCCGGCCCCCGTTCGACCGGACGCCCCGGGGCCCGACCGCTCGCCCGTGCCACGCCCCACCGTCGAGGAGCTCCGGCTCACCTCGTTCAAGTCCTACCGGCGCGCGGTCCTGCCCCTCGCGCCCCTCACCGTGCTGCACGGGCCCGCCGGGGTCGGCAAGTCCAACGCCCTCGACGCGCTGGCGGTGCTGTCCCGGCTCGCGCTCGGCGAGGAGATCGCCGACTCGCTGGACGGGCTGCCCGACCGTACCGGTCCGCTCGCCCTGCCCGTCCGGGGCGGCCTGGACGGCTGCGTCCCGCACGGGCGGGACGCGATCATCCTCGGCTGCACCGTCCGGTCACTGCACGGCCGGATCCGGCTCGACGTGGTGATCCGCACCGACGGTCCGGTCCGGATCGCCCGGGAGTCGCTCACCCTCGACGGCCGCACGCTCGTGGACACCGGCGAGCAGGACGTCCGCCACCGGCGGGTCAACGTCTGCTGGCACAACGACACCCGGCAGGGCGACATCCGGGCGCCCTTCCCCAGCGGCACCATGATCACCGCACAGCTGCCGCTGCGGGTCGCGGGCTCGTCCGCCGGCGAGTGCCTCGTCCTGGCGGCCGCCGAGGACCTGCTCACCGCGCTGCGCGAGGTGTTCCCGCTGCACCCCGTCCCCGCGCTGATGCGGGGCTGGGCCCGGGCCGACCCGCAGGCCCGGCTGCGCGGCAACGCCGCGAACATCTCCGCCGTCATCGCCCGGCTGGGCAACGAGTGCCCGCGCCGGTACGGGCAGTTGCTGCGCGTGGTGCAGTCCGCCGCGCCGCACCCGCTGCTCGGGCTCACGGTGGCCGAGCGCGAGAGCGACGAGGGCGTGCGGCGCGTCCTGGCCGTCTTCGACGAGGGCGTCCTCGGGCGGACCGGGGCCGATCAGGCCTCCGACGGCATGCTGCGCCACCTCGCCTTCGCCGCGGTGCTGCTGACCGGGGCGGGGGTGCTCGACCTCGACGTGGCCGCCGAGGTGCCGTGGGCGCACCGGCAGCTGACCGTGCTGGCCGAGGACCTGGGGGCGGGGCTCTCCACCGAGCAGGCCGCCTCGCTGCTGCGGCTGGCGCGGGACATGGCGGAGCGCAGCCAGCTGCGGGTGCTGGCCGCGCTGCAGGAGCCGGCGGCGGTGCGGGAGGCGCTGGGCGGAGCGGGCGGGGCGAGGCCGGGCGAGGTGCGTTCGGGGGACACGGGCTCCGGGGAGGTGCGGCCGGGCGCGGTGGCGGTGGTCGAGTGCCGGCGGGATCCGGACTCCGGGTTCACCGTCCTGCGGCCGGAGGGGGCCCGGGTGCCCCTCCAGGGCGGACGCGGGGAGGCGGCCGACGGGGTCGCGGAGGGGGAACGGCCGGGTGCGGACGGGGCCGGGTCGGCGGCGGGCGGCGATGGGGTAGACCTGGAGGGGTGAACGAACGAGTGACGGGACCGGGGGAGCCGACCCTGGAAGCCCTGCAGGCACGGCTGGTGGACTTCGCGGCGGCCCGGCGGTGGGAACCCTTCCACACGCCGAAGAACCTGGCGGCGGCGCTGAGCGTGGAGGCGGGCGAACTGCTGGAGATCTTCCAGTGGTTGACGCCCGAGCAGGCCGCCGAGGTGATGTCGGAGCCGGAGCGCGCGCACCGGGTCCGCGACGAGGTCGCGGACGTGCTGGCGTACCTGCTGCAGTTCTGCACGGCGGTCGGGGTGGATCCGCTGGCGGCCCTCGCGGCCAAGATCGAGCGCAACGAACACCGCTTCCCGGTGCCGGGCGGATCGGCCGACGTCAACCCGGAGGTGGACGACCAACCCTTGTGAGGGACGGAAGTCATCCACAACCCGGGAGTTTTCCACAGCTTCCGACAAGGCGGATGCGAGCCCGCGCCCTTCCTCGCACGCTGTCGCCGTGACCATCCGGCCGCCCGCTCGGCGGCCCGGTCGACGGCGACAGCGAGCGAGAGGAGCGGTGGCCATGGAGGCGCTGCGACTGATCAGGACGGCCCGGCACGCCCTGGCCGAGGCCAGGCACGTACCGGATGTACTGGCCGAGGCGCGGCAGGCCGCGCTGCTGACCGAGGCGGTGGGTGCCCGGCTGGCGGAGTCGGAGGACGAGGAGCTGACCGGCCTGGGCCGGCAGCTCTCCGAGGCCGGGGCGCACGCGGCGGTCTGTCTGGACCGCTCGGTCGTCCGGGCCGCCCTGGTGAGCGGCGGCCGGGCGGCGCGGCTCACCGAACTCGGGGAGCCGGCAACGGCTTTGGGGGCGCTGGACGGGCTGCTGCACGAGGTCGGGGAGACGCTCGTGGTGCTGGCCTGCGGGGCCGACACCGAGGGCCTCTACTGGACGTGCATCGACGGGGTCGACGCGGTGTCGGAGTGCAAGGACCTGGCTGGGCGGCTGCTGGAGGCGGCGGGCCGGGCCGAGGGGTCGACGTGCACGGCGCTCGGCGGGGCCGTGCCCGAACGCGCCGACTGCGCTTCGCCGTTACTCGTCCGGCTCGACCCGCCGGGCGGCGGAGGCGTACCGGAGCGTGCCGACCCGCCGGACGACCTCGGTCCGCCGGACGACGTCGGCTCGCCGGGCGAGGGCGAGGGCGGGGGCGAGGGCGGGCCGACGGGGCCGGCACGGACGGCCGGCTGCCGGGCGCCCGGCGCGGCCGGGGTCCCGGAGGTGTCCGTGCCGGTCGGGTAGAAGCCGGGGTCGGCACAGGGGTGCCGGAGGACGCTGCCCGGAGCAGCGGAAAGGGGTGCCGTCCGAGACGGCGGAAGGAGGATCGGAAGAGGCGCCAGGGGGAGAACCCACCCCTTGCCACTCTCAACATATAGCGCACCGGGGGTCTTGCGGCAAGGCCCCCGTGGTGGCGCACAATCGCAGGCCTCAGATCGGAGCTGATGCCATGACCCCCCTCACCACCAGCGCTTTCGACCTCCCCGACCGTCTCGCCGCCAAGGCCGACCCGGCGCTGATCGGAGGCGACGAGCGGCACTTCGCGGCCGTCGCGCAGAGCCTGGAGCAGGCGATCGCCGAGCTGTCCGACCGCCTCGACACCCTGCGCCGGGCGCCGGGCGGCCTCGGCCGGGAGGCGATGGACCGGGACGTCGAGGTCCACAAGCTGACCGGTCGGCTGCGCGCGCTGCGCCGCTTCGGTCTGGACCTGTGCCTGGGGCACGTCGTCGGCGCGGACGACCCCGAGCCGGTGTACATCGGGCGGCTCGGCCTCACCGACAGCGAGGGACGCCGGCTGCTGGTCGACTGGCGCTCGCCCGCGGCCGAACCGTTCTTCGCGGCGACCCACGCCGACCCGATGGGGCTGGCGAGCCGCCGCAGGTACCGCTGGACCGGCGGCCGGATCAGCGACTACTGGGACGAGGTGTTCACCGTCGAGGCCCTGGAGGGGCACGCCGCGCTGGACGACCAGTCCGCGTTCATCGCGAGCCTGGGCGGCAACCGTTCGGCCCGGATGCGGGACGTGCTGGCCACCATCCAGGCCGACCAGGACGCCATCATCCGGGCCGGCTCCCGCGGTGCCCTCGTGGTCGACGGCGGCCCGGGCACCGGGAAGACCGTCGTCGCACTGCACCGCTCCGCCTACCTGCTCTACTCCGACCCGCGGCTCGGCCACCGGCGCGGCGGTGTGCTGTTCGTCGGCCCGCACCAGCCCTACCTGTCCTACGTCGCGGACGTCCTGCCGAGCCTCGGCGAGGAGGGCGTGCAGACCTGCACCGTGCGGGACCTCGTCGCCGAGGGGGCGACGGCCGGGGCCGAGGCCGATCCGGAGGTGGCCCGGCTGAAGTCCTCGGTCGACATGGTGCAGGCGATCGAGAAGGCCGTCCGGTTCTACGAGGAGCCGCCCGCCGAGGGGATGGCGGTCACCACCCACTGGTCCGAGCTCTGGCTGAGCGCCCAGGACTGGGCGGACGCGTTCGACGCGCCGGAGCCGGGCACCCCGCACAACGAGGCGCGCGAGCAGATCTGGGACGAGCTCGCCGCGATCCTGCTGGACAAGCTGGACGCGGACGAGGAGGAGGTGTCGCCCGAGCAGTTCCGCCGGTCGCTGCGGCAGGACCGCGAACTGGTGGAGACCCTCAACCGCGCGTGGCCGCTGCTCGAAGCGGCCGACCTGGTCGGCGACCTCTGGTCGGTGCCCGCCTACCTGCGGATGTGCGCGCCCTGGCTCGACCCGGAGGAGGTCCGCAAGCTGCGGCGCAAGGACGCGCCCCAGGCCTGGACGCTGTCGGACCTCCCGCTCCTGGACGCCGCCCGGCACCGGCTCGGCGATCCGGAGGCGGGCCGGCGGCAGCGTCGGCGCGAGGCCGCGGTCGCCGCCGAACGCGCCCGCATGGCCGATGTCATCGGTGACCTGCTCCAGGCCGACGACGACGGCGAGGGCGCGGTGACGATGCTGCGCGGACGGGACCTCCAGGACACCCTGGTCGACGAGACCGCCCTGCCCGCCGCCGACCCGGAGCCGCTGGCCGGTCCGTTCGCGCACATCGTCGTCGACGAGGCCCAGGAACTGACCGACGCGCAGTGGCAGATGCTGCTCCTGCGCTGCCCGTCCCGGAGCTTCACCATCGTCGGGGACCGCGCGCAGGCCCGGCACGGCTTCGCGGAGTCCTGGCAGGAACGGCTGGAGCGGATCGGGCTCGACCGCACCACCGTCGCCTCGCTGAGCATCAACTACCGGACACCGGAGGAGGTCATGGCCGAAGCCGAGCCCGCCATCCGGGCCGCGCTGCCGGACGCCAACGTGCCGACCTCCGTCCGCAGCAGCGGCGTCCCCGTCACGCACGGGTCGGTGGCGGAGCTGGACGCGGTCCTGGACGGCTGGCTCGCGGAGCACGCGGTGGGGGTCGCCTGCGTGATCGGCGCACCGGACTTCCGGGCCCGGCCCAGGGCCCGGTCGTTGACCCCGGAGCTGTCGAAGGGGCTGGAGTTCGACCTGGTCGTCCTCGTCGACCCGGAGGCGTTCGGCGGGGGAGTCGAGGGAGCCGTCGACCGCTACGTCGCGATGACCCGGGCGACCCAGCGGCTGGTGATCCTCAGGAGTTCATGAGACCGGAGGGGCCGGAGTGACGGAAGGGTCAGGAAGGGAGGCCGGAGGAACGAAGGGAGACGAGGGGCCGGAACGCCCGTCGCCCGGTCGAGTGACACGGCTGTCGGCCGACGGCACCCGGAGGCCAGACTGGGGCGATGGACGAGGAGGAGGAACCGCTGGCGTCATGGGCGGCCAGGCGGGAGCAACGACTGCGGCCGGTCGGTCAGTTGCGGGCCGTACGGCTCGTGGACGAGCGCTCGCGGGGCGCCCACGTGGCACCGCGCGAGCCGAGGCTGATCGTGCGCTGGGACGGGTACCAGTGGCTGCCGGAGACGGTGGCCGAGGACTACGCCGCCGCCCAGCGGATCCTGCACGGGATCGACGGCGACGGCCGGGTGCACCTCGCCCACCGGGCGCAGCGGCCGGAGAAGGCGCCGGGGCGGCACCGCAAGCCCCGCGGGGTGTGAGGCGCCACCGGACGCGCTGACCCCGTCGGAGCCCCGGGCAACCCCGCCGGACCCCCGGAAACGCGAGCGGGGTGGGGGGCCGCCCCCCCCCCGCCCCCCCCCGGGGGGGGCCCCCCGGGCGGGGGGGGGGGGGGGGGGCCGCGGGCGGGCGCCCCCCCCCCCCGGGGCGGGGGGGGGGCCCCCCCCCCCC
>NZ_JBIWNL010000068.1:0-21369 GCF_044767225.1 Kitasatospora sp. NPDC101447
TCGATGGGCGTCACATTAGGCAACTTCTCTCCCCATTTCAATTGCAAGCTTGACACGATGCCACCGCGAGAATAGGGCCTTGCACCGCTCGTCGAGCGATGCAAGGCCCCTAACATACTAGCTCATCACGGTCTGCACTCAGCGCGTCTTTCCTCGCTCGCCGAGCCCAGCACGCCACATGGAAACCATCGAAGAGGCAACTTCGAGCGCCCGGCCAGTTGTACTGTTTACGTTCTTATACTCCTTAATAGCGTTCTTGCTTAGGAGGTTTTTTCCATAAACACCCAACCCCCCCTCTTCGATCTTCACCGACGGATCGTTAACGAATTTTGTGATATTCTCCGCACACTTTGCGCTACACGCATACGTGTTCATGATTGCCGAATTAACGCTTTTTATTCGCCCACCGAGGTCTCGGCGCTGGGCCTTCTCATCGTCCCGAAACCTCCGAGCTGCATTTTCTGCATGCCCCTCCGGGTTTCCCTTTTCGGATTTCGGAGGACCAATTTGATATACAGTAACTCCCAGCTCAGTCATTTTTTCCAGCAATGCCTGATCCGACGTAAGACCTCCTTGGCTCACAAAAGCAACGGTGCGGGGGATGCTCAGATTATTGGGCCCCTCAACCTCAACCTCTGAGAGAATCATAGTGAATCGCGTGTTGGCAAAGAAGTTCTTCTTCATGTATTTAGCATATTCCTCCAGGGCTTTATCGTAGGTGGATCCGGTAATGTTCACCATATTTTGGGTGAAGTTTGGCGGCGGGTCGTACAGTTTCGGCGAGTTGAGCTTTACTACAGGTCGCTCTACCTCTGGCGTGCTTTCAGGAGCAGCTCTCCCGCGGGATTTTGCAGCCTCTTTCGCTGCTTCATCAGGCGGCAGCAGACGAATGTCTGGGTCATACAAACCAGACGGGTCTGACCTGTTGATCGGATCATTGTGACCATACGCGTACCCATTCCACTGCTGAGGGTCAGCTTGATCCAGGATGGGGTCAGGGTTGATAAATCGCCCGCTAGCGGGATCAAACTGACGGGCGCCGAGGTTGGTGAGTCCGGTGGTGTCGTCCTTGCTGCCGCCGACGAAACCCTTGGTGCCGGCCCACTGGTTGGCCGCGGGCTGGGTGCCGCGGGGGTTGCCGAAGGGGTCGGTGGGGCGTCGGGTGACGGTCTGGGCGGTGTTGCTGGTGATCTGGACGCCGTTGGTGCCGTGTGGGTCGGCGGCCTGGATGAGGACGGTGCCTCCGCCGACGGCGGCGGTGACGCGGGTGTAGGTCAGGCCTCCGGGGCCGGCGATGGAGCGGACGTTGCTCATGGAGCCGCTGGCCGTGTCGAGGGTGAGCTCGTCGGTGGGCAGGTTGAGCGTGGTCTTGCCGGGGTTGCGGCGGATGAGCTGGTTGCCGTCAGCGTCGTAGAGGTAGGTGGTGGCGCCGCCCTGGCCGGTTGTGGTGAGGGAGTCGAGCTTGTCCTCGCCGTTCCAGGTCAGGGTGGTGGTGCCGCCGGTGTCGGTGATGGCGGTGGTGTTGCCCTTGGCGTCGTACTGGTAGCTGGTCGCCTTGGTGCCCGCCGGTCCGCTGATGGTGGAGGTCAGCAGGGCATGGGGACCGCCAGTTCCATTGCTGTTGCTGGGCGTATTGGTGCTCTTGGGGGCTCCGAAAATCTGAGTGGTGGTTGTGTCGTTAAAGCTATTACCGGTGATGTCGTGGTGGACATATCCAGTCCGGTTGCCGGTCGCATCGTAGGAGTATGTGTTCCAGTATGGCGCCGGCCCTCCAACCGAGCGCCCGCCAGAACTGATGGACGCTGGCCCGTCCTTGTTGATGCAGCCGCCGATGCCGGGGACGGTAGTGGAGCTGCCGGTTCCGTGGACGGTACCGGAGGAGTCGATCCAGTCCGCGGTGGTGGAGACACCGCCGGTATCGGTCCAGGCGCCGGTAAGGCGGTCCAGGTGGTCATAGGTAAAGCACTGGGTGTCTGTGGTGGCGGCGTCCTGGACGTCGGTGACCGAGGTGATGCGACCTGACGGGGTATAGGTGTAGGAGGTCTGGTCGATGGAGGTGGTGCCGGTCTGGCGGTCCAGGAAGGAGTTGATGATCCTTCCGGTGGCCCAGTCGTACTGCTGGCTAGAGACGACCTGCTTGCCGTAGTCGCCGACGGTCGTCCGCACGGGCCGTGCGAGGGCGTCGTAGGCGACCTGGGCGACGACGGCCTTGCCGCGGCTGGCGGAGGACGTCAGCAGCCCGGTGATGGTGCGCCCGTAGCTGACCGTCTCGGCCGGCAGTCCGCCGGCGGCCGGGATGGTGAGCGTCTTCAGGGAGCCGATGACCGGGCTGTAGGTGCTGGCCGTGGTATAGGTGCCGGCGAGTGCTCCCTCAGCGGACGGGATGGTGACGGAGCTGCCCAGCGGCCGGTACGCAGTGTCGTAGCCGGTGACGGCGTTCGTGTACGCCGCGCCGCTCGCTCCACCCACGTAGCGGGTAGACGACGTGGGCTGGCCCTTGACGAGGGTGTCGTAGGTCCAGGAAACAAGCTGATTCGCGGGCGAGACGTTTCCGCTGTAGGCGCCGGTTTTGCGGCCAAGAAGGTCGTAAGTGTAGGTGAGCGTGTTGTTCTTCGCGTCGACGGTGTGGTCGATGCGCGAGTTGACGTCGTAGGACGTCAGGGTTACGCCAGTGTCGGGGTCGGCCAAGGCAACTTGCCGGTCACGCAGGTCGTATGTGTAGCTCCAGGTGTTGCCACTGCTGTCAGTCCGTGAAGACGTCAGGCCATTCGGCGTGTAGCGGTAAGTAGCGATATCGGCGTCGGAAGGACTACCAGTTGCGGTTGGTGTCCGGTACTGCCACAAGGCGATGGCGCGCCCTCGGGCGTCGCTCACGGTTGAGGTCGGCGTCGCTCCCGACGGTGGTGTGACGTCGGCGCGGTCGGCGCCGGGGTAGGCCGTGGTCGTGGCCCACTGGAGGTTGCCGTTGGAGCGGAACTCCGAGCGCACGATGCGCCCGTTGCCGTCGTAGGTGTTCCAGGTCTGACCGGGGACCTGTCCGTCGGCGACCGGGAGGAAGACGGACGAGGTGGGATGGGATCCCTGTTCGTAGTACGGGGCGGAGGTCTTGATGACCCAGCCGTGGCTGTCGTAGACGGTGTCGGCGATCAGGCGCCCGGTGGGCTTGGCATCGCTGGTGCTCTGGGTCTGCCGGGGCCGTCCCAGGCCGTCGTAGATCTCGATGCTCGTCGAGTAGGAGAGCGCGTCGTCGTTGATCGACTCGGTCGTGATCGCGGACGGTGCCTTGGTCCCGTTGAGCGCGTAGGTGAACCTGCGGCTCGGCAGCTCGGTGGTCGGCCGGTCGGGTGCCCAGACTGCGGTGATGCGGCCGAGGGCGTCGTACTGGCTGGTGGTGACGCGGTCGTTGATGTCCTTGTTGGTCAAAGGCGAGCCGCGGGCGGGGTCCTGGGTGACGGTGGTGGTCCATCCGGCCCCCATCGGCCCGGTGGTGCGGATCTCGGTCGGCAGCCGACCCGACGCAGGGCTGAGAGCCACGGTGGTGACGGCGGGGGTGACGGACGGGCCGGTGATCTGCGTACCGCTGCGGTCGAAGGTCGCCCCGTTGGTCGTCGCTGTCGTCAGACCGCGGCCGTACACATCGAAGGTCGATCTCCCGTTGTCGACATAGACAGGATTGCCAGCCGTGTCGAAGTGGTCGAGGATCTGGAGGCTGGTTGGGTCTCCCCACCTGCCAGCCATCGCGAACAACTTGTCGTCATAGAGCACCCTATGACCGGACAGCGTATTTGCAGCAGTCGCTTTCTCTGAGCAGGCTCCCTGGAAGGTAGTCGTGTCCGATTCCAGGGTGAGCATCTGCGGGTTTTCAGCGGTTGCATAGCTGATGGTGGTGCAGGTTTCGGGGGTCGCGGTCGTGCCGTCGCCCTTGTCGTCGACCTTGACTACACGGTTGTTGTTGGCTGGCTCGGTGGTGGTGACAACCGTTGTCGTCCGCCAGCTGCCGTCCGCAAGGCGTGCCTTGCTGAGCACAGTGCTCTCGGAGTCGGGGAACCAGGAATAGCGCTTTGGCGCGCCTGCGGTCTGAGCGTGAGTCGCCGATACTTGCTGCCCGTTGTAGGTGGTTCCGCCTACTGCGGTGACCGTGCCCCCGGCATTGTCGTAGATCTCAGTAGCCACGACGCGGCCCGTCAGCTGGGCGCTGTCGGTGACCGTATCGCCGAGGGGGCTCGGTACCTGGACGGTGCGCTGGGTGCCGTTGGCGAGGTAGTCGCCGTTCATGCCCCGCAGGTAGGTGACCCGCTGCTGGGTCTTGGGGGCCTCGGAGGCGTCGCCGCTTCCGGTGGTGGTGATCACCGACTGGTAGCCGCGGAACTGGTCCCAGGTGCGGGTCTTGGGGTCGATGAGCTCGGCGTCGTTGCGGTGCCAGGCGGCCCCACCCTCGTAGGTGTACTCGGTGGTCTTTGCGACTGCTGGCGTGCTGACGAGGTCCTGCTCGGTGACGGCCTTGACGAGGGGCTTGTCGAACCAGTCGTTGACCGGGTCCTTGGAGGACTGGTCCTGCAGGTACCACTTGACGGGTATGCAGGCCATCGTGTTGCCGTCCTCGGAGGACGGCATATGGTTGTTGACCCGCGAACACTCGGGGTCCTTGTAGATGACGTTGATCCGGCCGCCGGTCTCGGTGGTGACCCCCGTGAGGCGCGGGCGCATGAACATCGGCGATGCCGGGACGAGGCCGTCGACGCGGTTGGCGCGCATCACGTACTGGAACTGGACCGCGGGCAGGTCCTTAATCTCCGCCTGGCCGTTGCTGGGCACCCGCTGGACGGAGTCGAGCTGCAGGAGGCGCTTGGTGCCATCACCCGGGTCAGCGAGCTGCTGGTTGAGGTTCCAGGTGTCGACGGTGCGGTAGCCGGAGTCGACCAGGACCTGGGTGGTGATCGCGGTCAGGCGCTTGGTCGTGAAGAAGGTGGGCGCCGAGACCGTGCAGGAGCTGTCGGTGCAGATCTGGTCGATCGGCGTGTCCGGCCAGGCGTCGGCGTTGGCGGCCGTGCGCTGGTCCTCCGCGCAGGTGATCGACCCGCTGGCGACGCAGCGCTCCGCGACGGAGAAGGTGACCTTCGCCGCCGGGCTCGCCCCGCCCTTCGCCGCCTGCTGCTCGTCCAGGCGCTGGCCGTAGGCAATCTCCTTGAGATAGCCGGCCCGCTGGTAGTCGGCGAGGACTCCGGCACCGGCGGTCTGGACGCGGCCGCGCTTGTACTTGTTGCCTTCGGTGGCGTACTTGTACGTGGTCAGGTTGCCGTGCGGGTCGACGACGTAGTCGAGCTGCCAGCGCCAGGCCATCTGACACCACGAGTTGTTGCCGCTGCTCGCGCTGTAGCAGGGGTCACCGCCGTTCGGTGAGTACACCGGCTCGGTCAGCACGGAGTTCGCGGCCGGGTCGCTTCCGTCGCCGCCGGGCAGGTGGTTGAGGCCGAAGTAGTACTGAACTCCGTCCGGCGTGGTGATACGCCAGTACTCCATGCCCTGGTAGTCGACGTCGCCTGCGGCCTTCGGCGCGCCGGTGAGCTGCTCGACCTTGGTGCCGTCGTCACTCTCCAGGTGCCAGATTCCCGTGGCATCGTCGCGCACGATCGCACCGGAATGGCCGCCCAGTGAGAGCGATGCGTTCTGTCCGCCCCAGCACTGGTCAGGCGAGCCGGTGATCCCGGCCTTGTCGCAGCTGCGGTAGGACCGCTCGATGAATCCGGGCTCGTAGCCCCAGCCGTCACCGACCCAGGAGGGCTGGGCGTTCGTGGCGGACGTCTTGCCGTCCACGTCCGCCGAGTTGTAGCCGAGCGCCACGGTCGGGGCAGCTCCGCCGATCGCCGGCGGGAGCTGGATCGGGTAGCTGTAGGAGAAGCTGCCCGTGTTCGAGCCCGCTGTCCAGGCCGACGACGACGAGAGTGGCGTCGCGGTGTAGTTGCCCATGGCCCCGGCCGGCGACGATGCCACGGCGAGGACCACCGGGCTTCCGCCGGTACCCGTACTGTCGGCGGCCGGCGTCACCGAAACGTCCTGACGCGTGATGTACGACGCCTTCACCGCACCGGTGCGCGTGCTGTCGGACGTCGCAGCGGGTGCCGCAGGCGGAAGAGCGACGTCCGCAGTGACGGTGCCGCTGCCGTCGGTCTTCGCCGCCACCGGCGTCTGTGTCCGGCACTCGGAGCGCTCCGGCGTCGTCAGCGAACACGCCGGCAGCGCGACGAGCTGCGCGCGGTCCGACCAGCCGCCGGCCTGCAGGGCCTTCAGGTCGAGGGTGACGCGGGCCTCCCGGCCGTTGCCACCGGTCTGCGCCTGGGCATCCTTGAGCGAGATCAGGGGCCCGTTGACGCCCGCGGCCTTGCCCTTGTCCTGCCCGGCCACCTCGACGGTGACGGCGTGTGCGCTCTCACCGGTGCCGGTGCCGGGCGCGACCCGGACAGCGAGATTTCCCGCCTTGGCCCCGGTCTGGCCGCCGGAGGCGGGCGATGCACCGCCGGTGGCCTTGCGGGCAGCTTCCGCCTCGGCGCTGTCGGCCCCGACAACGACTGTCGCCGTGCCCGTGACGACCGGAGCCGCGACCTGCGGCTTCCAGTCAGCGGCCTTGCCGGCCGCCTTGGCGCCCGGGGACTTGGCGTCGTGTCCCTTGACCGAAACGCCCGTGCTTCCCAGGGGAGTGTTCGGGGGCGTCCAGACCTCGCCCTCCGGCTGGGGGTAGGTCCATGCCACCGCCGGCGGCACGCTTACCCCAGTCAGTGCGAGCGCGACCGCGGCTGCCACAGCCGGTGACCGCCACCGCCCGCCTATTCGTCTCCCAGCCCGTTTCCGGGCAGGCCAAACCACCACGTGCTCTCTCCTCAAGTCATTGTCGACACAGCGTCATATAGGCATGGCTGTGTCACGATCGAGGTGACGATATGTGAGCCGACGATCACATCGCTAGGCCGCCCTATGCCGTATATGAGATGTTTATAAACTCTTGATCTGATGATCCATTGCTTATCCGGACATGTCCGCCCAATCCGGCGGCCAGGTTGACCAAGCCGCAGGTCAGGCCGCATCGTTCCCACCCGAAACGCTCCCCTTCGAGGAGTGGCCAACGGGAGGGACCTCACCACTTCGCCATGTCCAGCACCCCACGTGCCACCGCGCACACACCACCAGCACCGTCCATGCGCAAGCGTCTGCTCGCATTCACCGCGCTCGGAACCGGCTGCGCACTGAGCCTCGCCCTGCTCACTGCGCCCGCCGCGCTCGCAGCCGACGCCGCCCCGACCCCGCCCGCCCACGGGCCGGCGGGCGGCGTGAAGTTCCCCACCCCCACCTCGCCCGCACCGGCCCGCACGCCCGCACAGCAGGCGATGCTGGACGCGATCGCGAAGGCCAAGTCGACCGGCAAGCCGGTCACCGTCGAAACGCTGACCAACGAGCTCTCCACCACGGTTGCCAACCCGAACGGCACACTGACCACCACCGACAACGCCCAGGCGGTGCGGACCAAGCGCAGCGGCATGTGGAAGGACATCGATCCGACGCTGCGAGCCAATGGCAACGGCACACTCAGCCCGGCGGTGGCCACGACCGGGCTGACGTTCTCGGGCGGCGGGGCGGGCCCGATGGCGACCGTGACCACCGATGACGGCAAGAGCCTGGCGGTGAACGCTCCGTTCCCGCTGCCGAAGCCGGCCGTTGCGGGCGCCAGTGCCACCTACGCCAACGTCCTTGCCGGGGTGGACCTGCAGCTGACCGCGCTGCCCCAGGGCGGTTGGCGCGACGTCATCATCGTGCGCACGAAGGAAGCCGCCGAGAGCGCTGCGCTCAAGTCGCTGACATTCCCGGTCTCCGCGCAGGGCCTGTCGGTCGCCTCCGATCCCTCCGGTGCGCTCAGTGTCAAGGACGACAAGGGGACCACGCGCTTCCGGGCACCGGCGCCCCTGCAGTGGGACTCCAGCAAGCCCGCGGCAGCCACCGCTCCCGCGAGCGCGGCCCGTGCCTCCAGGTCCGAGCAGCGCGCGACGCTGGAGGCCGCGCCGGTGCCTGCGCCTTCGGGAGGTCCGGCCGGGATCCCTTCGAGCGCCGAGGAGCCGGGTGACGGCGCGAACGTCGCCGTCATCGGCACCAAGGTCACGCCGTCGGCGATCGAGCTGACGCCGGACCAGGACGCGCTGGGCTCGGGTGACGGCCCGTGGTTCCTCGACCCCGCCTTCGTCGCGGCCACCAGCTACACCCAGGGCTCCGTCGAGGTCCAGGAGAACCACAAGAGCGCCAAGAACTACAACCTGAAGTCGAACGTCGCCACCGGCTACTGCGGCTACCACAGCAGCGACCCCAGCCTGAATTGCGACGTCGAGGGCCGCCAGCGCGCCTACTTCCAGTTCGGAATCAACCCCGCCATCTACACGGTCCCCCCGGGCGCGGCCTCCGCCCCGATCATCCTCGGCGCCACCTTCAACGGACTGGTCACCGGCGCCTCCAACATGGCGACCGACACGCCGTTCGTCATCTACTCAGGCCCGCCGGGCAAGGGCATCGGCACCGACACCAACTGGTACGCCCAGCCCTGCGGCGACAACGGGAACGTCGTCATGGACGGCTGTGCACCCGTCAACGGACAGCGGCTCACCGGGACGGGCCCGCTGGCCATCGACGTGACCGACACCATGAAGCGTGCCGCCACGGAGAAGTGGCAGACCTGGACCGTCGGCATCGCGCCGCAGACCTCCGAATGGGACAAGAACTACCGCCACTACCTGGCGAACAACCCCTCCATCACCACCACCTACGACATCACGCCCACCGTGTGGTGGCCGCGGACCACCCCCACCCCGGGCTTCGCCTCCACCAACGCCACGGCCGAGTGCACCAGCGGCGGCGCCAACCCCTGGGACAACGCCGGCTGGGTCGGCAGCAACCAGGAGATCTACCTCACCGCCAACAGCTGGTCCCCCACCGGCCAGAACCTCTACACCGGCTACCAGGTATGGGACGACAACGACCCCAACTACGGCGCCGCAGTCGGCGGCTGGGGCGGCAGCTACAACGATCCGGGCCCGGCCGCGAGCGTGGGTTCACTGTCGGACGGCCACCAGTACGGCTGGGTCGCACGCGCCGACGACACCACCCTCACCTCGCCCAACAGCGCCTGGTGCTACTTCCGGGTCGACAAGACCAACCCCCGCGTCAGCATCACGTCGACCGACTTCCCGCCGTCCGGCACCCCCAACCCCACCCCGGGCAAGTTCGTCAACGATGAGGGCACCTTCACCGTCAACGCCGACGACCCCGCCCCCGCTGCGGGTCTGCAGGCCTCCGGCGTCGCCTGCGTCCGGGTGAGCACCGACCCGACCCCGGTCGTCGGATGGAAGTGCGGCCAGGACACCGTGGCCCCGGGGCAGCCCTACACGTACAAGCCCAAGGACTGGGGCACCAACACCCTGTACGCGTGGGCCATGGACAACGCCGGCAATTACAGCCAGCCGGCCGTCTACAACTTCTACGTCCCCTGGAAGCCCGACACCCAGCCGCTGTTCGGCGACGTCGACAACGACCAGAAGCCCGACATGGTCACCGTCGACAAAAACGGCGACCTGCGCGTCATCGGCGGCACCACCGACCCCACAACGTCCCTTGCCGCTCCCGCCGCCGCGGCCCCCAACAACCTCACCTACGGCACCACGTGGGCCGACTACCAGATCAGCCACCACGGCACGTTCGACGTGGGCCAGGCATTCGACGAAGTCCTCGCCCACTACAACAAGGACACCACGTCCAAGCTTCGCGAGGCCCTCTACCTGATCCCCAACAGCGGCACCGGGCGCTTCGACACCCTCACCCCCGTCGCCCTCAACCGGCCCGCCTGCACCACCTACCTGACCGGCGCGGCATGCCCCGGCTACAACCAGGCCAACTGGAGCGGAGCCTCGCAGGTCCTCGCGATCGGCACCCCGGACGGCGAAGCCGTCGGCGGTGAACCGGGCAACGAGAACCACAAGGTCATCATGACCCAGACCTCCATCCTCTCCCTGGAGAACAACAGCCTCTACCTGTTCCAGCCCAACGGCCTCGCCGGAGCCCTCGACGCCGCCACCTACCTGCCCGCCGCCTCCGGCAGCTGGGCCGACCTGGAACTGATCAACCCGGGCGCGGCCAACGGCCCGACGACGATTCCCGGCACCACCGATCCGACCAACCAGGCCACCGTCTGGGCCCGCAACCGCACCACCGGCGACATCTACGCCTACCCGCTGGGCTGGAACGCCGACGGGACCGTCGACTACACCGCCCTCACCAAGCCAGACCAGGGCATCAAGCTCACCGTCGGCCAGGCGCTGACGGCAGCCGACTACCCCCGCATCGGCGCCGGCGACCTCAACAACGACGGCACACCCGACCTGTGGGCCATGGACACCACCAACTCCATCTCCATCTACCCCGGCAAGAGCACCACCGGCATCAAGGGCAAGGTCGATGCCTTCGACCCCGCCGCGTTCGCCGGCTACTCCGACGCCAGCGTCACCGTCCACCCCCAGCTCGTCGACTGGCAGTGCATGGACTCCATCGGCGGCCCCAACGAAGGCACCGACGTCGCCGTCTACGCCTGCTGGCAGACCATCAACCAGCGCTTCAACTTCGCCATCGACGGCACCGTCCGCTCCGGCAGCTGGTGCGTGTCCACCAAGAACGACGCCCTGGCCGACGGAACCGGCGTGATGCTCTCCCGCTGCGTCGGCAACACCGGCCAGAAATGGGCCGTCCGACCCGACGGCCGCATCTACCTGCCCGCCACCGTCACCCCGGACAACCCCGCAGGCCGCTGCCTCGAACTGCCCGGATGGCACACCGAACAAGGCACCCACCTCGGCATCTGGGACTGCCCCGCCCTCCAGGCCAACCAGCAGTGGAACCTCACCTACGAAAAGCACAAGCCCTGAACAACACCGCCAACACCTGACCAACCGTGAAGGAGGGGGTGCGGGGACCGCCCCGCACCCCCTCCTTCACGCCAGCCACCACACCGACCCGGACCCGGAGCCACTCACCCATGCCTTCACCCGCCGCCTACCACCCGCCACGACCGACCGCCACCGCCGCCACCGTCCTGCTCGCCGTGACCGGCGCCGCCACGGTGTTCTCACTCATCGCCGGCATACGCCTCCACGGGGCAGCCGGCGACCTTCCCGCCGACGTCACACTCGCAACGTCCGACAGCACCGCGTTCACCGACGCCCAGGCGCTCTACCGGCACGCAAGCCAGATCCACCTCGTGGCCCTCCTGGCCTCGACGGTCACCTTCATCCTCTGGTTCTACCGAGTACGGGTGAACGCCGAGCGATTCGACCCCCACGGCCACAGACTCAAGCGCGGCTGGACCATCGGCGCCTGGTTCACCCCCGTCGCGGCCCTCTGGCTCCCCCAGCAGATCGCCGCCGACACCTGGCGGGCCAGCACCCGCCCCGACGAATCCGGGGTGCGCCCCGCACTCGCACCGGCCCTCCTCAAGCTCTGGTGGGCCACCTTGTGGGCCACGATCGTGGTCAACCGACTGGGTGCACAGTTCTACGGACAGGCCCACTACCCGGACACCTATCAGGAAGCAATCGGATGGCTGACCGCCTCCGACCTCCTGGAACTCGCAGCCGCCGTCCTCGCCATCCTCGTCGTGCGCAAACTGACAGCCCTCCAGGAACAGCGCGCCACCGAGTCCGTAACCCGTGCCTACGGAACCCCCGCCCAGACAACACGCAACAGCTGACCGCCCGACAGGACCGAGGCCGTGCCTTCCCGCACCAGGGAAGACACGGCCTCGGTCGTGTCAGCCGTGCGACTGAGGGACCCCCGAACGCCCGACGGCGCACCCGGCCCAGACACCGCCGCGCAGCCCCCTGCCGCCAGCCGTCTGACTCAGCGGGCTCGCCCCACAACCACTGCCACAGCCCCGATCACAACCGAACTTCCGAAGGTGCACGGACGCCAAGCCCCCGGCGTCGCCACGCCAGTGCGCCCAGTGCCCAGATGGGGCGACCCAATCCCATGCTGCCGGTGCCGCTATCCCCCGCGACCGCCAGGCCGGCCCCGCCCGCAACCAGGGCCCGTTCCTGCCCCGGGCCGATCCGACCGCCCGTGGCAGGACCCGCACAGCAGGCGGCGCAGCACGGGCGGCGAGCAGCAGCCCGGAGCCGACGGACCGGACGGCGACCGCTCGCTCCGCCGAGGAAGGCCGGACGGCGCCGCACCGGCCGGACACCAGGCCCGAGCCGGTGCCGGCACGGGACGGGGGCGGGGCGCAGACGCAGCACGGCGGACCAGGACCAGGACCGCAGAACATGGGGCGGGCCATCGACCAGGCCCGTGCCGCCGGGCGGCGGGCCGGCGCGTGGGGCGGGATCGGCGGGCCGGCCCGGTGGCGGGTCCCCGGAGGGCCAGTGGTCGCCCGGTGCCTTCACCGGGCGTCGCGGCCGCCGTCGGTCAGCTGCGCCCACCGCTCGTACTCCTGACGGAGATAGGGCCGGGCCGACGCTTCCTTGGTGGGCGAGCTGGGACCGGTCGGGCCCTGTTGCAGGCGCCGGCGCTCCACCACCGCGGCCGCCACCGCCCGCCGAGACAGATCTCCACCCACCGCCGGCACGGCTCGGCGCCGCTCGCATGTGCTGTTCTGCGTGCGGGCGGCGGGCTCGGCTGTCGGCCTGGGCACGCATCACGTCGTCGAAGTCCACAGACAGCGTGAGGGTGCCAGCCAGTGGCCGGCACCCTCACGTGCGGTCAGGAGGCGCTCTGTTTCGGGGCCGGCCCGTGGATGGCCTCAGGGAGGCCAACAACAATCACAGCGTTCTGACCTTCCCGCCAGAGCTGCAGCGAATCACCCGACTTTTTCATCGGCAACGATTCGCCAACCCCTTCTATTTTGACCGCCATTGCCTTTTCGGAGCATCCGACGGTCGCGAATTGGTAAGGTTGCAGCTGGGCAGATGCCACAGTGTATTTCCCGTCGAGAATTGTTCCGGGGAATTCCTTATGGGCATCCGAGAAGGCGTGACCGGCAGGCCGTGGTGACCCGACGGATGTCGGTGCTGTCGTGGTCGGCTCGGCCAGCGAGGCGGGCAGGAGTGCCGCCTGGCATGCTCCGTCCTTCACGGAGAGGATCACGTCAGTGTCCGCGATCCCGGCGATACCAAGGATCTTCGCGGCCCCCTTGGACGGCGGGGCGTCGATGCTGCGCTGGATCGGCTCGCTGGCGGACGTGGCCACGAGGCCGTTCAGCGCCCATGGCCCGTCTCCGCCCTGGGGCGGGGTGCTCCCACTGGTGCATGCGGTCGCGAGGCCGGCTGTGAGAAGGAGTACCGTGCCCGCGAGCCGACTCGATCGCCGCATGTGCTGAACTCTCCTAGTTGGTTGTAGCAGTAGCCTACCGAGTGGTAGGCGTCGCCCCCGCCGACGTAGTGGTCGGCAACCCGGGTGTCGTAGACGTCGAACGTGAAGTGATCGAACAGCGGGTATGCCTCCAGGGTGCCGAACTTGCCTTCCGGGACCGTGTACGAACCGGTCTCGGTGTTAGTGGCGGTGTCCGTGACGCTGAACCCGACGGTGCCGGAGACCTTCCACGCGTCGACCGACACGCTCGACGACCACTGACTGCTTATCGCCCGACTCTGGGTGAGCGACAGGGTCATCGGCCCCCAGCCGGTGACGATGTCCACCCGGCTCGTGCCGCAGGTCTGCCCCTGATACTTCCCGTTGCGGGGCTGCAGCCACCAGTCGCCCGTGGCCGCCTCCTGGGCGCCCTGAGGGTCGCTCACCTGCCCCGCACCCGCCGCAGGCAGCTTCGGAGCCGGCGCCTTGCGGTCGATCGTCCAGCGCTCCGGCACCGCCCCGGCCGGAAGCTGCACCGTCGCCTCCGAGGCCGCAGCCGGTCCCACGCCGGAGGCCGGGGCCGCCATCGCCTGCGGAGCCGCGATAGCCAGAAGAGCCCCCACGCCGACGACTGCGCCCGCCATTCGAGAAATACCCTTGCGCATATCTTCCCTCGCGATCCCGGTCCGGGCCGCCGGCCTCAGCAGCGCAGCCTCCCCAACACCAGCCGCCCAGCGACCCAAGCGACCCACCGCCACAGCAAAAACGCCGGCCTCCCGGGACCGTGACCGGCACCCCGGTCTCGGGATCGGGCTCGGCAGGCCCCACCACGCCCGACCAACCGGTAGCAGGGCGCAGCCCGGCACGGGAGCCGGTCACCCGTACGATTCCGGTCGCGGGCAAGCAGACGACGTACAAGTACCCCGACCACCTGGTCCAGGGGCAGCGGGCGCTGGCGGCGGTGCAGGCCGGGCGCCGGATCTTCCGTGCCACGCTCGGGTGCTGGGGCGGTGACCTGGAGGCGGCCCGGGAGGTTGTCGCCGAGGAGCAGTTCGCGGAGTCCGGGCGACTGGAGGAGGCCGCGCGGTGTGGGCGGACAGGTTCTGGGCGGAGCTGTCGGGCAAGGACCGTGTCCATGCCCGCAGCCTTCTTCAGCACCTTGACGATCAGGCGGCCTCGGCCGAGGCTGCGTAGCCGGATCACTCACCTGAGCAGGTGCGACTGATGCGGACGCACCGGTCGCCGCGGTGGTGGCTGGCGCTTCGTACGTGCCGTTCCGTGTGCAGGCGGCGGGCTGGTCTGTCAGGACGGGAAGCGGCTGCACCAGGGGTCGCCCCATGCGATGGCCGGCCGGGGTCGCGCCGTTGAAGCATCGCCGCGGCGTCGTCGTGGCGGCCGAGGTCGGTGAGGTAGCCGGCCAGGGCGCGGCGGTTGGCCGAGGGATGCTGTTCGAGGACGGCAACGGCTTCCCCGGTGCGCCCGGCGTCGGCCGGGAGCGCGGCAATGCCGCCGGCCGCGTACGAGGTGTCGCCCTCGGGATGGGCCCGGGCCTGTTCGACCGCCTTGGCGGCCCCTGCGCTGGCGGCGATCAGCGGGAGGCGGATCCGGAACAGGTCCCACTCCTCGTCGCCGCCGCGGAAGGATTTGAGGTTGTCGAGGTAAGGCAGGCCGTCATCCGGTCGGCTCTGGTCCAGGCACAGGTCGGCCAGGGTGTGGAGGATCCAGTCATTGCCCCCGGAGCCCCGGTCAGCAGCGCCGGACAGCAGGCCGGAAACGGCGACTGCCCGCACCCCGAAAGAACAGAGGTACGGGCAGGGATGAATGGCACCGACCGCCACCCGACGGCAGCCCCCCCCCCGCTCTCCACCGTACGCCGCCCACCCCAGGCCCGGAACCGACAGACGTCGAGGCGCAGCGGTGCGGGATTGGGTCACGCGTGCGATTTCTGTCGTGGGCAGGCAGAAGATCTTCGAGTACCCCGGCCCCGAATCCGGGCGGCTGGAGGAGGCCGAGCGGCAGGCCTGTCACGCGGTATGGGCGGACCCGTTCTGGGCCACGCCGTCCAGCGAGGACCGCGTCACCGCCCGCAGCCGACTTCACCGACGAGGCCGAGGCCAGCGCGACCGCGTAAGGCGGCCCGTTGAACTTCGGGGTGGCTGACGGCGGCCTGGGTCTTCCCGACCGAACCTCTTCGCACGCGGTGACCGTGCGGGAGAGGCCGACCCGCGAGCCAGGCCGCCCCTTATCCACTCCCAGTCCACCTGACCACCGCTCAACACGACTGACCAACACCAGGTCAGAGCACCGGCAACGCCGCCACACCAGGAACCCCCGCGAACAGGCACCGATCACCTACCTGACAACCCCAGCTCAGCCACACCACCCCTGATCACAACCAACAAACGCGGACACCCGGCCGCTACCAGGTGGAAGCGCCCATCTGCGCAGGTCACTGCATGCGACAGCACCTCGCGCTACGGAAGGGAAGACAGCCTCGAAGCCGGTCCCCGGGGTAGCCCGGGGACCGGCTTCGCTGTGGGATCAGTGGCGCTCGATCCACCACACGATGAGCCCGATACTGGCGGTTCCTGCTGCAGTGGAGGCGCCCCTGACCGCGTTTTCCACCGCCTGCCGCGCGATCCGGCGGACCCAGCTGGGCTTTCGGCCGGGGTCGGACGACGGCTGGTCGATGCGTTTGTTCGTAGACTCGGACACGGAGACCTTCCTCTCGGTGAGGGCTTCACGCGCAGGAGCCCGTCCCGGCCAAGCCGGCAAGCATCCGGCCGGAACGGCTTCTGCGGCGCGCTCAACACCGTAGAGAAAGCCGCCGAAGGAGCAGCCCGGCTACCGGCGGGGGTTCCCGTGTGCACCCGACCGTTTTGGTGCTGCTCAGAGTCGGTGTCACCCGCTGACGGCGATGCTCGTACGCGTAGCAAGCCCCGAGGAAAAGTCGACCTGCGAGCGCCTCGGGTCCCGTAAAACGGCTGGTCAGCGCGGGGCCGGCTGCTGGTACCGAGGTTGCGGCGGGGCGCTTGGGCGGGTCGTCCCAGGTGGCGTGCGGCAAGCAGGATCCGTGCCCTCAGAGGGTCTCAAGTGAAGGAAGACCATCTCCTCGGGGTGGGCGTAAGTCCCCTGGTTGCTGTTCACCCGCCCCTGCGGTCCTTTCCCCGGGCAGAGCTTCGTGTGAAGCACAGCGACCGGAGCGACCCGGCCCCCGGCCGGTCGCGAACCAGCGAGCCGGCACCGCGCTCCCTCTGACGGCCGGAGCGCACCCCGCACGCGACTGGCCGGTGCCGCCCGGCGCCGCGGGCAGCGCCAACAGGCCCAAGTCCCGCGCGGTGTGCGGCCGTCCGCGCCCTCTGACACCTCCGGCCGGGACGTCCAGGCTGAGCGCGAGCAGCCGGACACGACGCACAGCCCGGAGCAGCGCCGGGCGCCAGGCTGGCCGCGAGAGACCGGACCCCCACAGGACGGACCGCCTCGGGGCCCTGGCAGGATCGGAATCCGCGGTGCGTGCCGCATCCCATTGCCCGCGGCGCGCACCGCATAGGCGTCTCGGCAGCAGTCCGCGCGCCCGGCGGACCGTCATCACGCCGGGCGCGGCCGATCCCTCTTGCCCAGCCGGGACCCCCTGCAATCCCGTGCTGCCGGCGTCGCTCTCCCCGCGGCCGGCGGACCTGACCTGTCGGCAGCCGAGGCCGACGAGGCCGACGAGGCCGACGAGGCCGACGAGGCCGAACCTGCCCTGGGCTGATCCGAGCACACGCAACAGGACCCGCACAGCAGGCGGCGCAGCACGGGCAGCGAGCAGTTGCCCGGACAACGGACCGGGGGGGCGCCCGCCCGCTCGGCCGGGGATGGCCGGACGGCGCCCGCGCCGGCCAGGCAGCAAGCCCGAGCTGGCGGGCAGCCGGGGCCGAGCGGAGCCGGCACGGGGGCGGGGGCGGGGCGCAGGCCCGCACAGCGGACCAGGACCAGGACCGCAGAAGGGGGCAGGCCCAGGCGCAGCGCCAGCCGGGCGGCGGGCTGGCGCGTTGGGCGGGACTGGCGAGCCGGCCCGGTGGCCGAGGCCCCGAAGGGTTCAGCGGTCTCCCGGTTCTCTCATCATGGCGTCGCGGCCGCCGTCGGTCAGCTGAGCCCACCGCTCGTACTCCTGGCGCACGTACGGCCGGGCCGATGCCTGCCATGTGGGCGAGTCGGGCCCGGCCGGGCCCAGGACGAAGCGGCCGTCGGCCAGGTCGAACGCAAGCAGCTCGTAGGCGGTGCGCGCCGCCTCGGTGGCGTCGTGCTCGTCGCGGGTGTGCAGGGCCAGGCGGTCGGCGAGCGCGGCCCGGCGCAGTCGGAACTCCCGTTCCAGGGAGGCGCGCGGGTATTCGCCGTCGTGTCTGAGGGCGGTCTGGAGGCGGGTCACCGCGGTGTTCTCGGCTGCCGGTCCCAGCGCGGCGGCGTAGGCGCTCTCCGGCGCGGGGGCGTCGGTGCCCTCGTCCGTGTGAGGATGGTGACCGGTCACTGGTGATGGCTCCTCGGGTGGTGGGTGATGAAGTCCGTTGCAGGCCAAGCCCCTTGGACACAGAGGATGGCCTGCGTTCGGTTCGCCGGGCCGCCAGACTACCGGCTGCGATCGTGCGGTGACGGCATGTCTACCGGCCAGTAGGGGTGAGGCCCCGGGATCCGTGAGCGGCAGAAGCGGTCCGCCTCTTGATCACCGTCGTTAGACTCGCGCCGTTCGGATGCTGCCGGGAGATTGGGAAGGCCACGCCGTGGACGACGGTCACCGGGACGACTGGCCGCAGCGGTGGGCCGGCACGGACTGCGACATCCGGACAGCGGTGGGCGCGATCCCGCGGGCAGCCCGGGACGGGTTCAGGTACGACGAGGCCCCCTGGAAGCGGTTCCGCCACTTCTACGGGCCGGGCGAGGAGATCCCCGGCCTGCTCGCCACGCTCGCGTCCGGCAACGCCGAAGCCGCCGACCAGGCCTTGTGCCGGCTCTGGACGAATCTCCACCACCAGGGCGGCACGATCGCGGTGGGAGCACTCGCGGTGCCGTTCCTGCTGCGGATCGCGGCGACGGGGCGCCCCGAACTGCGTGCAGAGACTCTTCGCCTGGTCGCCGAGATCGGCCGGTGCCAGCACATCGGGGACGGATCACGCGAAGGCCTGCTCCGGGTCGCCGAGGACCCGGCGGTGGTCGAGGGCAGCACGGTGTGCCCGGTGGACTGGACGATCCAGGCCGCCCGGCAGGCCGTCACCGACGACCTGCACCTCCTGTTCCCACTCCTCTGCGACCCCGACCCCGAAGTCCGCGCCACAACCGCCTACGCCCTCGCCGCGGCAACCGGCGAACAACCCCACCTCACCACGGCCCTGCACGCCACGCTGGCGACCGAAGACGACGCGGTGGCCCGGGTGAGCCTGATCCTGGCGATCGCCCAACTCGCCCGCGAACACCACGACAGCCACGCGCCCGGATGGGCCCGGGAACTCTGGTCGGACCCCGGCCGGCCGACCGAGACCCGCATCGGCGCAGGCCTCGCCTGGCTGTGCCTGGTCACCGACCCCGCCCCCGACGAACTGCGCACCCTCCTCACCGACCCCGCCATCCGCCGATACGACCAGCTGCTCCACCCGGTGCCATGGCTCACCTGGATCGACACCACCGGATTCGGCCTGCGCAGCTGCATCGACGACATGCTCACCGCGCACGGCGCCCGGACAGCGTCCGAGGATCCCTGGGCAGCCACGCCGTCAGGCTGAGCCCTGCCGGAGCCAACCGAATCCGCCCCTCAGCCCCCGCCGCACCCCTTCGGCCGAGCCCTCGCCGCCTGGGTCGAGGGCGGTCGGATTGTCTGCGCCGGCTGGCATGATCGGCCGGATACTCGGATCCGTCCCGGGCCAGGCGTTGTGGTGCCGGCGGCCCGGAGGCGCTGTCGTCGTGGGGGTTGTCGGTGCAGGCATGGAAGTACAGTCCGGCCGAGCTGGCAGTGGTACGGGCGTTCGTCGACGGGGACCCGCTCGACCAGGCCGGCGGACCCCTGGACGTGCGAACGGTGGTCGCGGCCATCCGCCCGGAGGCCAAGGACGGATTCCTCATCGAGGAAGTGCCCTGGGAGCGGTTCCCAGACGGCACCGACATGAGGAAAGACCTGGAACAGGACGGCCCTCGGAGCCTGCGGTTCGGACACCGCCTGGACACCGCCCCGGAGGCGTTTCTGGACACCGACGCGGACACGCCGTCCGAACAGTGCCCGGACGGCGTGTCCGGCTGAGGCCCACCCCGAGCGTTCTGTCCGCCTGGGGCGCTTGGCTGGTCTCGATGTTCAGGCGCCGGTGGCGATTCGACCGTAGTCGGCCCAGCCACCGTGGCCGTCTCCGCCGTTGTTGACGTAGGCGTTGACGGAGCCGCCGGGGTTGGTGAGGAGGTAGTCGGCGCGGCCCTCGCCGGTGATGTCCGCGAGGACGACGGCATTCTGGTTCGTGGTGAGGCCGGTGGCGGTCTGCCCGTAGTTGGTCCACCCGCCGTGCCCGTCGCCGCCGTTGTTCTTGTAGGTGGTCATCGTGCCGTTGGGGTTGATCACGCTGTAGTCGGCCCTGCCGTCGCCGTCAATGTCCGCCAGGCGGATCCGGCTCAGGTCACCGGTCAGGCCGCTGGCTATCTGTCCCTGGTCGGCCCACCCTCCGGAGGTGTCGCCACCCCGGTTCAGGTAGGCATGGATGCCACCGTTGCCGTCGAGGAAGCAGTAGTCGGTGCGGCCGTCGCCGTCGATGTCCGCGAACCGCACCCGGCTCGAATCCGATGTCAGGCCGGTTGCGACCTGCCCGATGTCCTGCCAGCCCCCACGCCCGTCGCCGCCCTTGTTCAAGTACACCCGCACCGAACCATCAGGATTGATCAGGATGTAGTCCGCCCGGCCGTCGCCGTCGATGTCCGCGAACCGCACCCGGCTCGAATCCGATGTCAGGCCGGTTGCGACCTGCCCGAAGTCCTGCCAGCCCCCACGCCCGTCGCCGCCCTTGTTCAAGTACACCCGCACCGAACCATCAGGATTGATGATCCAGTAATCCGCGCGACCGTCCCCATCGAAATCCGCCCACCGGACACGACCCGCCCCCGCCTCCGAACCCGCATGGTGTGCAGCGGGCCGCTGCGCAAGTTCGTTGGTGACGGCCTGGTCTAGCCCGTTGAAGAAGACGCCGGCAATCCGGGTGTACCCGGCATCGTTCGGGTGCAGGCGGTCGTCCATCTCGGTGGACGTCAGAGCCGGGGGGTCCAGGTAGCGGAACTTCTGCCCGGACAGTACCCCGTGCTGCAGCGCCTTAATGTCGGCGTTGTAGATCTGGGCACCAGTCTGAAGGTTCGGCGTGGTGGGGATCAGCCCCTGGGCAAGGACGGTGACGCCTGGCCGATCGGCGAAGATCCGGGTGGCCAGGTCCGCAAACGCAGCGGCGGCGCGGTTCGCGGCTGCTGCCTTGTCCGGGTCGGGGTCTCGGTCGAGGTCGTTGATCCCGATGTGTAGTAGAACGACGTCGGGGGTGGCTGCTGAGAGCCAGCCGTCGATGCCAGCGCGGATGTCGCTGACGCGGTATCCGCTGTGCCCCTCGTTGTCGGGGTCGCGGACACTTCCGAAGCTCTGGGAACCGACGTAGTCGACGGTGTACTGGGACTGTCCCGCAAGGGCATTCCACAGAGGCAGGCGGTAGCCCGCGCCTGTCGAGCTGCCGGCGCCGGCGGTGATGGAGTCACCCAGTGGCATCACCCGGAGTGGAGGAGAGATGGGAGACGCGGCCGCATGCGCGGCTGGCTCGGTGAGGATGAGGCCGGAGATGATCGCCAGTGCGGCGAATCCAGCCCGTGCAAAGCGTTTCATCGAAATTGGGAAAGCTTTCGTAGCAGTTGCGGACAACAGATATCAGGCGCCGGTGGCGATTCGACCGTAGTCGGCCCAGCCACCGTGGCCGTCTCCGCCGTTGTTGACGTAGGCGTTGACGGAGCCGCCGGGGTTGG
>NZ_JBIWNL010000069.1:0-13506 GCF_044767225.1 Kitasatospora sp. NPDC101447
AATCGGAGCAGTTAGATCCGGATCTTAACGTCGTGAAATGCAGAAAAGGGCGTGTCGATTTTTCGATTGGCGTGTACGTTCTAATCACATCCGCCGCAGTTGAGGCAGGGGGCCTCAGAACTTGCGCGGCTAAGAGGGGGTACATCTCAATGCGTACACGCCGTCCCGTGGCTGCTATCAGCGCCACGGCACTCGCACTCGCGCTCGCCGGCCTGGTGAGCGCGACCGGCGCCCAGGCCACGCCGCAGGCCGGGGCAAACAGCCAGGCGTCCCGTGCGGCCGAGGTCGTCCAGCGGGCCACCGGCACCGCGGACATCGCTCGCAGCGTTCCCGGCACGGGAGGCGCCACTGCTCAGATCTCCAGGCCCGGGGGGAACGTCGTCGTGACGGCGCCGGCCACGGCGAACGGCAGCGCCGCGGTCACGGCCGCGAACGGCAGCACAGTGACGCTGGCGCTTGCGGGCACGAATGGCGCGGCCGGTATCACCACGGCTGAAGGAACCACCGTCTATCCGGGCGCGGCCCGGGGTACCGACCTTGCGGTACAGGCCACCTCTGACGGTGGTGCTCGCGCCCTCGTCACACTCAAGGACTCCAACGCGTCCACCGAGCAGCGCTTCGATCTCGGGCTGCCCGCAAACGCCCGCCTCGTGCCCGCCGACGGCGGCTACGACATCGTCCAGAACGGCGGATCCGGCGCTGCCTTCTCCATGGGCCACATCGACGCGCCCTGGGCCAAGGACGCGGCCGGCAAGTCCCTGCACACCGCCTACCGCCTCGAAGGCAACACCCTCGTCCAGTCCATCGACACCGACAAGAACACGGCCTACCCCGTCGTCGCAGACCCGAAGTGGACCTGGGGCTGGGTCACCGGGACCGTCTACTTCGACAAGAACGAGACCGGACACGTGGCAGCGGACTCCGCTTTCCTGGCGGCAGTATTCGTGGCCGCCCCGCCGCCGTTCAACGTGTACGGCGTTCTGAACGCAGCGAACATTTCCAGGGTCGCCTGGAACGCCCAGAACGACAACCAGTGCGTGGAAGTCAAGATACCGCTGTTCACGGCCTACGAGTACAGTGGCGGATACTGCAACTAGCAGTCCAGAAGGGCGGGGAACTCTATGGGAATGTCCACGCATGCAATGGTGCCGCCGCTTCTTGTGGCTGCAGTGGTCCTGCTCGCCGTCAGGCTGGCCCGACAGCGGCGTAACGGCACATCCGTGCCGCTGCTGCCGCGGTCGCTTCCCGCACGCACCGTGTCGCTGGTCGTCATCGCTCTGGTGATGCTCTCCGGAGCGCTGGTAGGCCATCCCTGGGAAGCGATCATCCCCGCTGTCACACTCGGCGGACTGACGGGCGCCCTCGTGGACCTTCGCTACGGTTCTCCTCGCTGACGCTCATCCAAGGGTGCGGCCTGGACGGTTCGACCGTCCGGGCCGCACTTTCGGTTTGTGGCTGCCTGGTTCCGGGCGGCCTTCGGCAGGTGGGCCCGTGTGCGTCGCGCCTCGCGTGCCACCACCATCGCACTGCGCGGCACTGACTGCGCCAGGCCTGCCTGCCCCGTGGTGCTCCGCACCGGTCCTGACAGGGCGTAGGGAGCCCCCGGCCGCACCGGCGAAACCGCGTCTCGCCCTGGACGCCCGGCTGAGCGCGCTCAGCCCCGAAGGCCCGGGCGACCCGACCTGACCACGGACCTCGGCGACGGTCTGGTCCACCTCACCTGGCCCACCACCCCGAACGTCCACGCTCTCGAACGCCGCGCCCGGCTTCTCGGCTGGACCGAGGTCTACGACGACAACACCTCCTGGATCGCCCTCATCAACGGCCACCCCATCGCCGACGCCGCCGACGATCTTCCCCTGCTCTCCGCCAACCCCACCGACGCTCTCACCCTGCTGCGCCTGGCCGTCGACCGGGGCCTCGGCCGCCTCGCACCCGGCTGGGTGCTTCCCCGTACCACCGGGTGATGATGACTGGCGGTCCTCGGTTGCCGGCCGCGCCCGGGTGCCGGGCCAGCCGCCTGTAGGACCGCAGCGGCACGGGGTCGGGTGAGTGTCGCCGATCGGCGATCACCTGCTCAGGCGCGGTGGCCCGTTCCGGTCCGCGCTCTTATCCGCACCCTTGGACTTCCTGGAGTTTCGGCTTGCGTCCGCTGGTCGCGGCCGCGTCGGTCCTGCCCTTGACCGCAGCGAACGCGGCCTCGGGCTGTCGGCCGCCGCCGGTCGGCTCTGTTCTCCGGGCGGTGTCAATCCGGTACCACTGGCCCGCGGTCTGGAAGTACATGGTGAAGTCGGAGAACTCGGCGCCGTCCGAGACCTCCACCGAGTAGCGGACGCAGGCCCCAAGCGCCGCAGTCCGGTAGAAGGTGCTGCTCCGGGCGTCCACGAGGAGGATCTGGTAGGCAGGGATCAGACTGCGGTTTTCGATGATCAGCTGCCGCGGTCCATCGCTCTGCCCATCGACGTACCACGCGACGCGGTACGCGGTGGCCAGGCGATTGGCCAGCCGCTGATTCGTGTAGGCCTTGTCCGACGCGTCCGTCGACACGAAGAGGCTGATGCTGGCGACGACCAGGGCCAGGACCGTACCGACGGCAACGGCCGGATCCGTGACGACCCGCACTTTCTCCAGGGGCGGCAGAGCTGCCCATGCCTGACGCAGCGCTCGAAGCCCGTCGCGCGGGCTCAACCGACCGTGCAGAAGATCGGGTCGACGTCGTTCAGGTCGACGAACCCGGCGATGTCGATGGTGCGGGAGCGGCCGGGGGAGATCTGTTCCAGTTCGTTGGGTTCGGCGATCACGTACTCGCCGTCGGTGACCTCGTAGCCCTTCACGATGTCGGCGAACTCGACTTCCTTGCCGGTGCGCTCGTTGACGCGCTTGTTGCGGACCCGGTCGGAGGTGCCGCGCTGCAGTTGGTGGAAGCGCATGTGGTGGGACTGCGTGGCGGTGTAGAGGGCCACGGGGACGGTGACCACGCCGAACGTGAGCACGCCGGTCCACATGGGTCGGGCCATCGCGAGGCCTCCTTACGCCGTGCCGGGTCCGGCCGGCCGGTGCCGGGGGCGGGTCACGGCCAGCGTCACCCGCTCGCGGGCCAAGCGCACGCGGGGCTGGGCCTGGTGGGCGCCGTCGCACGGGGCCCGACGGGGAAGGTGCGGCGCCGCCGCCCTGCTGGGCAGCTGGGCAGCGGGATCCGGTCCGAAGGAGGAGCCACTGGCTCTCCCCGCGCCCGTCATGGCGGTCCTGGGCCAGCCAGGTCGGCCGTCGGCAGCGGTCTTCGGACTTGTCG
This sequence comes from Kitasatospora sp. NPDC101447, assembly GCF_044767225.1. Lineage (NCBI taxonomy): Bacteria > Bacillati > Actinomycetota > Actinomycetes > Kitasatosporales > Streptomycetaceae > Kitasatospora > Kitasatospora sp. NPDC101447. The sequence goes on from NZ_JBIWNL010000069.1 coordinate 3,293, forward strand.
AGCTCCCGCGGGTCGGCACCGGTGCGGGCCTCTCACAGCTGCCGGACGGGCGGTCGCGGTGACGTGCCGTCGGAGTCGCGCGGCGGCGGTCGGGGTAGGTGCGGTCGCCGTAGCGGACCTGCCCTTCTGGGGGCAATGCCCGTTCGGACCGTGTATGTCTCGCGCGGGGGCAGCCGGGGGCTGAAAAACTTTGAGTTTCATCCGGTTCGTACTTGCGCTGGCCGAAATGAGCGGCCTGCCACGACTTCAGGTCGATTGCCGGGGGTGCGGGTCCGAATCTGCCCCACGGGTGATCGGTACTGACCGTGTCCGGGTGGTTGTGGGATTGAACGGTCGTATCGGCGGTTCGTTTACGTGATGAACACTCGACACAGCGTGTCGGACAGGGGGGTAGTGTCCCCGTACGGATGAGCCCCGGACCAATGGCCTGGTAACCGGGGCCGGGGCTCAGCCGCTGACACATCATCACGATCAAGGAGTTCCGATGACTCTTGACCGCAGTGGCCGACGGGCTCTCATGCTCCCGGCGGCGGGATGTCCCGAAACTAACATGCCTGACCTGCGCGCCCGCGAAACCCGGCAGGCCGTTGACTGCTGGGCAATGTTGCGATTTGGGCTCCTGGTGGCCGTTCCCGGCGCGCTGGCCGTCGTCCTCCACGGACAGGCCGTCTCCTACGGCGGTGCCCTCGCCCTGGCCTCCGCCGGCGCCGTCGCCAACCGCTCCTACGTCTGCTACCAGCGGCGCAGCCACTGACGTTCCGTCGGGCCCGGGGTTCACCGTGCCGGTTCCTCCGCGCCGGTGCCCCGGGCCGGCAGCCGGCGTCCGGCCGCATCGTCGGACGCTTTTCGCACGCCCGACTGCGTCAGATTCCTCATCGCTGCGTTGCAAACCACGCAGCCGCCTCACCCTATAGCGCGAATTTTCAGTGGAAGGGACGACCCGCAGATGCCTGAGGCCCGGCAGATTCTGGTGTGCCAGCAGTGCAACAACGACTTCACCCGTACCAGCGTGAAGGGACGGCCCCAGCGCTTCTGCACGGCGCGCTGCCGTGCTGCCTCCAGCCGGGCGGCAGCGCGCCGTGCCGCAGCGGGCGGACACCAGCCGCAGCTCGGCACATACGACGTGACCGTCTCCAGGCTGTCCCACCAGGTCGTGACCCAGGCCCGCAGGCTGCAGAGGCTCGCCGACTCCCAGGACGACCGCACCGGTCCCTGCGCCGAGCTGGACCTGCTGGACATGCTGCGCAGGGATCTCGAAGCGCTCACCACCGCGGTGGTGCTCCAGGCCCGCGAGCGGAAGGTCACGTGGGCCATGGTGTCCGAGGTCCTCGCCGTCAGCCCCGGTACGGCCCGCTCCCGCTGGTCACCGGAGAACGGCAGCCGCTACCTGCTGCACCACGGGGACCGCCAGCGCACCGCAGCCGAGGCCGCCCGCCGACGCGGCACCGGCACCCGCCGACGCCGCGCCCCGGGCGACCACGCCCTGCCGGTCGGCAGCCCCACCGATCCCGAGGCGCAGCTCACCAGCGCCCTCTCCCACCTCCAGCGTTCCTCCGGCAAATCCATGAGCCGCATCGCCGAGGAGACCGACCTCTCGCCGTCGTTCGTCTCCCGGCTCATCTCCGGCGAGCGCTTCCCCTCCTGGCCGACCGTCCAGCACCTGGTGACCGCCTTGGGCGGGGAACCCGAGCACGTCCGCCCGCTGTGGCAGGCCGCCCGCGGCGAAGGGATCTCGCGGCCCTTCCTGCCAGGCCTGCCAGGTGCCCGCCGTTATGCGACCGCCGGGCTCCAGGCAACCCTCCAGGGCCTCTACCTGGCCTCCGCGTGCCCTCCCGAGCAGGAGGTCGCCAGCCGGGCCACCCAGCACGTGACCGTCTCCCAGGTCACCTCCATTCTCGACGGACAGGGCGTGGAGTCCTGGTCGATCGTCTCCGCCGTAGTCGAAGCCCTTCGAGGCCACCCCGACCAGGTCCGCCCCTGGTGGGAGCGTGTCCAGCTATCCCTAGACCCCACCTGGACACCGCAGAAGGCCAACCCCGGCACCTCAAGCCACTGCGCCGGCGCCTTCGGCTGACCCCCCGCCCGCGCCACCGCCCTCACCACCACCCCGCGTCCGATCCCGGGGAGACCCATGCCGACCGCGCCCACTCACCAACCCGGCCACCCCGCCGCCACCCACCGCCTCACCGAGATCGGCCTGCGAGCCCTCTACGAGCTGCACCACCAGCGCTACCTCGACTACGCCCACCTCCTCCTCGGCCCCACCGACGCCCACCTCGCCCTACGCGCCTCATTCGAATACCTCACCGAGAGCCGCTCCGACATCCTGGGAACCGCCAATCCGGCCGAACACATCTGGCAAGCCGTACGGCAACGGATCCACCTCCTCGCCGGCCCCAGGCCGCTGCAACCCGTCGCCCACCTGAAGCCGGCCCTCCAAGACGCCGTCCTCCTCCATCTCGCCCTCGGCTACCCGGTGACGGACGTCGCAGCCATGACCGGCACCGAACCAGCCCACGTCCACGCCCGGCTGCGCACTCTCGGTGCTCAGGCAACGCAGCGGTGACGGTCGGCTGGCGTGCAGCAACAGGACGAAGGCGGACAGTGGCTGCCGCCGTCCGTCACGTATCCGGCGGACCGGACAGCGCTGAAAGCCCGCTGGGTCCTGTCGGTGGCGGACCCGGCGCGCGATGCCTGGGGCGGATCCTGGTGGACCATCACACGGCACGACGGCGATGGCTGGCGCGAGTACGCCGACGTCGTACCGGTCATCGCCACCACTACGGCCGTGAAGGCTGGCACTTCCTGCTGGACGCACTGGACAGCCCGGACACCCGCGAGGCGTACGCCGAGCGCCAGAAGGCCTGGGAGAACAAGGCCCGCCAGGCCCACCGCGAGCTGATGTGGCCCCTGGCCTGCGCCGACTGCGGGAACGTGCGGAAGCAGGCGAACAGTTGGGAGTGCGACTCCCACGGCAACGAGCAGTCGATCCGCCACCCCGGTGGCGCGCTGCTGGACCTGCCAGGACAAGCAATAGCACCGGCAGCAGGAGGAGCGAGAGGCAGGCCCAGCTGGAGGAAGCCCGCGCGACCAACGCCACGCTGCGCCCACGCTGGACGTGCCGGGGCTCCATCGGCGGGAAGGCGGGCTCGCTGCTGGAGCTGACCGAGAAGGCCGACCCGACCGGCTGGAGTGCCCGCAGTGCGAGCGGGACAGTCTGCCGGAGTGCCGCAGTTCGGAATCAATAATTCCGAATTCGCGCTGCGGGTGAAATTCATCCGAAAGGGATTCGCTACAGGGTCAATTCGGATTGTGACATGCTTCATGGTTTGTTGGCGAGATGTCCATGTTTGCATGCCATTAGCGGTGGAAATCGGACGGCTCTCCCTTGGGGTGCCAGCTGATCCGATTGACAAAGGCCATTTGATCATCGATTGTCATCTCAAGGGGCGTTGCAGGTCCCGATGAATCGATTCAGAAGTCCCCGGCAGGAAACGGAGTGGGTGGATGAAAAAGGTGAGGGTTGCCATTGCGGCTTCGATTATTGCCGTGCCGGTCATGGCTGGACTGGCGGCCGCAGGCTCGGCGCAGGCGGCGCCGACGGTGAATGTCTGCACGACATGGAGCGATAGCAATACGTACGGTGCGTCTTGCAGGCTTCCTGTCGAAGGGATGACGTGGTATCACACCGTCGCAAGGTGTAGCAATGGCCAGATCATCTACGGTGAAAATAAGGCCGTAGGTCGAGGAGATTGGTCCTATGTATACTGCAGTAGCGTAAATTCCAGTCTCACTGCAGGCTGGGTTGAGGGTGGATATGTTGTCACCACCTGACATGGTGGCAGATTTTGATTAAGTGGGGGCGATGCCGGAATCCCGTGACATCGCCTCTTCTTTTTCTGCCCCAAAATGTATAAATCGAGCAGCCTGAGGTCCCTTCGATTCAAGCGTCACCGAGTCCTCTTCCCGACAGGCACGGCGCCACCGCTCGGCCGACCGCACCGCCACCGTCAGGTCGCGGGCGATCATTCCGTTGCTGTCATCACGCTCGAACCGCCGGTGGCATCAAGCCGCATCTGCTCCCGGCGCTGCTGTTCCTGGGCAGTGAACCCGCCCTCTGGGCAACGAAGAACCCTGTCCTCCCGTGCTCAGCCGCCAGCTCGACAACACCAGCCAGATCGTCTGGCGCAAGCACCGCTTTGTCCAGCACTCCTTCGCCGCCGCGGGCATCGGGGCGCTATTCGTCTTCGCCGCCTGGATGCTCTCCTGAAGCCGGTTGGCTGGCCGCGAGCCGCAGCCCGCCAACTCACAGGGGGTGACGAACCCTGGGACCCCGGCCCGTGCAGCAGGCCCGGCCCGGTCCCCCTTCCCCGTCAGTGTGTGGTGCGGCCGCCGGCGACCGCACCACACCCGTCAACCTCCTTCTACGGGGTTCGTTCGGCTGGCCGCTGCGGGGGGCGGGCCTGCTGGGGCACGGCTGGCGGACGTGACCGCCAGCGCCGGACCGGGACCGGGGCGTCCACGGCCGTGACCGGCTCCCGCACCAAGGGCTCGCCCAGGCCGCGGCCGATCGCCTCCTTCAGCGCCAGGATCTCCGCCTCGGCCTCGGCGAGCCGTCGTTCGACGGACAGTGGCGTACCGCCGTTGCGCTCGTAGGCGTCGACGCGCCGCAGGGCCTCAACCCATTCGGCCTCCTCCTCCGGTGCGACCCCGCAGGCCCGCACGAACTCGACGAGAATCCTCTCCGTGCAGTCCCGCTCGCCTGCGAGTACCCCGTGCATGGTGCTCTTCGGGAGCCGGCTGACACCGTCGCGCACGGCCCGCGCCTCCAGTTCCCGCAGGGACGGGGTCCTGGCGTGCAGCCACAGCCGCTTCATCGCGAAGTGCAGCTCACAGCGCTGCGTGATGTACCGCAGGGCCTGGCCCGAGGTGGGCACGGTCACCATGCCCTGGCCCCGCTTCCTGCGTCCGGGCCGGTTGGCGTCGGCACGCAGCCACAGCCGCTCTGCGGTGCGTACCGACCCGCCGCAGGCCCGGGTGTAGGCCTCGGTGACCGGCCAGGTGGGGACCGTGCGGCCCTCATCGGCGCGGGAGAGGGTGGCGATGGAGACGGGCAGCGCGAGTTCGGTGGTCTTCTGCGCCATCTGGCTGTAGGTGAGGCCGGAGCGCTCGCGCAGCTTGCGAAGCCACTGCGCGAGCACCCCGATCTCCTTGTTCTGCTCAGCCAGGGCGCTGTTCAGGCGCCCCACCGTGCTCTCCTAGCGGGTCCGGCGGGCGGTGAGCGCCTCGACCAGGCGGCGGACCAGCTCGATGCCGAGCAGGCCGGCCGTGGCCAGGGTGGTGACGACGGTCTGCACCGCCATGCCCCGCGCGGTGAGCGCGGTGGTGAGGAGGAGGACGACGACCACGACGATCGCGGCCGAGACCGGCACCTGGGTGCCAGCCGTCGTCTGGACCTCCACGCACGCCGCGGACGCGACGGCCTGGTTGGTGTGCTTCTTGCGCAAGCGATCTCCCCTTACCTGGTGCCACTCGACAGGGGGCCCACATGACGCCCGCTCGGCCTTCCAGAGCCGAGCGGGATGGACTCCCATGGCACAGCGTGCTGCGTCCCGTAGGGACAGTCCAGCCGCTCCAAGCCCGGTTTCTCACTCTGTCCCACTAGAAGTTGAGACTCCATCAGCAAGAATGGGCAGGTCAAGCAGGCGCCCTCAGGACACTCTGAGGCCCCGCCGACGCAAGTTCGTCCGACCTTGCAGGGACAGCGAGACTTGTAGAAGCGCAGTCTCTGGACCATCCTCAGGACTACCGACGGCGGGGCCCAACGGAAGGCCCCGTACGGTCGCCAGCGCCTCCAAGTCGATGGGAGGCGCGTGAACACGGATTGGAGGACGGGATGAAAGCCACAAACCCAACGCCCTTAACGTGGCCGGAGCCCCGCTCACAATCACCGCCCCCACGCGGTCGCGGCCGCCCCAGTGCTGCTCTCACAGCACGACCATGCCCTGGCATTCAGCCCCGGCACGCCCTACTGCGGGAGCACGCGACAGTGCACGCATTGCCATGCCAGCTCACATGGCGGCATAGGCCTCCTCGCCATGTCCCAATGCCATCAGGGCATTCATCCCGGACATAGAGCGCCCCCTCCTGCCCTCATCTCAGGGTGCCCCCACAGACGCGGTCTCCCCGGCCGTTGCCACTCGACACAAATAGGGGATCGGCTTTGCCTTGTTCCAGCAGGGCTGGCCAGGTGCGGCATCGCCGCACCGAAGCTTTCCAATGCCGTGATGTCCGGCCGACCGCATGGCCTGCAGAAGTCCGCCCTCATGCGGCCGGTCGGACGTCCTGGTACTCGCTACTTCAGACACCCACCGCCCCACCAGCTCGGAGACCAGGATTATGCCCTGCGCCGGGTCGTCCGGGAGGCGCTCGTCCACCTGGACGACGCCGCCGAGAAGGGCCAGCGCCGTCGCGAGCCGGCCCGCCGCCTCCTCCACCTGCGCGACGTCACCTACCGCTCCGGCCGGACAGCCCACACCCTGCCGCTGTGGCGGGGGCCAGTCGTGGTGGTCAGCGGGTGGACGCTCGGCGAGCCCGACAAGGACTGACCGGCACAACCGGCGTCGTGGGCGCAGCCCGAAGAAGTCCCGCAGCCGTTCCCACCGGTCTCTGCCCGCTGGGGTGCGCCGCTGGAAACCAGGGCGCCAAGGGTGATGAGCAGCGGGGAGCCCGGGCAGTATGGCCGGATCCCTCCTCTGCGTCGCGCACGGGGGGTTGACGGCCTTCGTGGAGGGGCATGTCGCCTCGGCCTGGACCGATCCGGCCAGGGGTGCCATGAAGACCAAGGAGCGCGTTGAACGATCAGCGGCAGCCCGAGTTGAAGTTGTCCTATGGCGGGGGATGGCAGCACTTCGTCCTCTACACCGAACCCGGCATGGGCGCTGCGATGTCCGGCCTGAATGGCACGGTGTCTGTTGAGAGGGACTCTCGATACACCCAGGAGTGGCTGAGGCGTCTGGTGCCGTGCGAGCCCAACCCTCTCCACACCCTTCTCGTGGGCAACGACACGATCCCCAAGTTGTTCCACCCGTGCGTCTACACCGACCCCGAGAGCCCGTCCGCGGTCGGCGGGTCGGGCTGCGTTTGCTACCAGACCTTCTACGACCCCGAGTACGGCCTGCCGGTGGTCGCGGACCATTACCGCACCGTCAGCGGCAACATCGAGACGTGGACGCGCACCACCTACGCGCCCTACGCCCTCCGCGAGGAGGACTCCTTCGCCAGCTTCATCATCGACGGCGGCGACCTCTTCTGGCTCCGCACCCGGGCCGGCATCCTGTCGCTGCTCCCCGAGAGCCGCTCCGGCTACGGCATCGGCTACGGCGGCGGCGGCCCCACCCAGCTCGCCTCGTACATTCAGCAGCTTCTCGACACAGACGGACAAAACACCACCGCACAGTCGGGCTGGGGGAACGCGGACAAGCAGATCCTCGACTGGGCCAGGGATCCGGCCAACAAGAACCTGACCCAAGAGCTCACGCTTCAGGACCTCCGGCGTATCCAACGCAGCTGACGCTCAGCCCAGCGTGAGCGCTGCCCGTTGCAGGTCCTGTCCAGCCCGAGGCCGATTCGTCTTACGGCCGTAAAGCGGACCAGGTCGATCCAGCGCCGGCGGAACCGACTTCCACGGGCAGGAGCCCTAGAAACCGCCCGTCCCGGCACGGGGTCTCGCGGGACGCCTCCCCGAGACCCCGGCTGGCTGGGGCCCGGCGGAACGGGCTGGGTTCGAGACCAGGCTGAACGTGATCGTCATCCGTGCGATCGCCCTCGCTGCCATCACAGACCTCCCGGGATCCGCCCCCCACGCTATCCCCATCTGGGCCTACCCGGCGTGGGGTCTCGACCACCGCGAGGCCGCTCCCAGCGTTTGAATAGGAACACTCGTTCGATTTATCGTGGAGGGGTGACCAGCGCAGTCTCGTTCTCCCGCTCCCATCCCGGCCGCCCGGACCACCAGCCCGGCGACGCCGAGCGGGCACCGCGCACCCTGATGTCCGGCCCCGGCCGCTGCTGGACCACCGAGCCTCGTTGGCGCTGGGCCGAGATCCGCCTCGGCGGCCGGTGGCGGCCCTGCCTGATCGAGAACTGGCGCCTGCACCAGGGCTCCACCACCTGGGTCGCCCTGGTCCGCTGGGGCCCCGGAATCGACGACTGGGGCTGGTACCTCCACCATCCCGACACGATCCGCCGCACCTCTCAGCCCATCGACCCCAACGGCCCGGCGAGCTGGTGAACACCGGCACCGACAGCGAGGGCGCCGCCGCCGACCTCGCCGACACCCTCTAAGCCTTCGCTCACGCAGCCGCACCCGGCGCCGCCGCCGACCTCTGGCTGACCATCGGCACTCCCTACGACGTCGAACAACGCACCCTCCGCCTTCCCGTCGGCGTCGCCGAGTGGATCGCCGAGGTGCTCCGCGACGAGACCCGGGCTCTGGAGGCCGGCCGCCACGGTGTCGACCGTGGCCGGGACGACGGCCATGACGTCGACGTCGAACCGGGATGGCGGTGGCGGCTGGGATGCGACCCGTCGGGTCCGGTCAGGGCCCGATGGCGGCGGTGGCCTGTCGGGCCCCGTGGTGCAGTGGGTGGGGTCAGCGGGCGAGTTCGACCGTGATGGTCTCGTCGGGGCAGTCGGCGGCGATCTGGTGCAGGGTGTCGGCTTCGCGCTGGTCGACGGTGAGGGACCAGCGGGTCTTCACGGTGGTCCAGTTGGTGAGGTAGGTGCAGGTGTAGTTGCGGGCGGGGGGCATCCAGTCCGCCGGGTCCTTGTCGGCCTTGGATCGGTTGGAGCGGGCGCTGACCGCGATCAGGGACCGCTCGTCGCCGAGGTCGTTGGCGTAGGCCTCGCGCTCCTTGGGAGTCCAGCCGTAGGCGCCGGAGTCCCAGGCCTCGGCCAGGGGGACCATGTGGTCGACGTCGAGAGCGGCGGAGTCGGTGACGGTGAGGCTGTCGTAGGGGGAGAACCAGGTACCGCCGGTGAGCGCGCAGCCCGGGCCGACCTCGGGGGCGTCGACGGCCTCGGCGAGGATGACCTCCTTGCGGGTGTTGCAGCCGTTCTTGTCGGCGTCGATCCAGTGCCGGAACTTGGTGCGCTCGTAGTCCTCGCGGTTCTCGTCTGCGACGGGCAGGGCGTCGATGGCCTCGCGCAGTCGGATCGTCAGGACCTGCCCGGGGGAGCGGTGGCCGTCCTTAGCCGGTGTGGCCGCAGCTGCCGGCGTCGCCGTGGAGAGGGTGGTGAGGGCGAGCAGGGCGCTGGCGGCGAGCGCGGTCGTGCGCGCGATGGTGCTGGTTCGCATCGGGGCTGGTCCGCTTCCTGATCGATCAACGGTCGTTGTGGATCTTCCTAGCGGCCACCGAGGGGCAGGGGAAAGCGGATCGGCACGGGGTTCACCCGCTCGTGCGAGAAGTCGTATCGATACGGTCCGACGAACACCGCATTCACCCCATCCAGCCGCCGATCACCACTCGGTCTCCGCAGCCGTCCTGACGTCGCGCAGACAGCGACGACTGGGGACTTCAGCCGACGGCGGCCAGGGTCACGGTGTTCGTCGGCCCGGTGAGTCGAAGAAGGCGGCGATGTCCTCGCAGAACTGCTGGAGCTCGGCGTTCGGCTTGGTGTGGTGTTCCCGGTCGAATACCTCTGTCAGCCACCGGCTCTTGTTTCCTGCTGGCACGCTGGGTACCCAGGATTCCAGCTCGCCGACCGGGACGACGAAGAGACCCACCGCGGCGCAGTGGTCGATGACGCGCTGTGCCGCGCCATACGCAGGTGTTCCGGAAAGATCGCGCAGGCCAGTGCGCTTGATCGCCTTCCAGCCGGTGGCGGGCTTGAGGAGATCGCCGATGCTTTTCGTCTGCTGCTCGGTGAGTTGAACGCCGGCCCTGGGACTTCCGATGATGTCCGTGATCTTCTTCTTGGTCTCTGCCGCGCTGTAGACGGTCGCCGTGGATCTGGCGTGGCTTATCAGGGTGTCCAGGTCGGCGCGGGCGGAGGCATCGAGGTTCCCGCCGAGAAGGCTGAGGGCGCTTCTGACCTTGGAGACGTCGTTCAGGAGGTTGAGCTTCCCCCGCTGTGCGGGAGGTGTTGATTACCTGGTCAGGATGGGGGTGGGTGGTTCGATGGCCACCGGTTCGGCCGTCGCTTGGTTGGCG
>NZ_JBIWNL010000070.1:0-12119 GCF_044767225.1 Kitasatospora sp. NPDC101447
ACCCGGCTGGTGAGTCGGATCCGGTCGGTTCTGGACGTGGAACTCGCCGTTCGGCAGGTCTTCGAGGCCTCCACCGTCGCCGAACTCGCCACCGCACTGGATGCGGGGGCCGGTTCGCGCAGTCGGGTGGTCCGCGCGGTCAGGCCGGCCAGGGTGCCGCTGTCGCACGCCCAGCAGCGGCTCTGGTTCCTCCAGCACCTGGAGGGCCCGAGCGACACCTACAACATGCCGGTCTCGCTGAGCCTGACCGGTCCGGTCGACGAGCAGGCGCTCCGTGGCGCGCTGGCCGACGTGGTCGCCCGTCACGAGAGTCTGCGGACCGTCTTCGCCGAGGACGCCGACGGCGCCGCCTACCAGGTGGTGCTGGAGCCGGAGCAGGTGCAGGTGCCGCTGGCCGTCGAGCAGGTCGACGACGATGACGCGGTCGTGGACCGGATGATGCGGCGCGCGGCCGGGTACGTCTTCGACCTGGGCCGGGAAGTACCGCTGCGGGCCTCGCTGTTCAGGCTCCCCCCGGAGCCGGACGGCGAGGGCCGGGAGCGCAGCACGCTGCTGCTGCTGACCCACCACATCGCGGGCGACGCCTGGTCGCGCGGCATCCTGGTCCGCGACCTGACCGCCGCCTACTCGGCGCGCGTCCTCGGGGCGGCCCCGGCCTGGCAGGAACTGCCGGTGCAGTACGCCGACTACGGTCTGTGGCAGCGCGAGCTGCTCGGCTCCGAGACCGATCCGGAGAGCGAGGTGTCGCGTCAACTCGCCTACTGGCAGCGGACTCTGGACGGCCTGCCGGAGGAGCTGGCGCTGCCGTTCGACCGGCCGCGGCCGGCCACCGCCTCCTACCGGGGCGACCGGGTGGCCTTCGCGTTCCCCGAGGGCCTGCACGAGCGCCTGACCGCGGTGGCCCGCGAGCAGCGCGCGAGTGTGTTCATGGTGCTGCAGGCGGCGCTGGCCGCGCTGCTGACCAGGCTCGGCGCGGGCGAGGACATCCCGCTCGGCACGCCGATCGCGGGCCGCACCGACGACGCGCTGGACGACCTGGTCGGTTTCTTCGTCAACACCCTCGTCCTGCGCACCGACACCTCCGGCGACCCGACGTTCGCCGAGCTGATCGAGCGCGTCCGCACCTGGGACCTGGAGGCGTACGCGCACCAGGACCTGCCGTTCGAGCGGCTGGTCGAGGCGGTCAACCCGGAGCGCTCGCTCGCCCGGCACCCGCTCTTCCAGACGGCGCTCAGCTTCGACAGCGGCGCCCGCGCCGCAGCCGCCGGTCCCGCCGGTCCCGCCGGTGCCGGTCCCGCCGCTGCGGGCCCGGCCGGGCTCACGGTCACCGGGCGCCCGCTCGGCGCGCCCTCCGCGAAGTTCGACCTCTCCTTCGAGCTCGTCGAGCACGGTGCGGCGTCCGGTCGCACGCCCGCTCTGGACGGCGCGCTGGACTTCAGCGCCGACCTGTTCGACCGGGCCACCGCGCAGGGCATCGCGGACCGTTTCGTCCGCGTACTGTCGGCCCTCGTGGAGGACCCGCACGGCCGGATCGGCGACGTGGAGGTCCTGGACGCCGACGAGCGGCACCGGATCCTCGTGGAGTGGAACGCCACGGCCGTCGAGCACCGCGACCGGACCCCGGTGCACGTGCTCTTCGAGGAGCACGCGGCGGCCCGCCCCGACGCGGTGGCCCTCGCGGGCGCCGACGGGACGGTCACCTACCGGGAGCTCAACGAGCGGGCCAACCGGCTCGCCCACCTCCTGATCGGCCGGGGCGTGCGCGCCGAGAGCCGGGTCGCCGTGCTGCAGGAGCGGTCGGCGGAGCTCGTCGTCTCGACGCTCGCGGTGCTCAAGGCCGGCGGCGTGTACGTGCCGATCGACCCGCACCAGCCCGCCGCCCGTTCCGAGTTCATCCTGCGGGACACCGCGGCGGTGGCCCTGCTCACCGACCGGGCCCCGGACGCCGTCGGGTTCGCGGTGGACGTGCCGGTGCTGCGGGTGGGGCCGGGCGGCGTGCTCGACCCGACCTCCGGACCGGCCACCGATCCGGGCGTGGCCACGGACGCCGAGCAGCTGGTGTACGTGATGTACACCTCGGGCTCGACCGGGACCCCGAAGGGCGTCGGCAACACCCACCACAACGTGGTGCACCTGGCGGCCGACCGGTTCTGGCGCGACGGCAACCACGAGCGCGTGCTGATGCACTCGCCGTACGCCTTCGACGCCTCCACCTTCGAGATCTGGACCCCGCTGCTGACCGGCGGCACCGTCGTCGTCGCCCCCGCCGGGCGGATCGACGCCGGTGACCTCGCGACCGCGATCGCCGAGGGCGGGGTGACCGGACTGTTCGTCAGCGCCGGCCTGTTCCGGGTGCTCGCGGAGGAGCGGCCCGAGGGCTTCCGGGGCGTCCGGGAGGTCTGGGCCGGTGGTGACGTGGTGTCCCCGGCCGCCGTGCGGCGCGTCCTGGAGGCCTGCCCCGGCATCGTGGTGGCCAACGAGTACGGGCCGACCGAGACCACGGTGTTCTCCACGGTCAACCGGCTGCGTTCGCCGCAGGAGGTGCCCGAGGCGGTCGTCCCGATCGGCCGGCCGCTGTGGAACACCCGGGTGCACGTGCTGGACGCGCGGCTGCGGCCGGTGCCCCCGGGCGTCGCGGGCGAGCTGTACATCGGCGGCGCCGGTGTCGCCCGCGGCTACCTGGGCCGGGCCGGGCTGACCGCCCAGCGCTTCGTGGCCGCCCCCTTCGCGGGCGGCGGCGAGCGGATGTACCGCACCGGCGACGTGGTGCGCCGACTCGGCGACGGGCGGCTGGAGTTCCTCGGCCGCGTCGACGACCAGGTCAAGCTGCGCGGCTTCCGGATCGAGCCCGGCGAGGTCGAGGCGGTGCTCGCGGCACCCGACGAGGTCGCCCAGGCCGCCGTGGTCCTGCGCGAGGACCGGCCCGGCGACAAGCGCCTCGTGGCGTACGTCGTCGCGGCCGCCGGGGCGGCGGTCGACACCGACGCCCTGCGCGCCCGGGTCGCGGCCGCCCTGCCCGACTACATGGTGCCCTCGGCCGTGGTCGTGCTGGACGCGCTGCCGCTCACCCTGAACGGCAAGCTCGACCGGCGGGCCCTGCCCGCTCCCGTCTACGGGGTGGACCGGGACGGCGCCGGCGGGCGCGGGCCGCGCACCGAGCGCGAGAAGGCGCTGTGCGCGCTGTTCGCCGACGTGCTGGGCCTGGACGAGGCCGGGATCGACGACAGCTTCTTCGACCTCGGCGGCGACAGCATCATGTCGATCCAGCTGGTCAGCCGGGCCCGCCGGGCCGGACTCGAACTGTCGGTCCGCGACGTCTTCGAGCAGCGGACGGTGGCGGCCCTGGCCGAGGTCGTCCGGGAGACCGGGGGCGCGAGCGCCGAGGAGCCGGGCGCCGGGGTCGGCGAGGTGCCGCTGACGCCGATCATGCACTGGTTCCTCGAACGCGGCGGCCCCGCCGACCAGTACAACCAGTCCCGGCTGGTGCAGGTCCCGGCGTCCGTGACCCGGGAGCACCTGGCGGCGGCCGTCGGGGCCCTGCTCGACCACCACGACGCCCTGCGGGCCCGGCTCTCCCCGGCGCCCGAGCGGCGGCTGGAGGTCCGAGCCCCCGGCGCCGTGGACGCCGCCGCGACGGTCCGCCGCGTCGACGCGGCCGGGCTGGACGAGCAGGCGCAGCGGGAGCTGGTCGGCCGGGAGACGCGGGCCGCCCGCGAGCGGCTCGACCTGGCCTCCGGGAGCGTGTTCCAGGCCGTCTGGTTCGACCGCGGCCGCGACCTGCCCGGCCTGCTGCTGCTGATCGTCCACCACCTGGTCGTCGACGGGGTGTCCTGGCGGATCCTGGTGCCCGACCTGGCGGAGGCGTACCGGGCGGTGGGCGGCGGGCACGAGCCCCGGCTGCAGGCCGTCGGCACCTCGCTGCGGCGCTGGTCGCAGCGGCTGTTCGACGAGGCGGCGAAGCCCGCCCGGGCGGCGGAGGCCGGCTGGTGGCAGCAGGTGCTGCGGCCCGGCGACCCGCGGATCGGCCGGCGGGCGCTGGACCCGGAGCGGGACACCTACGCCACGGCGGAGCACCTGACGGTGACCCTGCCGACGGAGGTGACCGAGCAGGTGCTCACCCGGGTGGCCTCGGTGTTCAAGGCGGAGGTCAACGACGTGCTGCTGAGCGCGTTCGCGCTGGCCTGGGCACGCTGGCGGGGCAGCCCGGCCGGCACGGCCCTGATCGACCTGGAGGGCCACGGCCGCGAGGAGGACGTGGTCGGCGGAGCGGACCTGTCCCGGACGGTGGGCTGGTTCACCAGCCTGTACCCGGTGCGGCTGGACCCGGTCACCGCCGACCTGGCCGACGCGTTCGCCGGCGGCCCGGCCGCCGGGGCCGCGCTCAAGGCGGTCAAGGAGCAGCTGCGGGCGGTGCCGGACAAGGGCATGGGGTACGGCCTGGTGCGCCACCTCAACCCGGCCACGGCCCCCGGCTTCGCCGGACTGCCCCGACCGCAGGTGGCGTTCAACTACCTGGGCCGCTTCACCACGGCCGGGCCGCAGGGCGCGGGGAGCACCGCCGTGCCCGACTGGACCGTGCTGTCCACCGCGGCCGGCGCCGGCGGCACCGACCCGAGGGTGCCGCTCGCGCACCCGCTGGAGCTCAACGCCCGTACCAACGACGGGCCCGCCGGGCCCGAGCTGGCCGCCACCTGGACGTGGGCGCGGGACATCCTCGGCCGGGCCGAGGTCGAGGAACTGGCCGACCTCTGGTTCCAGGCCCTGCGGGCGCTGACCGAGCACGCCGAACGCCCCGACGCGGGCGGGCTGACCGTCTCGGACGTGTCCCTGAGCCTGCTGAGCCAGGACGAGATCGAATCGCTGGAAGACGAGTGGAGGACCTGGTAATGGCGACGCAGTCCGGACTGCAGGACATCCTGCCGCTGGCCCCGCTCCAGGAAGGACTGTTGTTCCACAGCGTGTACGACGAGGCGGCACCGGACGTGTACCTCGTGCAGCAGGCCATCGACCTGGAGGGCACGCTCGACACCGAGGCGCTGCAGGCGGCCTGCCGGACCCTGCTGCGGCGGCACGGCAACCTGCGCGCGGCCTTCCGCTACACGGGCGTGCAGCGCCCCGTGCAGCTCATCCCGTACGAGGTGCGGCTCCCCTGGGAGGAGCTGGACCTGACCGGGCTGCCCGAGGGGGAGCGCACGGCGGCCGCGGACCGGGCCGTCGAGGAGGACCGCACGCGCCGCTTCGACCTCGGCCGCCCGCCGCTGATGCGGTTCACCCTGATGCGGCTCGGCGAGCGGCGGCACCGCTTCGTGCTGACCAACCACCACATCCTGCTCGACGGCTGGTCGCGGCCGATGCTGGTGCGGGAGCTCCTGGCGCTGTACGCCACCGCGGGCGACGACAGCGCGCTGCCCCGGGTCCGGCCGTTCCGCGACTACCTGCAGTGGCTGGCCGGCCAGGACAAGGCGTCGGCGCTGGGCGCCTGGCGCGAGGCCCTGGCCGGGCTCGACGGTCCCACGCTGGTCGCGCCGCACGCGGGCGAGCGGGCCCCGGTCGTACCGGGCCGGCTGGAGACCGAGCTGGACCGGGCCACCCACGAGGCGCTCACCGCGCTCGCCCGCGAGCGGGCCCTCACGCTCAACTCGCTGGTCCAGGGCGCCTGGGCGGTCGTCCTGAGCGGGCTGACCGGGCGGGACGACGTGGTCTTCGGCAGCACCGTCTCCGGCCGGCCGCCGGAGGTCCCCGGGATCGAGACCATGGTGGGGCTGTTCATCAACACCCTGCCGGTGCGCGTCGTCCTGCGGTCCGACGAGTCCCTGGTGGACACCGTCCGCCGGGTGCAGGACGAGCAGACCCGGCTCCAGCCGTACCAGCACACCGGCCTGGCCGAGGTGCAGCGGCTGGCCGGGGCCGGCGAACTCTTCGACACCACCATGGTGTTCGAGAACTACCCGGTGGACATCGGGGCCGAGAACGACCGGCCCGGCGGCATCCGCGGGGTCACCGTCACCGGCAGCCGCAACCGGGACGCCACCCACTACCCGCTCGCCCTGGTGGCGGTCGGCCGCGGCGGACTGCGGCTGCGCCTGGACCACCAGCCCGACCTCATCCCCGACGCGACCGCCCGGGCCGTGCTGGACCGGCTGGTCCGGGTGCTGCGCTCGGTCGCCGCCGAGCCGGGCCTGCCGCTGGCCCGGCTGGACCTGCTCTCCGACACCGAGCGCCGGGCCGCCCTGGTCCTCGGCCGCGGCGCGGACACCCCGGTGCCCGCGGGCGGCCTGCCCGAGGCGTTCCGGGCCCAGGCCCGGCGGACCCCCGACGCCGTCGCCGTGCGGTGCGGCACCGCCGCGTACGACTACGCCGCGCTGGACGCCCGCTCGGACGCGCTGGCGCGCCGGCTGGTCGGGCTCGGCGTGACGGCCGAGACGCCGGTGGCGCTGCTCATGGAGCGCTCGGCGGAGCTGGTGGTGGCGGTGCTCGCCGTCCTCAAGTCCGGCGGGGCCTACGTGCCGCTGCGCCAGGGGGACCCGGTGGACCGGCTGCGGCAGGTCGCCTCGCTGGCCGGGACCGGCCTCGTGCTGACCGACCAGGAGAACGCCGGCCGGGCGGCGGAGCTCGGCACCGGCCCGGTGGTCGCCGTCGACGACGACGGCCCGGAGCCGTCCCCCGCCGGGGCGGCGCTGCCGCGGCACGTCCCGGGGGAGCAGCTCGCCTACCTGATGCACACCTCCGGGTCGACCGGCACGCCCAAGGGCGTCGCCGTCACCCACCGCGACGTGCTCGAACTCGCCCACGACCGGTCGTTCGCGGGCGGCGCCCACCGGCGCGTCCTGGTGCACTCGCCGCACGCCTTCGACGCCTCGACGTACGAGCTGTGGGTGCCGCTGCTCTCCGGCGGCACCGCCGTCGTCGCCCCGCCCGGCGACCTCGACACCGAGGTCCTCGGCAAACTGGTCGCCGAACACGGCGTGACCGGGCTCTGGCTGACCTCCGGCCTCTTCCAGCTCGTCGCGGACGAGGCCCCCGACGCCCTCGCCGGCGTGCGGGAGGTCTGGACCGGCGGTGACGTGGTGCCCGCCGCGTCGGTCCGCCGGGTGATGGCCGCCTGCCCCGGGACGGCCGTCGTCGACGGCTACGGGCCCACCGAGACCACCACCTTCGCCGTCCGGCACCGGCTGCCCGCCGGCGGCCCCGTCCCGGACGCCGTCCCGATCGGCACCCCGCTGGACAACACCCGGCTGCTGGTCCTGGACGCGGGGCTGCGGCCCGTCCCGCCCGGCACGGCCGGCGAGCTGCACATCGCCGGGGCGGGCCTCGCCCGCGGCTACTGGCGGCGCCCCGGACTCACCGCCGAGCGCTTCGTCGCCGACCCGTACGGGCCGGCCGGCTCCCGGATGTACCGCACCGGCGACCTCGTGCGGTGGACGCCCGAGGGCACCCTGGACTACCTCGGGCGCGCCGACGAACAGGTCAAGCTGCGCGGCTTCCGGATCGAACCGGGCGAGATCGAGGCCGTCCTGGGCCGCCACCCGGACGTCGCCCAGGCCGTCGTCACCGTCCAGGAGCCGCGCCCCGGCGACAAGCGGCTGGTCGCCTGCCTCGTCGCCGAACGGGGCACCGAGCCGTCCCCGGCCGCGCTGCGCGCCCACGTCGCCGCCGAACTGCCCGACTACATGGTGCCCGGCGCGTTCCTCCTCCTCGACGCGCTGCCGCTCACCGGCAACGGCAAGGTCGACCGGCGGGCCCTGCCGGCGGTGGACGCGACGCAGCCCGTCACGGCGGACCGGCGCGCGCCCCGCACCCCGCAGGAGTCCATCCTGTGCGGGCTGTTCGCCGAACTCCTCGGCGTGCCGCAGGTCGGCATCGACGACGACTTCTTCGACCTGGGCGGTCACTCGCTGCTCGCCACCCGGCTGGTCGGCCGGGTCCGCTCGGTCCTCGGCGCCGAACTCGCCGTCCGGCAGCTCTTCGAGCACCCCACGCCGGCGGCCCTCGCCCGGGCCCTGGACGCGGCCGGCGACGCCCGGCCGGCCCTGGAGCGGGCCACGCCCCGCCCGGAGCGCGTCCCCGCCTCGTTCGCCCAGCGCCGGCTGTGGTTCCTGCACCGCTTCGAGGGGCCCGGCGCGACCTACAACATCCCCTTCGCGCTGCGGCTCACCGGCGACCTCGACCGGGAGGCGCTGCGGACCGCCCTCGCCGACCTCGCCGAGCGCCACGAGTCGCTGCGCACCGTCTTCGCGGAGGACGCGGAGGGCCCGTACCAGATCGTCCGCGAGGGCGCGGCCGGCCGACCGGAGCTGACCTACGTCCCCGACGTGCCGGCCGGGAGCCTCGACGCGGAGCTCGCCGCGGCGGCCGGGTACGGCTTCGCGCTCGACCGTGAACTCCCGCTACGGGCCTGGCTGTTCGGCACCGGCGCCGGGGAGCACGTGCTGCTGCTGCTGGTGCACCACATCGCGGGCGACGGCTGGTCCGTCCCGCTGCTCGCCCGGGACCTGGTCACCGCCTACACCGCCCGGCACGGCGGCACCGCCCCCGCCTGGCGGCCGCTGCCCGTCCAGTACGCCGACTACAGCCTCTGGCAGCGCACCGTGCTCGGCGCCGAGGACGCCGACGACAGCCCGGCGGCCCGCCAACTCGCCTACTGGAAGCAGGCCCTGGCCGGCCTTCCGGAGGAGCTGGCACTGCCGGCCGACCGGCCCAGGCCCGCGGTCGCCGGCCACCGGGGGGACCGCGTCCTCTACGACGTCCCGGAAGCGCTGTACGGGCGGATCCGCGGCCTCGCCCGCTCCACCCAGTCCAGCCCGTTCATGGTGCTCCAGGCCGCCGTCGCCGCCCTGCTGACCCGGCTCGGCGCGGGCGAGGACATCCCGCTCGGCACGCCGATCGCAGGCCGCACCGACGACGCCCTGGACGACCTGGTCGGCTTCTTCGTCAACACCCTGGTGCTGCGCACCGACACCTCCGGCGACCCGACGTTCAAGGAGCTGGTCGCCCGCGTCCGCGAGACGGACCTCGCCGCCTACGCGCACCAGGACCTGCCCTTCGAACGGCTGGTGGAGGCGGTCAACCCGAAGCGGGCGCAGTCCCGCCACCCCCTGTTCCAGACCATGCTCACCTTCAACAACACCGACCAGCGCAGCGCGGCCGCCGACGGCGGCCTGCGGCTGCCCGGCCTCACCGCCGAACCCCTGCCGTCCGGCACCGGCTCGGCCAAGTTCGACCTGCTGCTCTCCTTCGCCGAACGGCACGGCCCGGACGGAACCCCCGACGGCCTCGGCGCCGGGCTGGAGTTCAGCACCGACCTGTTCGACCCCGGTACGGCGCGCGCCCTCGTCGACCGGCTGCTGCGGCTGCTCGACGAGGTGACCGCCGACCCGCAGCGCCGCCTCGGCGAACTGCGGCTGCTCACCGGCCCCGAACGGGACCGGATGTTGGCCCGCGGGAAGGGCGCCGAGCACCCCCGGGCCCGGGACACCGGCCCGGCCGCCCGCTTCGAGGCCGCCGCCGCCCGCAGCCCGCTCGCCACGGCCGTGGAGGACGCCGCCGGCTCGGTCGGCTACCGGGAGCTCGACGAGCGGGCCGACCGCCTCGCCCGGCTGCTGCGCGAGCGCGGCGTGGGCCCCGAGAGCCTCGTCGCCGTCGCGATGCACCGGTCCGTCGACCTGGTCACCGCCCTCGTGGCGGTCCTCAAGGCCGGCGCCGGCTACCTGCCCGTGGACCCGGCCTACCCGGCCGACCGCATCGCGTACATGCTCGAAGACGCCCGGCCGGCCCTCGTCCTGACCACACGTGAGCTGGACGCCGTCCTCCCGGACCGGGCCGGGCCGCCGAGGCTGACGGTCGACTCCCCCGAGGTGACGGCCGCCCTCGCCGCCCGGGGCGACGGCGCCGACGCCGCGGCCGGGCACCGCGCCCCGTACCACCCGGCCCACCCCGCCTACGTCATCTACACCTCGGGCTCGACCGGCCGCCCCAAGGGGGTGACCATGCCGGCCGAAGCCCTGCTCAACCTGCTGGACTGGCACGAGCGGGAGCTCCCGGGCGGCCCCGGCACCCGGGTGGCCCAGTTCACCGCGGTCAGCTTCGACGTGTCCGTGCAGGAGATGCTCTCCGCGCTCCTGGCCGGCAAGACCCTGGTGGTCTGCCCGGAGGACGTCCGGCGCGACCCGGCCCGGCTGGCCGGGTGGCTCCAGGAGCAGCGGGTCCACGAGCTGTACGCCCCCAACCTGGTCCTGGACGCGGTGTGCGAGGCGGCGACCGCCCTGCGGCTGCCGCTGCCCGAGCTCACCGACCTCGTCCAGGCCGGGGAGGCGCTCACCCCGCACGGCGCCATCCGGACCTTCTGCGCGGCCCGGCCCGGCCGGCGCCTGCACAACCACTACGGCCCCGCCGAGACGCACGTCGTCACCGCCGTCCGGCTCGCCGACGACCCGGCCGACTGGGCGCCCACCGCGCCGCCGATCGGCGCGCCGGTCGACAACACGGCCGTCCGGCTGCTCGACGGCCGGCTCAACCCGGTGCCGACGGGCGTCCCCGGGGAGCTCTACATCGCGGGCGCCGCCCTCGCCCGCGGCTACGCGCACCGCCCCGACCGCACCGCCGAGCGGTTCGTCGCCGACCCCTGGGGCCCGCCCGGCACCCGGCTGTACCGCACCGGCGACCTCGCCCGGTGGACGGCCGACGGGCAGCTCCTCTACCTGGGACGCGCCGACACGCAGGTCAAGATCCGCGGCTTCCGGATCGAACCCGGCGAGATCGAGGCGGCCCTCGTCACCGCCCCCGGCGTCGCCCAGGCGGCCGTGGTGGTCCGCGAGGACCGGCCCGGGGACCGGCGCCTGGCCGGGTACGTGGTGGCGTCCGACGGCGCCCTCCCGCACCCGGCCGGGCTGCGGGAGCACCTGCTGCGCCGACTGCCCGAGCACATGGTCCCGGCCGCCTTCACCGTCCTGGCGGCGCTGCCGCTGACCCCCAACGGCAAGCTCGACCGGGCCGCGCTCCCGGCCCCCGACCAGGGCAACGAGGAGCGGTCGCGGCCACCGGCCACGCCCGAGGAGCACGCGCTGTGCGCCCTGTTCGCCGAGGTCCTCGGGGTGGCGGAGGTGGGCGCCGAGGACGACTTCTTCGAACTCGGCGGCCACTCCTTCCTCGCCGCCCGGCTGGTCGGCCGGATCCGCGAGGAACTCGCGGCGGACCTGCCGGTGCGCGCGGTCTTCGACGCCCCGACGCCCGCGGGCGTGGCCCGGGCCCTGGCCGGGGACGCGGCCGGCCCGGGGGAGGAGGTCGCCGCGGGCGGGCGGGCCACCCGGGGGCTGCTGCCGCTGCGGGCCCGCGGCACGGCGGCGCCGGTCTTCTTCCTGCATCCGGGCGGCGGCTTCAGCTGGTGCTACGCCGGCCTGGTCCGCCACCTCGGCCCCGACGTGCCGGTCTACGGCATCCAGGCCAGCGGGCTCGACGGCTCGGGCGCCCTGCCCGCCTCGATGGCGGAGATGACCGAGGACTACCTCGCCCGGATCCGCTCCGTCCAACCCGCCGGACCGTACCGGCTGGCGGGCTGGTCCTTCGGCGGCCTGACCGCCTTCGCGCTGGCCACCCGGCTGCAGGAGGAGGGCGAGCGGGTCTCGCTCCTCGCCCTGCTCGACGCCTACCCGCAGGCCGCGGACGCCGTCACCGAGGACCCGGTGCCGCACGAGGTCGTCGCGCACAACCTGCGCGCGATGGGCTTCACCTTCGACGACGAGGAGCTCATAGCAGACGAGAAGGCCGTCCTGCTGCGCTTCCGCGAGTTCCTGCAGTCCGGGAACCAGAACCTCCGGCACCTTGAGGCGCAGGACATCCTGGCGCTGAAGGACGTCTATGTGAACAATGTCCGGCTCATGCGGCGATTCCGGCCCGAATTCTTCGACGGCGACCTGCTTTTCGTCTCCGCCGAGGAGAAGTCGGAAGCCGACCGTTCGGGCCGGTTGGATGTCAGCTTGTGGCAACCCTTCGTGGGTGGTTCGGTCGAGGTGTGCCCGGTAGAGTCCACTCATGGAAATCTGATGACGGATGCCCGGCACACGGCCCGCATCGGGCGTTTCCTCGCGGAGCGGCTGTGACCTGCGAGTGGAAACGATCGGAAG
>NZ_JBIWNL010000071.1:0-11798 GCF_044767225.1 Kitasatospora sp. NPDC101447
CGGTCGCCGCGTGAGGAGGTGCTGTGCGGGCTGTTCGCGCAGACCCTGGGTGTGGAGTCGGTGTCGATCGACGACGACTTCTTCCGCTTCGGCGGCCACTCCCTCCTCGCGACCCGGCTGGTCAGCCGCATCCGCAGTCTCCTCGCGGTGGAACTCCCGATCCGCCAGCTGTTCGACACCCCCACCGTCGCCGGCCTGTCGGAGGCCGTCGACCGTGCGGACGGCAGTGTCCGCGCCCCGCTCACCGCCGCGGTCCCGCGCCCGGAGCGGATCCCGCTCTCCTACGCGCAGCAGCGGCTCCGCTTCCTCCAGCTGCTCGACGGCGACAGCACCGCGTACAACGCGCCCGGCGCCCTGCGGCTGCGCGGTCCGCTGGACGTCCAGGCGCTGCGCGAGGCCCTGGCCGACGTCGTCGCCCGCCACGAGAGCCTGCGCACCCTCTTCGTCGAGGACGAGGAGGGCTTCGCCCAGCGGATCCTGGCGCCGTACGACGCCCCGGTCGGGCTGGACGTCCGGGAGGCCGACGAGGACCGCCTGCCGGCCGAACTCGCCGCCGGGGCGGGCCACCGCTTCGACCTCTCGGCCGAACTCCCGCTGCGCGCCACGCTGTTCGCCCTCGCCGAGGACGAGCACGTGCTGCTGCTGCTCCTGCACCACATCGTCGGCGACGGCTGGTCCCTGCAGCCCCTGGCCCGCGACCTGTCGCTGGCCTACACGGCCCGCGCCGCCGGGGAGGCGCCGGACTGGCGGGAACTGCCGGTGCAGTACGCCGACTACAGCCTGTGGCAGCGGGAGACGCTCGGTTCGGAGGACGACCCGGGCAGCGAGATCTCGCGTCAACTCGCCTACTGGCAGCGGACCCTGGACGGACTGCCGGAGGAACTGGCGCTGCCCGCGGACCGGCCGCGGACCGCGGACCTCGCGAGCCGCGGCGGACGGGTCACGTTCCAGGTGCCCGCCGCCCTGCACCGGGACCTGCACGTGCTGAGCGGCCGGACCCGGGCCAGTCTGTTCATGGTGCTGCAGGCGGCGCTGGCCGGGCTGCTGACCCGGCTCGGCGCCGGGACGGACGTCCCGATCGGCACCCCGATCGCCGGGCGGACCGACACGGCCCTGGAGGAGCTGGTCGGCTTCTTCGCCAACACGCTCGTGCTGCGCACCGACACCTCCGGCGACCCGGCGTTCACCGACCTCGTCGCCCGGGTCCGGGAGGCCGACCTCGGCGCGTACGCCCACCAGGACCTGCCGTTCGAGCGACTCGTCGAGGCCCTCAACCCCGAGCGCTCGCTGGTCCGCCACCCGCTGTTCCAGGTCTGCCTGACCGTGCACAACTCCGACCCCCGGGCCACCGTCGCCGAGGTCGCCCGGCTGCCCGGGCTCGCCGTGGAGCTGGAGCGGCTGCCGATCGAGGACACCAAGTTCGACCTCAACATCGAGCTGACCGAGGGCTTCGACGAGCAGGGCCGGCCCGCGGGCATCGTCGCCGACCTGGAGTTCAGCACCGGCCTCTTCGACGAGGCCACCGCCCGCGCGATCGGCGCGCGGTTCCTGCGGCTGCTGGCCGCGGTGGCCGCCGAGCCGGGCAGCCCGCTGTCCGCCGCCGACCTCCTCGACGCGGGCGAGCGCGCCGCCGTGCTGACGCAGTGGAGCGACACCGCCCGCCCCGAGGCGGCCGGGGCGCTGTCCCGGGCCGGGCTCCCGGCCGCGCTGGCCCCCACCCGCGCCTGGATCCTCGACGAGGCCCTCCAGCCGGTGCCGCCCGGCGTCCCCGGCGTGCTGTACGCCGCGGGCGACGGCCCGGCGCCGGACGGGACGGCGGGCGTCGACCCGGACCGCCTGCTGCCCTCCCCGCTGACGGGCGCGGCCTGGCTGTACCGCCTCGACCGCGCCGCCCGCTGGACCGCCGACGGCGACCTGCGGCTCGCCGAGGCCCCGGGGGCCGACCGGGCCGGGGCCGGACCGGCCGCCGCCGTGCTGCCCGCGCGGTCCCGCGGCCCGCGCAGCCCGCTGGAGCAGATCCTGTGCACCCTGTTCGTCGAGGTGCTCGGCGTGCCGTCCGTCGGCATCGACGACGACTTCTTCGACCGCAGCGGCCACTCGCTGTCGGCCGTCCGGCTGCTCAGCCGGGTCCGGTCCGTCCTGGGCGCCGAGATCTCGATCCGCACGTTCTTCGAGAACCCCACGGTCGCCGGCCTCGCCGAGGCGTTCACCCGCGCCGACGGGGCCCGCCGGCCATTGGCGCCCGTCGAGCGGCCGCGCCTGCTGCCGCTGTCCTACGCCCAGCAGCGGCTCTGGTTCCTCCACAACCTGGAGGGCGCCGACGCGACGTACAACATCCCCGTCACCCTCCGGCTGACCGGGGACCTGGACCGTGCCGCGCTGCGCGACGCCCTGGCCGACGTGGTGGCCCGGCACGAGAGCCTGCGGACCGTGTTCGCGGACGACCCGGCCGGCGCCCGGCAGATCGTCCTGCCCGCCGGGCACACGCCGCCCCGGCTCGCCGAGGAGCGGGTCGGCACCGGGGAACTCGCCGCCCGGGTGCGCGCCGCCGCCTCCCACGCCTTCGACCTGCGCGCCGAACTCCCGCTCAGGGCCTGGCTGTTCACCACCGAGACCGGGGAGCAGGTGCTGACCCTGGTGGTCCACCACATCGCCGGTGACGGCTGGTCCATGGGCCCGCTGGCCCGCGACATCTCGCTGGCCTACGCGGCCCGCGCCGCCGGGGAGGCACCGGCCTGGCCGGCGCTGCCCGTCCAGTACGCCGACTACACCCTGTGGCAGCGCGAGGTCCTCGGCTCCGAGGACGACCCGGACAGCGAGATCTCGCGCCAACTCACCTACTGGCAGCAGACCCTGGCCGGCCTGCCCGAGCAGCTGGAACTGCCCGTCGACCGGCCCCGCCCGCCGAGCCAGTCCCACCACGGCGGCCGGGTCCCCTTCGAGGTGCCCGCGGAGCTGCACGCCGCGCTCGCCGACCTCGCCCGCGAGACCCGCACCAGTCTGTTCATGGTGCTGCAGGCGGCACTGGCCGGGCTGCTGACCCGGCTCGGCGCCGGGACGGACGTCCCGATCGGCACCCCGATCGCCGGGCGGACCGACACGGCCCTGGAGGAGCTGGTCGGCTTCTTCGTCAACACCCTCGTGCTGCGCACCGACACCTCCGGCGACCCGACCTTCACCGACCTCGTCGCCCGCGTCCGGGAGACCAACCTCGGCGCGTACGCCCACCAGGACCTGCCGTTCGAGCGGCTCGTCGAGGTGCTCAGCCCGGTCCGCTCGCTCGCCCGCCACCCGCTCTTCCAGGTGCTGCTCGGCCTCGACAACAACCAGGAGGCCATCGACGTCCTGCGCCTGCCGGGCCTCACCGTCGACGTGGAGGCCCCGGAGACCGGCCGCGCCAAGTTCGACCTCGCCTTCTTCCTCGACGAGACCCACGGCCCCGACGGCGAGCCCACCGGCCTGCACGGCGCGGTCGAGTACAACGCCGACATCTTCGACCGGGCGACGGCCGGAGCCTTCGCCGAACGGCTCCTGCGGCTGCTCGGCTCCGCCGCCGCCGACCCGCACCGCCCCGTCGGGCAGCTCGACGTCCTGACACCCGGTGAGGCCCGGCAGCTCGGCGAGTGGAACCGCACCGCGCACGAGGTGCCGCCGCAGTTCGTCCCCGAGCTGGTCGAACGGCAGGCCGCCGACGTGCCCGAGGCCACGGCCGTCATCTCCGAGCGGAGCACCCTCTCCTACGGGGAGCTCAACGCCCGGGCCAACCGGCTGGCCCGCCACCTGGCGGCCCGCGGCGTGGGCGGCGAGTCGATCGTGGTGATCGCGCTGCCGCGCTCCGCCGAGATGATCGTCTCGCTGCTGGCCGTCCTCAAGGCCGGCGCCGCCTACCTCACCCTCGACACCAAGGCCCCCGAGCAGCGGCTGCGCGCCGTCCTGGACGACTGCGGCCCCGCCGCGGTCCTCACCGACACGGCCCACCGGCCGCTCCTGGGCGAGCCGCACGCCCGGGACGTCGTCCTGGACGACCCGGCCGTCGAACGGGCCGTGTCCGCCGAGGCCGACACCGACCTGACCGACGCAGACCGGGTCCGCCCGCTCGACCCGCGCCACCCGGCCTACGTCGTCTACACCTCGGGCTCCACCGGCACCCCGAAGGGGGTCGTCATGCCGATGGGCTCCCTGATGAACCTGCTCGGCTGGCACGCCGGCACCTACTGCGGCGGCGTCGGCACCCGCACCGCCCAGTTCTGCGCCGTCTCCTTCGACTTCGCCGTCCAGGAGATCCTCCAGGCGCTCGTCGTCGGCAAGACCCTCGTCCTGCCCGAGGAGCACGTCCGCGTCGACGGCCGCGAACTGGCCGCCTGGATCGCCCGGCACGGCATCAACGAACTCTTCGCCCCCACCCTCGTCATCGACGCCGTCCTCGCCGCCGCCGCGGACCGCGGCGAGCCGCTCGACTCGCTCACCGACCTCTTCCAGGGCGGCGAGCAGTTCCGGCTCAGCAGCGAACTGCGGGCATTCTGCGGGACCGGCCGGCGGCGCATGGCGCACAACGTCTACGGCCCCGCCGAGGTCGCCGCCATCACCTCGGCGACCCTCCCCGAGGACACCGACGAGTGGCCCGCCTCGGCCTCCATCGGCGAACCGATCTGGAACGCCGCCGCCCACGTCCTGGACGAGCGGCTGCAGCCGGTCGCCCCGGGCGTGCGCGGCGAGCTGTACATCGGCGGCTCCCAGATGGCCCGCGGCTACCTCGGCCGGCCCGACCGCACCGCCGAACGGTTCGTCGCCTCCCCGTTCGGCCCGCCCGGTTCGCTGATGTACCGCACCGGCGACGTCGTGCGCCGGCCCGCCGGCGGCGAACTGGAGTTCCTCGGCCGCTCCGACCACCAGATCAAGATCGGCGGCTTCCGGGTGGAGCCCGGCGAGGTCGAGGCCGTCCTCGCCGAGCACCCGGCCGTCGACACGGCCGCCGTCCTCACCCGCGAGGACACCCCCGGCGCCGTCCGCCTGGTCGCCTACGTGGTGCCCGCGCAACCCGACGCGGACCCCGACCTCGGCCGCACCCTGCGCACCCACATCGCGCAGCAGCTGCCGCACTACATGGTCCCCGCCACCGTCACCGTCCTGGCCGAACTGCCGCTGACCGCCAACGGCAAGCTCGACCGGGCCGCCCTGCCCGTCCCCGAGGCGCAGTCCGCCGGCGCCGGCGAAGGGCCGCGCACCGAACGCGAGAAGGCGCTGTGCGCCCTGTTCGCCGACGTCCTCGGCGTCCGCGAGGTCGGCATCGACGACGGGTTCTTCGACCTCGGCGGCGACAGCATCATGTCGATCCAGCTGGTCGGCCGGGCCCGCCGGGCCGGACTCGAACTCTCCGTACGGGACGTCTTCGAGCACCGGACCGTCGCCGCCCTCGCCACCGTCGTCACCGAAGCCGAGGGCACGCCGGCCGAGGAACCCGGCGCGGGCCTCGGCGAGGTGCCGCTCACCCCGATCAAGCACTGGCTGCTGGCCCGCAGCGACGACCTGGACGGGTTCACCATGTCCGCCGTCCTCCAGGCCCCCGCCCGCCTCGACCCCGGCCACCTGACCCGCGCCGTCCAGGCCCTGCTCGACCACCACGACGCCCTGCGGGCCCGGCTCTCCCCGGCCCCCGACCGGCGCCTGGAGGTCCCGGCCCCCGGCACCGTCGACGCCGCGACCGCGGTCCACCGGGCCGACGCCACCGGACTCGACGGGCCGGAGCTGATCCGGCTCGTCCACGCCGCGGGGGAAGCCGCCCGCGACCGCCTCGACCTGGCCGCCGGCCGCGTCGTCCAGGTCGTCTGGGTCGACCGGGGCCCCGACACCCCCGGGCTGCTGCTGCTCGTCATCCACCACCTCGTCGTCGACGGCGTGTCCTGGCGGATCCTGCTGCCCGACCTCGCCGAGGCCCACCAGGCCGTCGCCGCCGGCCGGGAGCCGGAACTCCAGGCCGTCGGCACCTCGCTGCGCCGTTGGGCCCAGCGCCTCACCGAGGAAGCCGCCAAGCCCGCCCGGGCGGCCGACGCCGGCTGGTGGCAGGACGTGCTGCGCACCGCCGACCCGCTGCTGGGCCGCCGCGCCCTGGACCCGGCCCGGGACACCCACGGCACCTCCGGCCGGATCGAGACGGTGCTGCCCCCCGAGGTGACCGAGGCCGTCCTCACCAGGGTCCCCGCCGCGTTCAACGCCGAGGTCAACGACGTCCTGCTGACCGCCTTCACCCTGGCCTGGGCGCGCTGGCGCAACGGCACCGGACTCCTGCTCGACCTGGAGGGCCACGGCCGCGAGGAACACCTCGTGGACGGCGCCGACCTGTCGCGCACCGTCGGCTGGTTCACCAACCTGTACCCCGTCCGCCTGAACGTCGGACCCGCCGACGTCGCCGACGCCCTCGCCGGCGGCCCGGCCGCGGGAACCGCCCTCAAGGCCGTCAAGGAACAGCTCCGGTCCGTACCGGACAAGGGCATGGGCTACGGGCTCGTCCGCCGGCTCAACCCCGCCACCGCCAGCGGGTTCGACGGACTGCCCGAACCGCAGGTCGCCTTCAACTACCTCGGGCGGTTCGCCACCGGCGGCGACGGCCCGGTCGCCGACTGGACCCCGCTGAGCGGCATCGACGCCGTCCCGGGAGACCCCGCGCACCTGCCCCTCGCGCACCCCCTCGAACTCAACGCCCGCACCGAGGACGGCCCCGACGGCCCGCGCCTGGTCGCCTTCTGGACCTGGGCCGACGGGATCCTCGACGAGACCGCGGTCCGGCACCTGGCCGGGCTCTGGTTCCAGGCGCTCGAAGCCCTCGTCACCCACGCGCGCGACCCCCTCGCAGGCGGACTCACCCCCTCCGACGTCTCCCTCTCCTCCATCACCCAGGACGAGATCGAGGCGTTCGAGGACGAGCTCGACGACCTGTTCGGCGACGACGAGTTCGCCGCCTCCGACGACGTAACCGCTCCTGAAGACGAAGAGGCCACGAAGTGAGTCGCAACCCGCGGAAGATCGAGGACATCCTGTCGCTGGCCCCCCTCCAGGAGGGCCTGCTCTTCCACAGCGTCTACGACGAGGACGGCCTCGACCCCTACGTCGTCCAGATCTCCTTCGACATCGAGGGCGCCCTCGACCCGGCCGCCCTGCGCGCCGCCGCCGAGAAGCTGCTCGCCCGCCACGCCAACCTGCGGGTCGCCTTCCGCCAGCGCAAGAACGGCGACTGGGCCCAGCTCGTCATGCGCGAGGTCCGGCTGCCCTGGACCGAGACCGACCTGACCGGCCTGCCCGAGGACGAGCGGGCCGCGGCCGCCGCCGCGGCGGTCGCCGCCGACCGCGCCACCCGCTTCGACGTCGCCCGGCCCCCGCTGCTGCGCTTCACCCTGCTGCGGCTCGGCGCCGACACCCACCGCCTGGTGCTGACCAACCACCACCTCCTGATGGACGGCTGGTCCCTGCCCGTCCTCATGGGCGAGCTGTTCGCCCTCTACGACACCGACGGCGACCCCACCGCCCTGCCGGCGGTCCGCCCCTACCGCGACTACCTCACCTGGCTGGAGCGGCAGGACAAGGACGCCGCCCGCGCCGCCTGGCGCGACGCCTACGCCGACCTCGCCGAGCCCACCCAGGTCGCCCCCGGCGCGGGCCGGGCCGCCGTGGCCGGCGCCGAGGTCCAGGCCCTCCTCGACAGCGCGGACACCACCGAACTCGGGGAGATCGCCCGCAGCCGCGGCCTCACCCTCAACACCGTCGTCCAGGCCGCCTGGGCGATCGCCCTGAGCACCCACACCGGACGCGACGACATCGTCTTCGGCACCACCGTCTCGGGCCGCCCCCCGGAGCTCGACGGCGTCGAGCGGATGGTCGGGCTCTTCATCAACACCCTGCCCACCAGGGTCCGGATCCGGCCCGCCGAGTCCCTCACCACACTCCTCGCCCGCGTCCAGGACGAACAGGCCCGGCTCACCCCGCACCAGCACCTCGGACTGGCCGAAGTGCAGCGGGCCGTCGGCCTCGGCGAACTCTTCGACACCTCCATGGTGTTCCAGAACTACCCGGTCAGCCGCACCGGCACCGCCGGCACCGGCATCGGCGCCGCCATCAGCCTCGCCCCCGGCAAGAACCGCGAGGCCACCCACTACCCGCTGCTGCTGATCGCCTCCGCGCGCGACACCATGCGCTTCCGCCTCAACTACCGGCCCGACGTCTTCGACGCGGCCACCGCCCAGCGCGTGCTCGACCGCTTCCTCCGGGTCCTGCACGGCCTGATCGCCGACCCGGACCAGGCCGTCGGCCGCCTGGCGCTGCTCGGCGACGACGAGCGCGACGAGGCCCTGCTGCGCTGGAACGACACCGCCCACGACGTCCCCGAGGACACCACGATCCTCGACCTGTTCCGGGCACAGGCCGCCCGAACCCCGCACGCCCCCGCGGTCAGCGGCCCGGACGGCACCCTCGACTACGCCGAACTCGACGCCCGCTCCAGCCGCCTGGCGCACCTGCTCGTCGCGCGCGGCGCCGCCCCCGAGCGGTTCGTCGCCATCGCCCTGCCCCGCACCGCCGGCATGGTCGTCGCCCTCCTCGCCGTCCTCAAGACCGGGGCCGCCTACCTGCCCGTCGACCCCGACTACCCGGCCGAGCGCATCGCGTTCATGCTCGACGACACCCGGCCCACCCTGCTGCTCACCACCGGCGAGCTGACCGCAGCCCTGCCCGACAGCGGCACCCCGCGCCTCCTGCTCGACGACCCCGCGCTGGCCGGCGAGCTCGCCGCCCGCCCCGCCACCGCACCCACCGACGCCGAGCGGCACGGCGCCCTGCTGCCCGCGCACCCGGCGTACGTCATCTACACCTCGGGCTCCACCGGCCGCCCCAAGGGCGTCGTGATCGAGCACCGCTCCCTCGGCGCCTACCTGCAGTGGGCCCGCGACGCCTACCCGGCGATGACCGGCACCTCACTGCTGCACTCGCCGATCTCCTTCGACCTCACGGTCACCGCCCTCTACACGACCCTCGTCTCCGGCGGCCTGGTCCGCGTCGCCGACCTCGACGAGACCGCCGCCGAGGGCCCCACCCCCACCTTCCTCAAGGGCACCCCCAGCGTCCTCGCCCTGCTGGAGGCGCTGCCCGCGGACGCCTCCCCGAGCCGGCTCGTCATGCTCGGCGGCGAACTCCTCCTCGGCGAGGTCATCGACCGCTGGCGGGCCCGCCGCCCCGAGGCCGACGTGCTGAACGTCTACGGCGCCACCGAGGCCACCGTCAACAGCGTCCAGTACCGCATCCCCGCCGGCGCCCCCTCGCCGACCGGCCCGGTGCCCGTCGGCCGCCCCTTCTGGAACACCCGGGTCTACGTCCTCGACAGCGCGCTGCGCCCCGTCCCCGCCGGCGTCCCGGGCGAGGCCTACATCGCCGGGACGGGCCTCGCCCGCGGCTACTGGCACCGGGCCGGGCTCACCTCCGAGCGCTTCGTCGCCGACCCGTACGGGCCGCCCGGCTCCCGGATGTACCGCACCGGCGACGTCCTGCGCTGGAACCACGACGGGCTCCTGGAGTTCGTCGGCCGCGGCGACGGGCAGGTCAAGCTGCGCGGCTACCGCATCGAACTCGGCGAGATCGAGGCCGTGCTGGCCGCGCACGAGCACGTCACCCAGGCCGCCGTCCTGCTGCGCGAGGACCAGCCCGGCGACAAGCGCCTGGTCGCCTACGCCGCCACCGGCGGCCGCACCGTCACGCCCGACGAGCTGCGGGCGCTGGCGGCCGGCCGGCTGCCGGAGTACATGGTGCCGTCGGCGTTCGTCGTGCTGGAGGCGTTCCCGTTGACGCCGAACGGGAAGCTGGATCGTCGTGCGCTGCCGGCGCCGGAGTACGGGGCGGAGTCCGCCGGGCGGGCGCCGCGTTCGCCGCGTGAGGAGATCCTGTGCGGTCTGTTCGCGGAGACGCTGGGCGTGGAGTCGGTGTCGATCGACGACGACTTCTTCCAGCTCGGCGGGCACTCCCTGCTCGCCACCCGGCTGGTCAGCCGCATCCGCTCCACCCTCGGCGCAGAGATGGCCATCCGCCAGCTCTTCGACACCCCCACGGTGGCCGGCCTCTCCGGGGCCCTCGACACCGGCAACGGCAGCGCCCGCCCCACCCTCACGGCCGCCGTGCCGCGCCCGGAGCGGATCCCGCTGTCCTACGCCCAGCAGCGCCTCTGGTTCCTCAACCGCTTCGAAGGCCCCAGCGCGGCCTACAACTCGCCGGTCGCCCTGCGACTCTCCGGCGCCCTGGACCGGACGGCACTGGGCCTGGCCCTCGCCGACCTCAGCGCCCGCCACGAGAGCCTGCGGACCGTCCTCGCCGAGGACGCCGAAGGCCCGCACCAGATCGTCCTCGGCGCCGACTGCCCCGTGGACCTCACCGTCGTGCGCACCGACGAGGCCGGGCTGGACGAGGCCCTGCTGACCGCCGCCGGCCACACCTTCGACCTCACCACGGACACCCCCCTGCGGGTCTGGCTCTTCGAGCTCGACGCCGAGGAGCACGTCCTGCTGCTGCTCACCCACCACGTCGCCACCGACGCCTGGTCCCGCGCGCCGCTCGCCCGCGACCTGACCACCGCGTACGCGGCGCGCGTCGCCGGGGAGGCCCCGGCCTGGCCGGCGCTGCCGGTGCAGTACGCCGACTACAGCCTCTGGCAGCGCGAGCTGCTGGGCTCCGACGACGCGGCCGCCGCCGAGGGGCCCATCCACCACCAACTCGCCTACTGGCAGAAGGCGTTGTCAGGCCTTCCGGAGGAGCTGGTGCTGCCGTACGACCGGCCGCGGCCGGCCCACGCCACCCACCGGGGCGACACCGTCACCTTCGAGCTCACCCCGGAACTCCACCAGAGCCTCGCCCGGGTCGCGCGCGAGCAGCGGGCCAGCCTGTTCATGGTGCTGCAGGCGGCGCTCGCGGCGCTGTTGAGCCGGCTGGGGGCGGGGGAGGACATCCCGCTGGGCACGCCGATCGCGGGCCGCACCGATGACGCGCTGGACGACCTGGTCGGGTTCTTCGTCAACACGCTGGTGCTGCGGACGGACGTGTCGGGCGATCCGACGTTCGCGGAGCTGATCGAGCGGGTGCGGGCGGCCGACCTGGAGGCGTACGCGCACCAGGACCTGCCGTTCGAGCGGCTGGTCGAGGCGGTCAACCCGGAGCGCTCGCTCGCCCGGCACCCGCTCTTCCAGACCATGCTCAACCTCAACAACGCGGGCCCGGTCGAGGCCCTGGACGAGATCGCCAAGCTCCCCGGCCTGACGGTCCGTCACAAGTCGCTGGAGACCGACCGGGTCAAGTTCGACCTCGGCTTCTCCTTCGCCGAGTCGCACGGCTCCACCGGCACGCCCGGCGGCCTGCGCGGCGCGCTCCAGTTCAGCACGGATGTGTTCGACCGGGGGACGGCGGAGGCGCTTGCGGAGCGTTTCGTGCGGGTGCTGTCCGCGCTGGTCGCGGACCCGCAGGGTCGGGTCGGCGGGGTGGATGTGTTCGTGGCGGGTGAGCGTGAGCGGGTGTTGGTCGGCTGGAACGGTGAGTCGCGGGTTGTCCGTGATGTGTCGTTGCCGGTGTTGTTCGGTGAGCAGGTGGAGCGGACGCCGGATGCGGTGGCGGTGGTTGCTGGTGGGCGGTCGTTGACGTATCGGGAGTTGGATGCGTGGTCGAACCGGGTGGCTCGGTGGTTGATCGGGCGGGGGGTTGGTGCGGAGTCGTTCGTGGGGGTGGTGCTGCCGCGGTCGGTGGAGTTGGTGGTGGCGCTGTTGGGTGTGGTGAAGGCG
>NZ_JBIWNL010000072.1:0-9579 GCF_044767225.1 Kitasatospora sp. NPDC101447
CCTGGCGGCGTCACCGTGGGTGGTTGCCCGAGGCTGCGCCTCGGGGCCCGGCTGCGCCGGGCGGGGTGGCTGGGGCTGATTCGCCTGCGGCGAATTGGTGGGTGTGGGTCGGCCCCTGGCGGGGCCTCAGGTTTGGTGTGGTTGGCACGGGCCTGCGGCCCGCCTTGAGGGGCCGTTGACGATGTGGCTTGAATTGCAGGTTGCACCCCCACCCCTGCGGGGCGGGGCCGTGTCCGGTGGCAGCGTTGACGATGTGGCGCGAATTGCCAGTGAAAGGCTCTCCCCTGACGGGGAGGCGGGTATCCGGAACGGAGCCCGTTGACGATATGGCGTGAATTCCCCGGGATAGCACCAAACCCCGGGCTGGGGGCGCCCCTGGTGGGGCGTCGGGGCTGCGCCCCGGCGACGTCGCAGCGGCAGTGCCGGCACGGTGCGGGTGCCGCAGTCGCCGGGGCGCAGCACGGCACCGGGGCCGTACAGGGCCGGGGAGCGCCTCCGGACGACGGCGCCGGGCGGGACGGTCGCCACCGCCCCGGCGGGCCCGGGAGGGGCGCAGCGCGGGGCCTGGAGCGCGCTGGGGTGTCACCGGCAGAACCGCACCGGGCTGCCACCGGCACGGCCCCTTGCCGGGCGCACAGGACCGTCTCCGGAAAAATGCCGTTCCGGGGCGCTTCGAATCCGGGCACAGGCGCGGTTGATTACGGGTCAGCGAACCCCGCACCGTGAACTTCCGGAGCAGGCACGATTTCCTGCCCCCGGAACTCCCTGATACGACACCAGAACCGGTCCTTCCACCGGTCCGGAACTCCTCACCCCGAACACCACCAATCCCCCCAATAACCGGCCACGCGTCGGTGAATCTCTCTCAGCCACCACACCACCAGAAAACACGGTCACAACACCACACAGAACAGGGCGCAGCACAGGGCCACCACGGGAGCGCAACACCGTCCGGGAATCCCGGAAAAGAGGCGGGCCTTCGGCGAGGGGTCGGGGCCTGGCGGCCCCTTGGCGGGAGTTGGGGGTGTCGCCTGCGGCGTCACGGCGGGCCAGGTGGGGGCCTGCGGCCCCTCGGGGAGGTGGGCGGGCCTGCGGCGGGGGCGGGATGTGGGCCGGGGTGGGGTCGCCTGCGGCTCCCCGCGGGGTGGTGGGCGGGTGAGGCGGGCCCTGGCTGCGCCGGGCCAGGGCGAGGTGTGGGGCGGGGCCTGGGGCGGGGGTGTCGTGCTGTCGCGATGCGGGGGCGAGAGGGGGGATCCGGGGCATCCGTGCTGGGAAACGACGCGACAACACCCCAGGGGCGACAGGAGGCGCGACAGGCACCGCCTGGCCGGGCACCCAGTCCGCCACCATGACGAAAACCGGACCACCCGCGCCTACCCCACCCCCACCACCCCACACAGGCACGCGCCAGCCAGCAGTACCGCCCCGGGCACCGCGCAGCGCCCAAAACGCCGGCGGACATGGTCTTCCGCGAGATCCGAGCGGCGTTGTCGATCGCCGGCGGAACACTGAGAGGTCGGGCGGGCGGGATGTGGCACACGATGCGGACGTGGGTGGAGGGCCGCAACGCCGTGGCGTTCGAGCGCGAACGGCGCTCGACGCTGCTCACCGTGCCGACGACGCTCCATCAGGGCGGGCGGATCTACGACCGGCGGGCCGACGGGAGCGTGCTGGAGATCGCCGTCCCCGCTGCGGAGCGCCCTGGTGTCATCATCGGTGAGAGCGTCCGGCAGCACGGCGCGACCGCCCCGCCGTCTCTTTCCTCCTCCCCCCGTCACGTTCTGCCCGGCACCGAGGAGCAGTGATCCGTGTCCGTCCTCCCTCCGCCTTCGCGCCCCCTGGCCGGTGAGGCCGTCCACATTCCCGAGGGCACCCCACTGCACCGGACCCACCACGAGCGGCGCGCTCCCACCATGTACAGCCCGGTCGTCGCTGGTCTGTTCGGGGGTGGGCGCTTCGACGCCACCCCCGAGGACCCGTATCCCTTCCTGTACGCGGCGTTCAGCCCCGAGATCGCGCTGTGGGCAACGCTGGTACGAGACACCCCGTTCGACGACACGGCTTTCCGGACGATCCCGCGGGCCGCCATCAGGGGACGCGCCCTGGCCGAGGTGAGGACCGCCGAGCCCCTGGCCCTTCTCGATCTTACGACCGACGCCGCCCTCACCCGCGTCGGGGCGTCACCCGCACTCGTCCACGCCGACAGCCGCGACTTCGTCCATACCCGGGCCTGGGCCGCGCTGCTGCGCGAGCACAACCCCTGGGCCCAGGGGTTCCTGTGGCCCTCGCGTCATCCCGACAGGAACCTGGTCGTCCTCTTCGGAGACCGGTGCCCCGAGAACGCTCTGACCGAGGTCGGGTCCGAACCGCTGAGTCCGGCACTGGTGAACAGGCTCCTGGCCCGGGTCGGTCGCCCCCGTCCGGTCGGCCCCCCGGAAGAGGCGATGCCCACCGGTGAAGCCCCGCACATCGCCGGGGCGCCCCGGCAGGCGCCGGAGAGCGACGACTTCACCGCCTTCTTCAAGGCCAACTTCCGCAACGTCTGCCGCATCCTGAACGCGCGGCACGACGACTGGGAGCTGGCACAGGACGCGGCCAGCCGGGCCTTCGAGATCGCCTACCGGCGGTGGCCGGACGTTCGCGCCCACCCCAACCCGGTCGGTTGGGTGGTCCTCACCGGCCGGCGGATCCTCATCCGTGTCCACCAGCTCCAGGCCAACCGCAGCCTGGAGCTGACCGGCGATACCGATCCGAAGGGAGCCGCCGAGGTCGCCGACCCCGCCGCCGCCACAGTAGAGAAGGTGGACGTCCACGCCGCGATCGCGGCCCTGAGCCGGGACAAGCGCGAGTGCTTCGTCCTGCACCACGTGCTCCACTACCCCGTGGCAGACATCGCGGCACTCCTGCAGATCCCCGCCGGCACGGTCAAGAGCCGGCTCAGCGCCGCCCGCGCGGACCTGCGAGACACCCTGGGCCACGACTTCTACAAGGGAGGCACACGATGAAGCCCGACACCGGCGCCCACATCAACGGGTTCGACCGCGACATGTCCGAAGACGAAGTCCTCGGACACCTCACCGAACTGAGGCACCGCACCTCCCTGCACATGCCCATCCTCGACGACGACGACTACGAAGCGGCCATCGAGGAAGCCGCCCGCGCGATCACCGCACCTCCCAGGGCCTGACATCTCCTCCGGGCGCGCTCCCGCACGGGGCGGGCCGCACGCGGGGCAGCGGAACAAACCGGCCCGCTCGTCCTGGCCCTCGGCGCGCCAGGGCACAGACACAGCAGGCGCGGCAGGACACCGAGGACGAGCGGGGGTCGGCGGGCGGCCAGGCCGCGGCGCCGAGGCCCCGTGAAGAGGCCGGCACGGCGGAGGACGGCGCCGGGGTGGTGAGGACACCGGGCCCGGGCAGGCGCAGCAGCCGCCAGGACGGGGCCGACGACGACGGTGACGGCAGCACCCGGCGATGCCTCCACTGGGACCACCCGGGCGGAACCGCCATCTCCTGCAGAGCGACTCGGTTTCCTCGGTCCGCCCATGCCGCGATGTCCTGGTCCTGCGTCCCATGCGGCTGCCCGGCGGGCGGGCGAGAGACAGCGAACGGGTTGTCACCAATGCCGCGGGCCGGGGCGGGCGGGTCAGTGCCGGATGCCAGCCGCGGTCCACGCGGCGGCGATCCGGCGGTAGGCCTCGACGGCGGGCCCGTCCCAGCCGGTGCGAAGCGCCGGCGCGGTGGCGAGCGTCACGTCCCGCACGGCCCCGGCCCGGGGGAGGGGCGGGCACCGGGGTCCCTTGACCGCGGGGGGTCGCTGCGGCCAGTCGCCGGCCTCTTGGCGGGCGATGTCATACCCCGGGCCGTGGCCCCAGTTCCACCCGCACTCGTTGCAGGTACGAAGCGGGCGATCGTCGTCCGGGTCCCAGTACTCGGCCCACTCGTCCTCGTCCTCCTCCATACCGGGACCAACGACCAAAACCACCCCCAGGTACGCCGGACAACGGCCCGGACCGCAGCCCGGCAGTCGGCCAGACCGCGCGCCACAGCCAGGCGTCCGCCAAGGCCGCACGGCCAGCAGCGCGGGCCCACCGGAGCGCAGCAGGAGGCCGGGCCGGGCAGCAGGCGCGCAGCGGCCGGCGCTATCTGGGGTCCGGCAGACGAGCGACGGCCCGAGGCCGGCCGCAGCCCCGGGCGGCTGCCGAACAGCGGAGGAAAGCCGGAATCCCCGTCAAAAATCCCCGGAAATAGTCGCGGGAAGCCCACAGAAATTAACCGTCAAATGTCATCAGAACTCGCTGCGCCCCAAAGCCCCACTCCCGGGCGCGGCATAGACGTGGCAGAGACGGAGAGTCACCGCCACGTGTGCACGGACATGACGCTCGCCTGCTCCCGCGACACCCTCATGCCGGTCCAGACCGATACGGGCAAACCGCTTCAAACCGCCCTTGCTTTCGAGTCTGGCTCTGGAAGGTCACACCCCAGTACAGCGACCAGAGCGACCCAGCCAGCAGGCGGCGGGCACCGGGACGGCAGGCGGGCGCCCCGGATGCACTCCGGCCGATTCCGGCCGCAGGGTGGGGTAGTGGGCATCCTCGTCGTCATCGAGCACCCGGATCAGCCGGACCAGATGGTCGCGCACGCGGCCGGCACCGACCCGGACGCACCCGTACACGACGGTGACGACCGCACCGTCCGCCGGCTGCTGGCCCGCTTCGCCGAGCTGGCCACCGTCGCCGACCTGTACGCACTGCGCGAGGCCCTCGACGCGGCCCGCCCATCCGGCAACCGCGAACGAAGCCAGCCCCGCCGACCGGGCTCGTGAACCCGCCCGTCCAGGCGTTCAGGTAGATCCTGCGCCTGGCGCCCCTGGCCGCTGCGGAGAGGCGCCGCCCTGGCCGGCCGGGGCAACGGGGCGGATGCCCGCCCGGCGGGCATCCGCCGCACGGTGCCGGTGACGGCCCGTACCCGGTTCCGGGTCACGCCGCGGCGACGAGGTCGGCGCGGCCGAACAGGAGCGCGTAGCCGCGGGGCAGGCCGTTGAGAAGACGGTCGGTGAACTGGCGGCCGGCCAGGTCGGCGAGGGCGACCAGGACGGAGGAGGCGTCCCAGCGTGCGCCGGCGAGGCTGGTGTTCAGGGCGCGGGCGACGGCTTCGACGAAGGCCGGGGCTGCGACCGGCTCGGGCAACGGGATCTGCGCGGCGAAGACGGCGCGGGCCCGCTCGGGCAGGACCGCGGCGAGGTCGCAGCGCTCCTCACCGGTGAGCTGGGAGCCGAGGACGGCCAGGACCGCGTGGAGGGCGCGTTCGGCTTCCTCGTCGGTGGTGTAGCGGCCGAGGGTGCGGACCTGCCGGAGAAGGCGGCGGTGGCGGGTCATGACGGTGGTGGCCTTCCAGGCGGGCCGCCGCTGGCGGCAGCGGTGGAGCAATAGAGGGGTCAGGGCCGGTGGCCGGGCTGCGGGCGGCCGAACAGGAGGTCGTAGCCGGGCGGCAGCTGAAGTAGGACGCGCTCGGTGAGGTCGTCGCCGGCGGCGTCGGCCACGGTGGACAGGACGGCGCCGATGTCCCACAGCGCGGTGGTCTCGGTGGCGCCCTCGGTCCAGGCCGCCGTCGCGCGCGCGAACCGTTCGGGGGTGAGCGGTTCGGCGGCCTGCAGCGGGTTGAGCAGGATCAGAGCCAGGGTCTCGGGCAGCCGGGCCGCGAGGTCGGCGCGCACTCGGCCGACGAGGTGGGCGCCGAGCAGGGCCAGGACGACGCGCGCCGCCCGCTCGGCCTCGTGGGGTGTGTCGTATTCGCCGCGTTCCCGGACCTCCTCCAAGAACGCCTCCCATCGAAAAGTCACCGCGGTTCTCCCTCCATCCCGAGGAGCCGGCGCGAACGGTGCCCGGTCAGGGTTCGAGGACCAGGCGCCGGTGCAGACCGGTGAGTTTGAGCAGCCGGACCACGCAGCGGCCGGCCCCTCGCAGGATGAGGCGCCTACCGCGCCGGTCGGCCTGGTCGCGGGCCTGGACGAGGGCACCCAGGCCCGCACAGTCCATGAACGTCACCTCCGACAGGTCGAGCACCACCTCCCGGTGCGACTCGAGCGCGGCCGCCAGAGCACGGCGCAGCGTGGGGGCGGTGTCGAGGTCGATCTCGCCGCTCGCCCGCACGACGAAGGGCTGGTTGCTCTGGCCGTTCACGGTGTTGCCCCGTCTCAGCGGGCCGACTCCATGGAGCGGCCGGCGGCCGGGGTGTTCCGGCCGCCCCTTCGATCGAGGGGGGAGATCAGGGGCGGCCGGAACGGCATCGGGGACCGGGTCAGGCCCGGATCTGCTTGCGGTCGCCGCTGTGGCTGATCGCGACCTTGCGGGGCTTGGCCTTCTCGGCGACCGGGATCTTCAGGGTCAGCACGCCGGCGTCGTAGTCGGCGGTGATCCCCGCGGGGTCGAGGGTGTCGGAGAGCATGACCTGGCGGGAGAACACGCCGAGCGGGCGCTCGGACAGCTCCCACTTCACACCCTCGCCCTCCTGGCGCGGCCGGCGCTCGGCCTTGACGGTCACCATGTTCCGCTCGACGTCGATGTCGATCGCCTCCGGGTCCACCCCCGGCAGGTCGAAGCAGATCACGTACTCGTCGCCGGCCCGGTAGGCGTCCAGCGGCATCGGAGCCGGACGCGACCAGGTTCCCGTGTTGCCCAGGAACTGCTGGGTCAGACGGTCCAGCTCGCGGAACGGGTCAGTGCGCAGCAGCATCGCGAAACACCTCCACTGATCGAATGGGTGCCAGTGCGCTTCGTCTGACACCCTTTGTAGCGCGTCATCCATCCGATGACAAGCTGGCATGTCGCCTATAGAGTGACTGCATGAGTGAGAAGTCCCGCAGAGCCGCCCCCGACGGCAGCGGCCCGCCGGCGGGGCCGGCGTCCTTCCTCGCCGCTGCCACCGCGCTCGCCGCCATCAACGACGCGGTCCGCACCGCCCAGATCGCCGGTGCCGGGGCACCGCCCGGTGCCGGGACGCCGGACGAGGGACCGCAGCCGGCGCTGGCCGCGCTGGTGCTGCTGCGCGAACTGCGCACCCAGCTCGCCGGCTGGGAAGCCGGCCTGGTGGAGAACGCCCGCGACGCCGGCGCCACCTGGGCCGACCTCGCCCGCCCCATGGGCGTCGCCAGCCGCCAGGCCGCCGAGAACCGCTACCTGCGCCTGCGCCCGACCGACAGCACCTCCACCGAGACGGAGACCGGAGCCGAACGCGTCAAGGCGGTGCGCGACCGCCGGGCCGGCGAGCGCGCGGTCACCGCCTGGGCCCGCGATCACGCCGCCGACCTGCGCGTACTCGCCGCCCAGATCACCGCCGCCCCCGGCCTGCCCCGCGGCGCCGCTCCCGCGCTGACCGCGCTCACCACCGCCCTCGGCACGCCCGACCCGGCCGGCCTGATAGCGCCCCTGGCGGCGATGCGCCCCCACGTCTGCGCCCATCCGGACCTCGCCGCCCGTCTCGACGACCTCATCGACCACACCGCACGCCTGCGCCATGACAGCGACCAACGACGCACCTGACCCCCGCACCACGGCCACGGCCGAGGACCGCTGGCAGCACATCGAGGACCGGCTCACCGCCATCGAACGCCGCATCCGCGACCACAGCAGCGCCGCCATCACCACCATCGACGCCTGCCTGGCCAGACTCGACGCCCTCCGCCACAACCTCGCCCACCGGCCCTGGCCCCCACAGTCCTCCCCCACGCGCGCGGACCCCCCGAGCGTCCCGCCGCAACCGACGCGAGCCCCAGCCGAGAGTCCGGCGGCTCACGCGCGGGGGTGACCGGGGCCGCTCAGCGGCGCGGGCCGCCGTGGTGGGTCGGGCCGGCGTGCCCGCCGGTGTCGTCCGGGAACGACACGGTCACAGTCACACTGAACTTCCAAACGTCCTCGCGGTGGCCCGGCACCCGGGCCAGAGCAAGGGCGTGCACCTCGGCCCGCTGCGCCTGGCGGCACCAGTCCGCGGCCTGCTGGAGGACGCTGGCCGCGGTGGCGGCGGTGCACACCACCGCGGTGTGGGCGGCGACCGTCACGTCCGCCCCGCCGACACCCGGCATCGCCCGCACGGCCTCGGCCGCACCGCTCAGGTCCCGGGCGAGGTCCTCGACCACCCGGGGTGCAGCAGGGAGCACTCCTGCCATGGGCATGCGCAGAGCGGTCGATCAGGTTGTCCACGAGGCGGAACTCCAACTCACCGACGGCACGACTGACGGGGCGGGCAGCACCGCCAGGTCGAGGCCGAGCTTTCGAGGAGCTCCCCGGCGCAGCGCGCCGAGAGGCTCACCGCCGTTCTGGCCGGCGCCGCCCGGATCGAAGACCCGGTCCGGCGTGACCCGGCCGCCCCGTCTGGCACCCGCCGAGCGAGCGGAGCTGGCGGGCCTGCCGGTCGAAGGGAGCTGTAGGCGGCGAGCGGGAACGGCGCGCCGTCAGTGGCCGGGGGTGCCGGGGATGGGCAGGTCGGCCCAGACGGTCTTGCCGTGCCCGTGCGGCCGCCATCCCCAGTCCTTGGCGAGCTGCTGCACGATGAACAGGCCATGCCCATGCGTGGCGTCCGGCCGGTGGGGTCGCGGGCGCGGCGGGTCGGGTGCCGGGTCCGTCACCGCGATCCGCAGGAAGGCATCGTTGAGGTCGAGGTCCAAGCGCCTGGGTCCCCGGGTGTGCCGGGCGGCGTTGGCGAGAAGTTCGGCGGCCACCAGCAGCGCGTCAGCTCCGGTGCCGGCTGTCATCAGGTGCCAGTCGACAAG
The DNA here is from genome assembly GCF_044767225.1 of Kitasatospora sp. NPDC101447. NCBI lineage: Bacteria > Bacillati > Actinomycetota > Actinomycetes > Kitasatosporales > Streptomycetaceae > Kitasatospora > Kitasatospora sp. NPDC101447. Next base: position 8,767 of record NZ_JBIWNL010000072.1, read on the forward strand.
AGCCTGGCGCAGGAAGTCGATCCCCGGCACGGTGCCGTCGCCGAGGCGGAAGTCCACGCGGCGGTGGCGGGCGTGTGCGGCAAGGGAGGCGGGCATCGTGGATCCTGGCGCGGCCGGGAGCGGTAGGTCCTGACCCCGGCGTGTGCCCGCCGCCAGGCGCGCTACACCGCCGTGGCGCCGCTCGGGCCGGATGCGCTCCTCCGTGCCATCGGAGCGCGGGATGAACCCGCGGCGGATGCCACCGGAGTCCTTCTCCGACCCGGCCGAGTAGACGTACTGGTCGGCCTTCACGGTGAAGGCGAGGCGTCCGCCGGCCTGGCCGGTCTCGTGCACCACCGGGGCGGCTACGTCTTCACTACCCCCGGTGGCGGCCCGATCGAAGGGGCCACCCTCACCCGGCATTTCAACACCCTGCTCCGCCGGGCCACCCTCCGTCGCATCCGCTTCCACGACCTCAGGCACACGGCGGCGACCCTCCTCCTGGAACAGGGCGTCGAACTCGTCGTCATCAAGGAGCTGTTGGGGCACGCCCACATCGGCGTCACGGCCACCGTGTATACCCACGTCCGACTCCGGCTCCAGCGCCAGGCCATCGACACTCTCAGCAGCGCCCTCCGCCACCCCGCAACCGGCAGTACCGCGCCCGACGACCGCGACGATCCGCCGCTTTGTGCAGAACCCGTCCGCTGACGTTGCCGTCAACTACTGCCGTCAAGACACCCGACAGCCCCCACCAAGGTCTCCTTGGTGGGGGCTGTCGGCCATTCAATTCAATTTTCGATTCACTTCAGTTCTCGGAATTTACCCATCGGG
>NZ_JBIWNL010000073.1:0-8417 GCF_044767225.1 Kitasatospora sp. NPDC101447
CTCCACTCCCTCCAATGGTTGAGGCTCCATCATATCGTTGAACTGCTATTTTGGCTGGACTCACTACAGGCTGACTAGGAGAGGGGCGACCCCGAGGGGGCGTGTGCGGGTCGGCTTCACTCCCGCCGAATTGGTCTAGTTCACGGTCTAGACCACTGTTTGGGCCTCACGGCGGGTCGGGATGCGATACCCTCGGAGGGTGAGCAACGGTCTCCAGTGTATCAGTCATCAAACGTCAGGTGATCCCGCCGGAAGTAGGGTCCGGACCCGTGCTTTCGGGCGTTTGCCGGAATTTAAGGCCGGGGACTTATATTCTGCCGGATAGTCGCTTCTATCGCGCAGGATTTCCAGTCGCCCTGATTCTCGGGGCGGTCCGTCGAATGTATCAGTAGGGCACTGTCAGCATTTCCCGCGTGGTCCCTGATGTGGGCCCGGGAATGGGTGAGGGGAGACACGTCTTCGTGAACGTCGTAAAGCCGGGCCTGAAGTCCGCTCAGTCCGCCGCCGGCATCTCGCTGCGCGGGCACCAGGAGGAGGCGCTGGAGGCCATCGTGCGGGGCCTGACGCCCCGTCCGGGACACCCGGCCCCGAACGGACTGCGGGTGACGGTGCAGATGGCCACCGGGTCGGGGAAGTCGTACGTCGGCGCTGCGGCTGGCCAGAAGCTCGTCCCGCGCGGGACGGTGCTGGTGGTCGTGCCCACGCTGGATCTGCTGGTGCAGATGGTCGGTTCGTGGCGGGCCGCCGGCCGCTCCGGGGACATGCACGCGGTCTGCTCCCTGGTCGACTCGGAGCTGCCGTTCGGCGTGATGGCGACCACCAGCCCGCTGATGATCGGCATGTGGCTGTCCAACGCGGCCAAGCGCCGTCGGCCGACCACTATCTTCGCCACCTACACCTCGGTCGGCGCGGTCGCCGACGCCTACGAGTACTGGGCGGAACGCCAGGGCGAGCTGCTGCCCCCGCTCGGGCTGATGGTGTGCGACGAGGCGCACCGCTCCTCCGGCAGCGTCGAGAAAACCTGGACCGCGGTGCACGACCAGGCCGCGATCCCTGCGGACCGTCGGCTCTACATGACCGCGACCCCGCGGATCTGGGCACCGCCCAAGCGCCCCGTCAAGGGGCGCGAGAGCGCCTACCAGCCGCTGCCGGAGGAACTGGCGGTGTCCATGGACGACCAGCGGATCTACGGCCCGCACGTGTACTCCCTGGGCCTGGCCGAGGCGATCGATCGGAAGTTGCTGGCGCCGTTCGAGATCGTGGTCCTGGAGCTGCGCGACCCGCTGGGCGACCGCCAGGGCGCCGGGCGGCAGGGTGTGCCGTGGGGGCCGGGCGTCGGCGAGGCCCTGGATGGCAGCGAGGACGAGGTGCCGGCCGAACGGATCGCGGCCGTCCAGGCCGGGTTGGTCAAGACGATGGTGGAGCGCGGCCTCCAGCGGTGCATCACGTTCCATAGCCGCACGATCGAGGCCCGCTACTTCAGCGAGACACTGAACCAAACCGCCGAGAAGCTGCACTTCGAAAACCCCAAGAAGTACCCCGAAGAGTTCTGGGTGCAATGGCTCTCGGGCGAGCACGACGTGGACTTCCGCAAGGAGGTAATCTCCGATTTTGGGAGCAGCAGTGAAGAGGATGGACTGCAGCACCGGGTCGTCGCCCAGTGCAAAGTCCTGGGTGAAGGTGTCGATATCCCGGACGCTGATTCTGTTCTCCTACAGGGCAGGGGCAGCATGGTGGATATTGTCCAGGCCATCGGCCGGGCCCTACGCATGCAGCCCGGTGAGGGAAAGACCGCCAGCCTGATCGTGCCGGTCTTCCTCAAGCCCGGAGAGGAGCCCGGGGACATTCTGGAGTCCGATTCCTATGGTCCCCTGGTCAAGATTCTGACCGCGCTTCGCAGCCACGACGCCAAGGTCGTCGAGGCCCTCGCGGTGCCGCAGAAGTCCGGCAAGCGGACCAAGGGGCGCAGCGCTGAGGCTGCTTCCGGCCCTGGTGAGAGCATGGTTGGTGCGGGTGGCGGGTCGGGGGCGTTCACGCTGCCGGTGCGGTTCCAGACGCCGGTGGACGAGAACGTGCTCGCGCTGTTCATCGCCTCCAGGGTGCTGGTCGGCGAGACGCAGTTGTGGCGTGAGGGGATCGGTCACGCGCGGAAGTGGTTCGAGGAGACCGGCGGCCTTGACGTCCCCTATTCGGCACTCGTCGGGGAGATGGGGAATTACCCGCTGGGAAAGTGGCTTTCGGACCGTCGTGGCGAGAATGCGAATGGCGAGTTGGCGTCATACCGGGTGGAGATGCTGGACGCGCTCGGCATGATCTGGTCCGTCAGCGACGCCCGCTTCGAGGCCGGGCTGGACTGGGCGCGGGTCTGGGCGAAGGGCCACGGCGGGAGCCTGGCGGCGCCGGCGCGGGCCTCGGTCGGCGGCTACGCGATCGGCACGTGGCTCTCCGAACTACGGGCCGCGGCCCAGGTACCGGCCGGGGAGCAGGGGGCGCTCGCTGCGGAGCGGCGCCGCGCGCTGGAGGAGATCGACCCGTGGTGGTGCCCCACCTGGCCCATCACCTGGCAGCGCGCCTACGCGACCGCCCGGCTGTGGTGGCTGGACACCGACGGCCAGGTCGACTGGACCCGGCTGCCCCTGGACACGGTGTTCGAGGGCGAGCAGCTCGGCCGCTGGGTTCAGGCGCAGCGAGCGGGCTGGCCGGACCTGGAGGAGGACCGGCGGGACCTGCTGTCGGCGATCGGGATCGAAGAGGACCAGGAGCTGGCCGCCGCGCGTGCGGCGGCTGCGGCAAAGCCGAAGAAGTCCCGGGTGGACCGGTTCCGGCAGGGCCTTGCGGCGCTGGCAGCCTTCGTCGAACGTGAGAAGCACGCCCGAGTGCCGCGCACCCACAAGGAAGGCGAGGTCGCGCTGGGTGCCTGGTTGAACAACCAGAAGGCCCGCCGGGGCAACCTCGCCCCGGAGCAGCTCGCACAACTCGCCGCAGTCGGGGTGGAGTGGGCTTGATCGGTCCGCAGACCGGTTCTGGGCAGCAAAGCGGCGGGGGGGGGGGGGGGTGGGGGGGGGGGGCGCGCGGGGGGGCGGCGCGCGGCGGGGGGGGGGGGGGGGGGGGGGGGGGGGGGGGGGGGGGGGGCGGGGGGGGGGGGGGTGGGCGGGCTGCCGCCCCCGCGGGGGCGCCGGCCCGCCGCGCGCGCCGCCCCCCCCCCCCCCCCCCCCCCCCCCCCCCCCCCCCCCCCCCCCCCGCCGGCAGGCCGGTCGGAGTTGGTTCAGCTACGCGGTGAGGCTGAGCCAGTTCTTCGCGGAAGGCCAGCGGCGGGGCTTCATGGTCGTGCGGATGTCGAGCAGGTCGGCGCACCTGCCCTCGATGGCGTCGAGGGCGGCCGGAGGGGTGTGGTCCTGCAGGTGCAAGACGCGGACCTTGGCGAAGACAGCACGTTTGGCGGTGTTGCGGTTGTGGCTGTCCAAGCGCCCGATCAGGTCGTCGTCCCGGCTGGCCTGGCCGAGCCAGCGCAGGCGTCCGTCGGTGTCGGTTATGAGGTAGATCCCGGTGACGATGTCGAGGTCGCCGTACTTCCAGCGGGCGGACCAGGGCAGGGGGGTCAGATAGGACTGCTCGAGGTACTTCCCGCAGGCGAGGGGAAGAGCCCCACGAAGAGGGATAGTAAGGATGGGGCCGGGGGGCAGAAGCATTGTCACTCGTCGTCCCCGCTGGCCTCGGTGAGGAACTTCTCGGCCTGGGATTCCTGAACGTGCCCCAGGGAGAACTGCATCATGGCCACGGTGCCGAGGAGGTTCTGGATGTCGCTCTGGGCGGCGACCAAGGCTTGCACGATCGCACCGCGTTCCTCGTCGTCGGCCAAGGTCACGTTCTGGCCTGCGTGCTGCGCGGCGGCGATGAACTCGCGGGCGGCCTCGAGCAGATCGACTGCGGCGCGCGGGGCGTGGTTGGTGGCCTCGCTGTAGAAGGTGCTGCGTGCTTCGGCCAGGGCTTCCTGAGGGGTCGGGTCCGGCTTGCCTGGGTTGCTTGAGTCGGTCTCGCTGTCCCGCCCTTTCAACGGCGTCTTCTTCTTGGCCGTCTTGGGGAACTGCTCGTCGAACCAGTGCTTGTCCGCCACCGTGCCGTCCAGCGGCACGCCGTCGTTGTCGACCGCGCGCGGATCACGGTTCTCGTTGGCGGCTTCGGCGAGTTCGCGCATGAGCGCCACGGCGCGTCGCGGCTTGGCCAACATCGCGCCGCGAGCGCTGATGGTGCTGCGGCGGATCTTGCGGTCGGCCGCGGTCTCGGCCTGGTCTTCGGGGTCGTTGTCGTGGCCGCCGGCCTGAGCACCGATCGATCCGCGGTCCGCATCGATGATCTTGTATTCGGCGAGCCAGTGGATGCCGCGGGTGGTCAGGAACTCGTGCAGGACATCCTGGTCCTCGATGCCCTTGTCCAGCGCTTCACGCCAGGCGGGGAGGGCCAGTTGCCCGTTGGTCTTGATGAAGGTGCTGCCAAGCAGGCCGTCCAGAACGCGGGGGTTCCACCGGTACCGGTAGCCAGCGTTGGCGACCGCGGAGACCATCCGGAGCCGGTTCGCCACGTGGTCCTTGCCGGTGTAGCTGCGCTTGGGCTCGCCCAGGACGCGGGCGACGGCCTTGATGCGGTCGGGGTCCTCGGGGAAGACCACGGCGAACAGGGTCCGGTCGCGGCGGTCCCGGGCCGTGACCAGGTCCTCGCCCTCGTGCGCGAACGTATCGGCGCCTTCTCCGGCGAGCCAGGCCCGCTCGCTCTCGGTCAGCCAGCCGTTGGCCTTGGCGTCGCGCAGGACTGCGCGCATGTCGGAGGCGGCCTTCTCGGCGAGGCTGTAGCCGAGGGGCGGGCGCCGGTGGTCGGCTCGGTTGGGGTCGAAGACCACGTTGTGGAACTCGTCGGGGTGGGCCGTTCCGACGATGATCCCGATCTGGACGGTGGCCACCTTCTCGGCGTTGAGCGCGACCTCGTGCAGCGGGTGGCGTTCGTCGGTGTATGCGGCGCGGATCGATTCCGCAAAGGCCGGCACCCACACCGCGGGGTCGGCGATGCGGGCCGGGTATTCGCCGCTCTCCGGGAGGGCGACGAGCTTGGCGCGGTCGACGCCGAAGACGATGTCCTTGGCCGAGAGGCCGAACAGGCCGAGCCGTGCCCTCGAGCGGTTCGCGCCCTTGATGGCGGTCAGGTCCAGGACCCGGCGGACCTTCGCCTCCGAGCCGTTCTCGGCGACAGTGCGTAGCAGGACCGCGTGCAGGGTGCTCTCGTTCTGGCCGTAGGTGCGGATGTCGTCGGTGAGCTTGTACCCGCGGGAGCCGTCGGCGTCGTTGAGGGCGCTCTCCATGACGCCGATCAGGGAGCTGAGGGTGTTAGCGGGCACCGGGTGGGCGGTGGCCAGGTAGGGAAGGGCGCGGCCGTCGGTGCCGGTGCCAGTGGTGAGGCGGGGCAGCATGCGGATCGGGTCGGGGTTGGGCCTGGTCGGCGAGTGGAAGGAGCCGCGGATGCGCTCGTTGTACTCGCCGGGGGCGCCGGTGAAGCCGTGGACGGTGACGTTCAGGACCTGCAGCCCGGTCCCCGGGTCAACGGTGATGACTCCGGGGCGCAGTTGGTAGGCCCCGCCTGTCCGGGTCAGGAAGTCCTTGGGGCGCACGACGTAGGGGGCAATGCCGTCGGTGATCTCCAGCGGCAAGCCGGTCGCGAGGGCGAGCGCGTCGGAGAAGGCCTTGGTCCAGTTGCCCTTGTCGGCACCGGGGTACGGGTTGGCGGTATCTGACGGGTTGTCGCGGACGGTGGAGGTGACTGACACAGTGGCTCCGAGGGGAGGACGTGGAAGCAGTCCGGGCCGGGCGGTCCGGGCAGAGCAGAAGGCCCGGACCCCGGGGAGTCCCCGCAGGAGTCCTTCGGTGCCAGTCGCCGCACGCGAACGCGATGTAGACGCCTGAACCCGTCCGGTTCCCGACCATGTGTCGCGGCCGCCAAGCAGCCATTGCGCGCTCTCCCGGCCTTGTGGACCATTGGGAGTCAGGCAGAGTTCCGGCATCGAGCCGAAAGCTTCCTCCAGGATACTCCTGCCCACAGCGTGGTCGGCGGCTTTTACTCCTACAGCGCCCCAACCTCCCCCACCAGGACCGCCAGTAGCACCGGATCAGATGACGCTCCGGCAGTCGTGACCTCGCGATTTCCCGTGCGGCCACCCGGCGCGGGCCGCGATCGGCGGGTACGCGATCGGGGGCTGGCTGGCCGGGCTTCGGGCGGCGGCCGAGGTGCCGGCGGGTGAGCAGGGGGCGCTCGATCCGGAGTGGCGGGAGGCGCTGGAGGAGATCGACCCGTGGTGGTGCCGCGCTGGCCGATCGCCTGGCAGCGCGCCCTACGCGGTGGCCCGGCAGTGGTGGCTGGAGTTGGACGGCCGGGTCGACTGGACCCGGCTGCCCTTGGAGACGGTGTTCGAGGGCGAGCAGCTCGGCCGCTGGGTGCAGGCGCAGCGGGCCGACTGGCCCGGCCTGGAGACCGACCAGCGGGACTGCTGACGGGCGATCGGCATCGAGGCCGACCTCGCGCTGGTGGCCGCGAAGGCCGCCGCCGAGGCGAAGCCGAAGGTGTCCTGCGGCGACCGGTTCGCCCAGGGCTTGGCGGCGCTCGCCCGGTTCGTCGAGCGGGAGCAGCATCCCCGGGTCCCCCGCTCGCACAAGGAGCAGGTGGAGGCTGTGGAGGCCGGCCCCGGTGGCGAGGAGCAGGTGGTGGTGTCGCACTTCGCGCTGGGCATCTGGCTCAACAAGCAGAAGGCCCGCCGGGCCAAGCTCACGCCGGAGCAGCTCGCGCAGCTCGCCGAGCACGGGGTGGAGTGGGCGTAGGGCCGGGCCCGGGCGGGGTCATTGTCGGAGGCTCGCGCTACGCTACGGCGGCCCCGAGAAGGCACTCAAGGCCGTCACCTCGCTGTGGGTGACGGCCTCTGTCGCTGGCCTGGCGTGCGCTGTCGAAGGCGTCGGCAGAAGGCGGTCAGCGCGTGAGGCGCGGCAACGAAGAATGGATGGCCATTGGCCTCCCTCGTCACATCATCGGACGGTACGGTGGCGTCTTCGGTGAAGACGCAGCTTGGTGGGGGCGTGGTGGGGATCAGGTTCGGGCTCGCGGAACTGTCACTTTCAGACGGGACCACCGTGCAGCCGCCGCTGGACGGTCTGACTGTGTTCATCGGCCCGAATAACAGTGGTAAGTCCCTGCTGCTGCGTGAGATCGCTGCCAGGCTGTCCCCCATCCAGGCCGGCCAGAGTTTTGCAGCGCTGTGGCTGGCCGATGCCGCCATCGCGGCTGAGGGGGCATCCGGTGACCTGTTCGACTGGCTCCACCAGCAGGGTCAGGTCCCACGCCGCTTTCCCGGCGGTCATGAGCTCGCTTACCCGGGCCCGACGCAACAGCCCTGGAGCCGCTCGCAGGTCGCAAACTCCTGGGAGAGCAGGCTATACGGCAATATCGCGCACCTGCTGGTCGCTCATCTGTCCACCCAGGACCGTCTTCAGTCCCATCACAGCAACAGTCAGTGGTGGGACCCAGGCTTTCCTCCGAGTCATCCTCTCCAGTATCTGGCTGACGTGCGTGGAGCTCAGGACGTCTTCTCGCGCCGAGTCGTGGCCGCGTTCGGCCAGCCGGTGTCGATCGACCGTTATGACCACACGCAGCTGCGGCTGAGGGTCGGTGAACCGGGTATACCCGACGAGGTTCCACCGCCTTCGCCCGAGCTGCGTGCTGCATATCAGGCTCTTCCCGCCGTGAGCGAGCAAGGGGATGGCTTCCAGGCCTTCGTGAACGTCCTGATCAACACTCTGGTACGTCCCCGGCCCGTCATTCTCGTCGATGAACCGGAGGCGTTCCTTCATCCTCCTCAGGCGCGCCTGCTCGGCCGATTCCTCGCCGCAGATACACCGTCCCCGTGCCAGGTCTTCGTCGCCACTCACAGCTCCGACTTCCTGGCGGGCCTCATGGACGCCGGAGCGGCCAAGCCCATCAGCCTCGTCAGGCTCTCCCGTACCGCCACATACGCTCAAGCCAGGAGCCTGCAGCCGGAAGACGTCAGCGGCATCCTCAAGACACCAGCGCTCCGTTACTCGAACATCATCTCCGGCCTCTTTCACGACCGCGTCGTGCTGTGCGAAGCGGAAGGGGACTGCCAGTTCTACCAGGCGAGCTTCGACGCCATACGGGGCGGGAAGCCACACGACAACACCGTCTTCCTCCACCTCAGCGGCAAAGCCCGCCTGGCCGATGCCGCCGCCAAGCTCCGCCAATGCGGCATCCCCGTCGCCGTGATCGCCGACATCGACCTGAGGTTCCCCCGACGTGCGGAAGGTTGCCGGAGATGGCCTGATGGGCCATGAGAAGGGAGCCTCTGCCATGGCTGCACCGATGAAGTACCC
>NZ_JBIWNL010000074.1:0-8256 GCF_044767225.1 Kitasatospora sp. NPDC101447
TCGATGATCCTGGACGGTCGGAACGCGTCGTTGGGTGACGGGGTGCGGCGGGCGCTGGGTCGTGAGCCGCGGGACTTCGCGGACTACGCCCGGGAGGCCGCCGCCTCGGGCGTGTGGAACGCGTGACCGGCTGCAGGTCCGTGGTTGAACCGGCGGAACCGGCCCACCCGGCGGAACCCGCCGACCCGGAGAGCAACACCTGCCGTGCGTACGGCAGTTCAGTAGATCGTCGGTGCCGGGCGGCGCCGGCCGCCTGATCGTCCACCCCGGCTGCGGCCGGGAGCGGTGAGGAGGCCGGTGCGCCGGGTGCCGGGAGGGTCCCCGCGCAGGGCGGGGACCGGGGAGAACCGAAGGATCACCGATGAGCACACACCAGACTGCGACTCCTGCTTCCTACACCGCTTCACAGACCTTCACCGGCCTCGCCCCGGGCGGCGCGGGCACGCCCGCCACGCGCAGCAAGGCCACCGGGCCGCTGCTGGTGGGTGCCACCGTCGCGATGGGTTTGATGGCGGGGCTGTTCTTCGCCTTCGACGTGTCGGTCATGCCGGGCCTGGCGGCGAGTGACGACCGCACGTACGTGACGGCGATGCAGCACATCAACAAGTCGATCGAGAACGGCATGTTCGGCCTGGTCTTCGTCGGCGCCTTCGTCGCGACGGGTGTCGCGGCGTGGCTGCTGCACAAGGCGGGCCGGCGGCAGGCGGCGCTGTGGGCCGCGCTGGCGACGGCGCTGTACGTGGTGGCGCTGATCGTGACGATGGGCGTCAACATCCCGCTCAACAACCAGCTGGCGGCGGCCGGCGACCCGTCCCAGATCCAGGACTTCGCCTCGGTGCGGGCGCACTTCGCGGACAGCTGGGTGCCGGTCAACATGCTCCGCACCGCGCTGTGCACGGGCGGTCTGCTCGCGCTGACCCGCTCGCTGGTGCTGCACGGGCGCTCCGGGCGCTGAACGAGGCCGCCCCGCAACGCGATCGACGCCCCCGACGGAGCCCGTCGGGGGCGCTCGACGTGCCCGGGTGAGCCCGCCGCGCCCGGGCCGTATCCGCCCGCATCCGCCGACGTTCGACCGCATCCGCCCGCATCCGCCCGCTCGGAACCGCCGCGTGCCCGGCTGTGACCGGTCGCGAACGTCGTCCGGAGTCCGTCCGTTCGGCCCGTCGTGCGGCCGGCCGGAGCTGGCCGGATCCGCCCGGTTCCGCCACCCGGCGGGTCGCGGCCGCCCTGCCGTCGGAGCAGACTGGCCGTCGGCACCGGAGTTCCGACCGCAGGGGGCAGGCATGTCCGTACGACTCGGCAGGCGCGGGAAGCTCGCGGCGATCCGGACGGCGGTCGGCGCGCTCACCGTCGCCCTGGCGGCGGGTGCGACGGTCGCACTGCCCGCCGCACCGGCGGAAGCCGCGGGCGGCGGCACGGGCGGCGGCAAGGTCGTCTACCTCACCTTCGACGACGGGCCGAGCTCCGCCTACACGCCCAAGGTCCTTGCCACGCTGGCCCGTTACGGGGTGCGCGCGACCTTCTTCGAGATCGGGCAGAACGTGGCCGCCCACCCCTCGCTGACCGCGGAGGTCGCCAGGCAGGGGCACAGCGTGCAGAACCACTCCTGGTCGCACCCGGACCTGCGCAGGCTCTCCGGCTCCGCGCTCGACTCCCAGGTGAGCGCCACGGACCGGGCGATCCGCGCCCGGACCGGCCGCACCCCGACCTGCCTGCGCCCGCCGTACGGCGCGCTCAACGCCACCGTGCGCTCGCACGCGGCGGCGCTCGGCAAGCAGGTCGTACTCTGGTCGGTCGACCCGGCGGACTGGTCCCGCCCGGGGACGGCGGCGATCCGCTCACGGGTGCTGAACAGCGTCCGCCCCGGGTCGGTGATCCTGCTGCACGACGGCGGTGGCGACCGCAGTCAGACGGTGGCCGCGCTGCCGGCCGTCATCTCCACGCTCAAGGCGCGCGGGTACGGCTTCGCCACCCTGTGCGGCTGAGGCCGCCCAGGGTGGCGTCGGGTGAAGCCCGAAGGCCGTCGGTGAAGTCCGGGGCCCTCGGTGAAGTCCGTAGGCCGTCGGGTGGACCCCGAAGGCCGGCGGACCCCGGTCAGCTCTGCCCGTTGAGGACCAGCGCCCAGGCGAGGAAGCCGAGGGCGGCCGTCGAGAGCAGGGCCCGCACCACGTTGAAGCGCACCCAGCGCGCCTCGAAGCGGCCGCGCACGCCGGCCGGGTCGGCGATCCGCTGCGGCGTACCGGCGGCGGCCAGCTCGTCGTTCAGCGGGATGTTGACCGAGCGGGTGACCCCGATCATCGCGACGTACAGGACCAGCGCGGCGATGGTCGCCGGCAGCACGTCGTGGCCGTCCGAGGGCAGGTGCAGGGCGACCGCGGCCGCCGTCGTCAGGAGGGCGCCGACGAAGCCGAGGACGAACCAGCCGTTCAGGATCGCCACGTTGACGCGCTGCATGACCTCGATGAAGGTCCGGTCCTCCACCCGGGCGAGCGCGGGCATGACCGAGCACGCGTAGGCGTAGAACAGTCCGGCGGTCAGTCCACAGGTGACAGTGGCCGCCACCAGGACGAGTGTGCGTGCCGTTTCCATCGTCGTGAGCCCCTCACTTCTCGCTGTCGGTATCGCTGCGTCGCTGTCGCTGCGTGTCGCTTCCTACCCCCGTGGGCAGATCATCCGGCATTTGACGCCCGCGAGCCACCTCGATCACTCAAGAGTCCCTCAAATGACGAGCCGTCAAATGATGTCTTGCCGTCTACACTTGTCGGCATGGACACTCTGACGGGACTCCTCGACGGCCCCAAGGCCCGCGGCGCGTTCCTGCTGCGGTCGATCCTCACCCCGCCGTGGTCGCTGCGGATCGAGGACCGGGCCCCGCTCTCGGTCGTGACGATGGTCCGCGGCGCCGCGTGGATCCTGCCCGAGCGCGGCACCCCGCTGTTGCTGCACCCGGGTGACGTGGCGATCGTGCGCGGCCCGGAGCCGTACACCGTCGCGGACGACCCGGACACGCCGGTGGACGTGATCGTCGGCCCGGGCCAGGTCTGCACCAAGGGCGGGGTGGACGTCTCCGAGGTGATGTCGCTCGGCGTCCGGACCTGGGGACAGGGCCGTGAGGGCGACATGGCCTCCTCGGTGGTCCTCTCCGGCACCTACCAGGCCGAGCACGAGATCGGCCAGCGCCTGCTCGGCTGCCTGCCCGCCCTGCTGGTGCGCCCGGCCGGCACCGGCGCCGACGACACCCTCGTGCACCTCCTGGCTGCCGAGATAGGACGCAACGAGCCCGGCCAGGAGCTCGTCCTGGACCGCATCCTCGACCTGCTGGTGGTCTCCGTCCTGCGGTCCTGGCTCGCCGCCCCCGACTCCGGTGCCCCCGCGTGGTACCGCGCCCAGCACGACCCGGTGGTCGGCCCGGTCCTGCGGATGATGCACGACGATCCGGCCACCGCCTGGACGGTCGCCGAACTCGCCCAGCGGGTCGGGGTCTCCCGGGCCGGCCTGGCGCGCCGCTTCACCGCCCTGGTCGGCGAGCCCCCCATGGCCTACCTCGCGGGCTGGCGCCTGGCCGTCGCCGCCGACCTGCTGCGCGAGCCCGAGTGCACCGTCGCCTTCGCCGCCCGCAAGGTCGGCTACAGCAACGCCTTCGCCCTCTCGGCGGCGTTCAAGCGGGTGCGCGGCATCAGCCCGCAGGAGCACCGCCGCCTCGCCGCCACGGGCACCCCGCCGCAGCCGGTGGGCTTCTCGGGCCCGGCGGAGACGGTGATCCTGGCGGGCTGAGGCGGAGGCGGAGGCGGAGGCCGGGGCTGAGGCGGATGCCGCGGGCTTCCGTCCGATAGTGCTTTCCCGTTTGCCTAAATCATTTAGGTAATCCCATACTGGCCGTAGTGCGTCGGCGTACCAGTGCGCCGACGCGTCGGCGCGCGCCGGTACGGGAGGAAACACATGGCACGGGCAGGACTGACCGTCGAACGCGTGGTCGTCGCGGGCGCCGAACTCGCCGACCAGGTCGGGTTCGAGCAGGTGACCGTCGCCGCCGTGGCGCGCGGCTTCGGCGTCCAGACCGCCAGCCTGTACTCGCACGTCAAGAGCTCCCACGACCTCAAGACCCGGATCGCCCTGTACGCCCTGGAGGAACTCGCCGACCTCGTCGCCGACGCCCTCGCCGGCCGCGCGGGCCGCGACGCGCTCGGCGCCTTCGCGGACGCCTACCGCGACTACGCGGCCCGCCACCCCGGCCGCTACGACGCCACCCGGCTGCGCCTGGACGCCGAGACGGCCGCCGCCAGCGCGGGCGTCCGGCACGCCCAGATGACCCGGGCGATCCTGCGCGGCTACGACCTCACCGAGCCCGAGCAGACCCACGCGGTCCGGATGCTCGGCAGCGTCTTCCACGGCTACATCAGCCTGGAGGCGGCCGGCGGCTTCAGCCACACCGCCGTCGACGCCCGGCAGTCCTGGGACTGGATCATCGACTCCCTCGACACTCTGCTGCGCCAGGGCGGCGCCCGCCCGACCGCCTGAACGGCCGACCCCCTGAACCGCCCGTGCGGCGCGCCTCACTGCCCCCGCCGGTACACCGACCCGGAGAAGACGCAAGCGCCATGACCGCGATCACCACCCCCGTCACCGAGGACCTGCTGCACGGCCACCTCGACGTCGAGCACACCCGCCGAGGCCTGCTGCCGCACCGGCTACCCGCCGGCGCCCGCCGACAGATACCCGACGACCAGCTCGCGATGGCCGAGGCCCAGCCCTCCGGCGTCCGCCTCGCCTTCCGCACCCACGCCACTGCGGTCACGCTGCACGCCGTCCCCACCAAACGCGCCTACCCCGGCGTCCCCGACGTGCCCGACGGGGTCTACGACCTCCTCGTCGACGGCGTCCTCGCAGCTCAGGCCACCGTCCCCGGCGGCAACCTGCGCACCGTCGACCTGGCCACCGGCCGCTTCGAGTTCACCGAAGGGCCGCCCGGCAGCGCCCGGTTCACCGGCCTGCCCGCCCGGGACAAGACCGTCGAACTCTGGCTCCCGCACACCGAGACCACCGAACTGATCGCGCTCGAAACGGATGCACCCCTGCAGCCCGTCCCGGCCGGCCCGCGCAAGCGCTGGGTGCACCACGGCAGTTCGATCAGCCACGGCTCGAACGCCACCCACCCGACCGGCACCTGGCCCGCCCTGGTGGCCAACGGCGCCGGGCTCGACCTGGTCAACCTCGGCTTCGGCGGCGGCGCCCTGCTCGACCCCTTCACCGCCCGCGCCATCCGCGACACCCCCGCCGACCTGATCAGCCTGAAGCTCGGCATCAACCTCGTGAACAGCGACGCGATGCGGCTGCGCGCCCTCACCCCGGCCGTCCACGGCTTCCTGGACACCGTCCGCGAGGGCCACCCGACCACCCCGCTGCTCGTCGTCTCCCCGCTGCTCTGCCCGATCCACGAGAACACCCCCGGCCCGCTCGCCCCCGACTTCAGCAGCGGCACCCTCCGCTTCCGGGCCACCGGCGACCCGGCCGAACGCGCCGCCGGCCGCCTCACCCTCACCGTCATCCGCGAGCACCTGGCCCGCATCGTCGCCGAACGCCGCTCCGACGGTGACCTCGCCCTGCACCACCTCGACGGGCTCGCCCTCTACGGCGAGCCCGACTACGGCACCCACCCGCACCCCGACGGCCTCCACCCCTCCCCGGAAGCCCACCGGCTGATCGCCGAGCGCTTCACCCGGCTGGCCCTCACCCCGGGCGGCCCGCTGGCGCCCTGATTGCGACGAAGGCGCTGACCGTTCGTCACGGCCGGGGTACGACGGGGACTACCGAGGCGGCACTACTCCGTGCGTAATGACCCGGACGTAGCCCGTCCGGCGTTCGGGGATCAGGGGTTGTGAAGATTCTGTGCGCGCTGCACACTCGTTCCCGCTCGACCCGAACACCCCGACACAGGAGGTCAGATGACCAGCTCCGTGCTCCAGGCCTCGACCAGGCGCCTGGGAGTCCTCGCGGCTCCGCTGCTCGCCCTCGCCACCCTCGGGCTCGCCGCCCCCGCCCACGCGGACGTTGCGCCGAGCGTCACCGTGCTCTGCGACTCCGGCAACAGCGTCTGGTCCTGCGACGCCTATGCCACCGGCGGCAGCGGGAACTACAGCTACTCGTGGAGTGCGGTCAGCAACGCGGGCTTCTTCTCCGGCCGCACCGCCCCGAGCGCCTACGGCCCGTGCCGGACGAACCTGGCGGCCACCCTGCAGGTGACCGTCACCGACAACGGAACCGGTGCCAGTGTCACCCAGCAGGGTCGGTTCTTCTGTTACGCCATCGCGCCGTAACGGCGGCCGGTCCCGGCGACCCGGATCGACCGAATGAGGCCCCGCGCACCAGCACGGGGCCTCACACCGTTCGGCCCCGATCCCGGCCGGATCCCCGCGGAGATCCCTCGCGTCGGACCCCCGCTAACGCTCCCCTCCGGCCGGCAGTCGCCCGGGGCGTGACCGTGCGGCCCCCCGGCCCCGCCCGCGCACCCGGGCACCCGCACGCCCGGGCACTCGCACGCCCGCGCTCACGCCGTCGGCGGAAGGGCGAGCGCGGTCATCAGAATGTCCCGGTGCACGCCCCACTGGCCCGTGCCGACGTTGTCGTGGTGAGGATGCCGGGCGGTGAACGTGCCGTCGGGGTGGACCGCGACGGTGATCGCGGCCAGCGCCGTCCACCGGCGGGTCAGCGGGTGGACGGCCTTGTAGACCGCCTCCTTGGCGCTGAAGAACACGGCGTCCCAGGGGACCTCGCCCACCGGGAGCGCGGCGAGCCCCCGCCGCTCGTCCTGGCTGCTGACGAGGTCCAGGACCCCGTGCGGGAGCGGCCGGACGGGCTCGGCGTCGATGCCCAGCGAAACGTGCCGACCGGTACTCGTCACGGCACAGGCGGTGTAGCCGCGGGTGTGGGTGATGCTGCCCGCGGCACCCGAGGGCCACTGCGGCGCACCCCCGGGCCCGGGCAACAGGGGCACCGGCGGATGACCCAACTCGGCGAGGGCCCGGCGGGCCAGCGTCCGGGCGGTGGTGAACTGCTGCCGGCGACGCGGGGACCGGTCCCGGATGTAGGCCGCCTCCGAAGGGTGGAGACGGCCCGCATCCAGGGGGCCGAACGCCTCGGCGCAGTGGACGTACGGCGGGAGCAGCGAGCCCAGGACGCCGGCGGGAGCGGTGGTGGTCACGGCGGTCAGCGGCCGGCCAGGACCAGCTGGTGGGTGTGGTGGGCGATGAACCGGGGCGTTTCGAGCGGCAGCATGTGCCCGGTCCCCGGCACCTCGTGCAGCGTTGCCTGCGGGAGCGCGGCGGCGAGCTCCTGACTGAAGCTCGGCTTCACGACCTTGTCCTCCGTACCCGTGATCACCACGGTGGGCGCCGTGATCCCGGCGAGCCCGGCCCGATGGTCCATCTCCTGCGTCGAGGCGAAGCAGGCGGCACGGGTCTGCGGCAGCGTACGGGCGAACAGCCGGCGGTTGGCCTCGCGGGCCTCCAGGGTCGCCCGCGGCCCGTGCGTCTGCCCGAGCAGCTTGCGGCCCAGCCACGGCGTCCGGAGCGCCCGGCTGAACAGCTGGGAACCCATCATCTTCACCTCGTTCGCCGGGGTCTCCTGCCCGTGCGAAGCCGTGGACACCAGCACCAGCCCGGCGATCCGCCTGCCCGCATCGGCCGGCCGCGCCGCGGACAACTGCGCCGCCCAGGCGAGCGCCGCGTAGCCACCCCCCGAATGCCCGACCACCACGACCGGCCGCTCCGGCGTCGTCAGCGTCCCCACGACGGCGTCCAGATCCCGCGCGAGCCGCTCGATACCGATCGCCTCCCGCCCGACCGTCGACGAGCCGTGCCCCCGCTGGTCGTACGTGGCCACGGTGTGCCCCGCCGCGGCCAACTGGCTCGCGGTGCTGTGCCAGACCGTCCGGGAGGCGGCCCACCCGTGGACGAGGACCACGAGCGGCCGCGCCAGGTCGGGCGTCGCGGGCTGGTGGACCGTGATGGCAAGACGCGCGAAGTCGTCCGTGGTCGCGGTGTGATCGGTGGCGGTGACGGCGTGATCGGCCGGCAGCGCGGGGATTTCGACGGCGGTCTGCATGAGGCCCTCCTGTTTCCGATTGTGGTTTCCGGCGCTGTAATTCGGCGCTGTTATTCGGCGGTGTTGGTGAGGTGGTGGTGGAGGTTGGTGAGGGCGTGTTGGGTGGCGGTGGTGTGTTTGTAGGTGAGGTTGGTGAGTTTGTGGAGGAGTTTGGGC
>NZ_JBIWNL010000075.1:0-7991 GCF_044767225.1 Kitasatospora sp. NPDC101447
CATACGGCCTCATCCCCCTGAGCCTGTGGCTGAAGAGATTGTTCCATGAGTCGCCAGCGTCTCCGCAGGACGGCATTCTGAAACGATCAGTTAGACGGGTAAGCTCCCGATGAACGCTTCGAGGCCTCCTGCCAGGTCAAGGGGTTGAAAATCCACGTCGTGGTCGATCCACCACACGACGGGCACCTCGGGCGCCAGGTCGTGCAGCACCCTGTGGATGACGGTCAGGGATCCAACGGGCGATCCCCGGTCCTCGAACGAGAACACGCGGTGCTGGAGGCTGAACGACAGCTCCGTCGGCCGCCCGGGGTCGACGTCAGCCACGATCTCCAGGGAAGCCCTCGAACACGCTGCTCACCGTGGCGTCCGGCCAGTGCCTCAGGACGCACTCCTGCAGCTGCTCCCCGGTGAAGGTCCACGGCCCGACTCGTTCGCGGTCGGCACCGACGTAGAAGCCGGATCCCACAGGGTGCTCTCTTCTCTCGATGCTGCAGGTCAGGGTTCGATGCGGACGCGGCCGGTGACGCCCTGGGCCGTCATGAGGGACTGGAAGTAGGCGGAGGCCTTGGGGTCGTTCGTGATGAGTTCGAGGTGGTTGACCTTGTTCCGGGGGTCCGACAAGGCCGATGCGTACTTCTCCGGCTTCGCGGACTCCCGCTTCATGGTGTTCTCGTACGCGGATTCGAAGACCCCGTCCGCATTGTCCAAGCGGAACGGCGACTTGCAACTCTTCTGCTGACCGATGTACTTGGCGTCGATCGCGGCACCGTCTTCCGGGCGGACACCGTCGCCGTCCATACCCAGCTCGCGCCCCGCAGGATCCTGCACGTCGGTGTACAACCGGTACTCCGTCGATCCGGCCACCCTGACCTGGTACGCCCGCCTCGCGTTGATCTTCGGGTCGGGCTCGTCCGGGGGGCTTGGGCGCACGGGTACGGGCGGGTGGCTGGTGGTGCTCGGCGCTGCTGCCGATCGACCAGTTGGAAGAGCGGCTGCCGCACCGGCTCACCGGCCTGGTGTGCCGGAGGGCAGCGAAACGGTCCGGCACCTGAGGGCGCCGGACCGTCGTCGTGGAGGGAGGGGGGTCAGGCCCCAGCACTCTCCAGCTGAAGCTGCTCCTGGTCGTCCTGGCTGGGGAGCGGGACGAGGTCCCTGAGGTCGTTGTAGTAGCGCCCGACGCTGCGCAGGCTCACCGGCTGGTCGTCCTTGCCCCGTGCCCGGAGGTTGTAAGGGCTCTTGTAGAGGTGACGGCGGAGTTCTTCCGGTCCGGGGTGACGCCCGTACTCGGCGACCAAGGTGGCGAAGCCGATGGCCCACTTCAAGGGGATGTTCCTGGCGAGCGCCCGGTCCGCCAGTGCAGGATCGATGGCCGGCAGGTCGTCCTCGCCCGGGTCGGAATCGGGCGCGGCCCCTTCGGTGCGGACGGTCTCCGTAAGGTCTGCGGAGGTCTCCCGCACCGGCTCCTCGGCCCGCCCCGCACCCGCAAGGGCTGTGCGGGAATCAAGGGCCTCTGGCTGCTCGTACGCGACCCTCAGGTCCGGCTCCGGCTCGGCCCGCGCCGCCTGCAGCGGCACCGGAGCAGCCTCCGAATAGGCTCCCGCAGGGGCGTTGACCTGCGAAGGCTCTGGATATGCCTGCGTAGGAACCGGGCTTTGTGGAACGAGGTATCCCGCACCCCCAAAGTCCTCGGCACCCGGTCCCGCATCCGCGAAGGACTGCCCGGCAAACTCCCGCAAAGCGACCGGCCTGCCAGACGCCAGACCCGCAACGCTCTCGTGCTGCGCCCGCATCGGCTCCGCCCCTTCCGCGGCAGAGCTGGACGATATCTCACCGTCACCTGGGGCCAGCTCCTTGCGCGGACCGGCAACCGCCGGAAGCTCGGCCGTGCCCTCCGGAGCCTGACCCTGCTGCTTCCGCTGGCCGTCCGTGGCTGCCACTCGTGCAGCGAAGATCCGGTCCAGCGGGCGAGTGGCGACGCCGGCGGCCGCGAGGCCGTCTTCGTAGGTGATCTCCATCGGCACACCCAGCTCAAGCAGGTCCAGTGGCAGACGTGCGGCAGCGGGCAGCTTCTTCTTCGGGCCGACCGGGGCGTCCTTCAGCAGGGTGAGGTACGCGAGGCGGGCCTGCTCAAGCAGGACCGCTTCGTCCACGCTCCGGATCTCCCACAGCTGCATCCGGCGCCACATCGCCCAGGTCTGACGGGGAGCGAGGAGCCAGCGCATCAGCCGGATCTTCTCGATGGACCTGTCGGAGCTGAGTCGCGCGAGCCTGGCGATGGCGTGCCGCGTCGCCTCGCTGATGATGATGAAGAGCACCGGGATGACGGAGTGCATTCCGGTGCCCAGCGGGTCGGGCCAGGAAGCCGCCGCGTTGAACGCAATGGTCGCCGCCGTCAGGCCCCAGGCGGTGGGGCGCAGCAGCGGGAAGGGGATGCGCAGCCAGGTGAGGACGAGGTCCAGCGCAAGGAGGACGAGGATGCCGACGTCCACGCCGATCGGGAAGGCGTAGGAGAACTGGCCCATGCCGACGCCGAACGCCACCCGGCGGACCGCCAGGTAGGAGCCGGCCAGGCCGATCAGTGCGACGAACGTGGCGCCCAGCGCGACGAGCGAAATCAACACCCAGTGGACCCTGGTCAGGACCGGTCGTGTCACGGCTCTCCTCCTCTGCTTGTGCTCAGGGGGTGCAGTTTTTCATGTGGGTCGGACTAAGCGCACGGGACATACCTGGTCAGGCGCCTCAAGGACTCCCTGGTGGGCGGTTTTGTGTCACTCGTTGACGTCCTGGAGATGCGGAGCGCGCAGGTGATCTTGGCCGCCCATCACGACCCGTCGGGCCGCGGACGTAGGCTCAGCTCGAAGTCCCCACAGTGATCCGGACAATGAGGCTGCCGATCGCCGGATCGTATCGATGCAGACGTTCAGCCTCCGGCCGTCGGTGTGCTTGGATTGGGCGCACGCGGTAGTCAGATCCTTGCCGTGATGGTCTGGCCGGAAGACGACTCGGTCCCGCTGCACGTAGAGCCCGTGGACAGCCGGCGCGGAGCCCCAGAACCCGGCCACGACGCGGACTGCATCTGCCTCGGGTCCGGCTTCACCCACGAACCAGGCGAACGCCACCCATGCCTCGGCTCCGCCCCGGACCGATCACCCGACAGGCTCAGGGCGAGCAGGCCCCCGACGGCGCCCCCTGGTGACCACGGACGGCGCCGGTGGTGCGGGCGGCCCGGCGCCAGTCACGGGTGGCCC
The DNA here is from genome assembly GCF_044767225.1 of Kitasatospora sp. NPDC101447. NCBI lineage: Bacteria > Bacillati > Actinomycetota > Actinomycetes > Kitasatosporales > Streptomycetaceae > Kitasatospora > Kitasatospora sp. NPDC101447. Next base: position 3,249 of record NZ_JBIWNL010000075.1, read on the forward strand.
AGCCGTCGCTGCCGCGTGCGCCAGTCACGGCGAGCTGCTGCGGGTAGACGACGGCGGGCCGGCCGTGGATCAGCTCCGGCCACGCGGCTTGGCCGCGGTAGGCGGCGAGGGTGCTGTCCACGCCGATCTACTTGCCCTCCGCCGATTGCCCGGGCACCTTGGCCGCCGACCCGGCCGGGTCGACAGAGTGGATGAGCTGTCGGAGCGCGCCGAAGTAGACCTCGTGGTCGACCACGGCGGGCAGGACCGCGCCGAGCTGCCCCCGAGCGCGGCTGACCCCCGCGCGAGTGGGGGGCAGCCGCGCGCGGGCTCCTCGTTCTGGAGGGTCTGGAAGAACTGCTGGTGGCACCGAGAACGGGACACGATTCCTGGAACGCCCGCGGACGCGGTCGTGGACGGTCGAAGTACCCGTCAGCCGACCCGAAGACCCACCGCCAGCGTCAGTTCAAGGACCCGGTGCGGCGATGCGAGATCCGGAAACAGCTCCCGCAGCTGCGACATCCGGTACCGGACTGTCTGGGGATGGACGAACAACGCCGCCGCCACCTCGTCCCGCCTGCCCTGGTGCAGCAGCCACTCCCGCAACGTCTCCTCCAGCCGCCGTGCGGTCGCGACAGGCAAGGCCCGCAACGGTGCGAGGGCTCGGGCACGCAGGTCCGCGAACGCGTCCGCGTCGGCGCTCAGCACCAGCTCGGGCAGGTGGTCCTCGGTGTCGCGAATGTCGGAGGAGAGGGAGCGCGCGCGTACGGCTCGTGCGTACGAGGCGGACGCACGCGTCCACGGCCGGGCCGGGCCGACCACGGCGGTGCGGTCGGCCAGCTGCCGCAAGAGGTGTGATCGGTCGGCGTCGGGGACGAGCAGCACACCGGTGGCGTCCGGCAGGTCATCGAGGACAAGGGTGCCCGGGTCGAGCGCGCGGTAGGCGGGCCGGGCCTGGTCGGCGGGCAGCAGGACCGCGGTCAGCGAGCCCGGAGGCTGCCACCCGGCCCGTTGAGCAGAGGCCAGCAGCACGTCGGGACTCGCGCCGGCGAGGAGGTCGCGGGCCAGGTGTTCCAGGTGGCGTTCCTGGGCCCTGCCCCGGGCGGCCAGTTCGTCGGCATGGCCCGCGGCGCTCGCGGCGGAGAGCTCGTCGATGTAGGCGAAGGTCAGCTCGGCGAACTTGGCGACCTCCGCGGCGGGCAGACCGGCGGGTACGGCACCCGCTGCCAGGCATCGCCAGGCGACGCGGGCGCCGACGCGGTAGGCACTGAGCAGGGCGTCCATCGAACGGCCGTCGCGCACCTCGCCGCGGCCGAGCTCGTAGGCCGCGTCGCCGGCGTCGCCGCCTGTGGCGTTCCCGCTCGCGAGGTCCAGATAGTGCCCCAGGGCGGTGCGGACGGCTCGGCGGATGGTGCCGCCCATGCGGCCCGATAGGGCGTTGGCGTAGGAGGGGACCTCGTCGATGATCGCCTGGACGACCTCGTCGGCGGTGGCCTTCAGCTCGGCCCGAAGTGCGGTGACCGTCGTCTCGTCGAGAGCCGGTTCGCCGGCCCTCCGGATTGCTTGGCTCACGTTTTTGTTCCTTGCGAACAATGCGGTCGACCAGATTTACGTCCTTCGGTCAGGACTTTACGCCCTGCGGCACAGCAAGCTGGAGTCATGACGAGTACAGCCCTCCGCAGCAGGGCGTGGAAACTGCTGGAGATGGTCACGACGCCGCTGCTGCCGTCGGACTACCTCGACCTGGTCAGCCCGCTGCGTGCGGGCGCCGACCTGCGGGGGCGCATCGAGGCCGTGCACCCCGAGACGGGTGACGCCGCGACCGTCGTGATCAGGCCGGGGCGGGGCTGGCGCGGCCACACGGCGGGCCAGTACGTGCGGATCGGGGTGGACGTCGACGGGAGGCGACTGTGGCGTTCCTACTCGATCACCTCGCCGACGAACCGCCGGGACGGCCGCGTCACGATCACCGTGAAGGCGATCCCGGGCGGCAAGGTCAGCAACCACCTCGTCCGCAGGGCGACACCGGGCACGCTGGTCCAGCTCGACCAGCCGGCCGGTGACTTCGTGCTCCCGCAGGTCAAGCCCGCCAAGGTGCTCTACCTGACGGCCGGCAGCGGCATCACGCCCGTGATGGGCATGCTGCGCGACAGCGAGTTCGACGACGTCGTCATGGTCCACTGCGCACCACAGCCGCAGGACGTGATCTTCCGCGACGAACTGCACGGTCTGGTCGCGGACAAGAGGCTGCGCCTCACCGAGGTGCACACCGACACCGACGGCAGGCTCGACATCTCCCGTCTCGACGACGTCGTGCCCGACTGGGCCGAGCGCGAGACCTGGGCCTGCGGGCCCGCGGGCCTGCTCGACGCCGCAGAGGCGCACTGGACCGAGCACGGCGTCCGGGAGCGCCTGCACACCGAACGCTTCCGCCCCGGCATCGTCGTCGCCGGCGACGACGGCAACGGCGGCGGCGAGGTCACGTTCAGCGCCACCGGCAGGACCGTCGACGCGGACGGTGCGACGCCGTTGCTGGACATCGGCGAGGAGGCCGGCGTGCTCATGCCCTCCGGGTGCCGCATGGGCATCTGCTTCGGCTGCGTCACGCCGCTCAAGGCGGGCGCCGTCCGGGACCTGCGCACCGGCGAGATCACCGAGGCCGAGCCGGGCGTCCTCATCCAGACCTGCGTGTCCGCCGCGGCGGGCCCCTGCGACATCGAACGGTAGGAGCACCGTGACCGCCATCGACCCCACCGCCCACCTGACCGCGGAGCAGATCGAGGAGCTCGGCCGCGAGCTGGACGCGATCCGCGACGAGGTGATCGCCGGCCGTGGCGAGAAGGACGCCGCCTACATCCGCAAGGTCATCTCGGCGCAGCGCAAGCTCGAACTGGCCAGCAGGGGCGTGCTGCTGTTCTCGATCTTCCCGCCCGCGTGGCTGCTCGGCACCGCCGGCCTGTCCGTGGCGAAGATCATGGACAACATGGAGATCGGCCACAACGTCCTGCACGGCCAGTGGGACTGGATGCGGGACCCGAAGATCCACTCCACCACCTGGGAGTGGGACCACGTCTCGCCGTCCGACCAGTGGAAGCACTCGCACAACGAGCTGCACCACACGTACACCAACGTGATCGGCAAGGACAACGACCTCGGCTACGGCATCATGCGCGTCGACGAGGACCAGAAGTGGCACCCGTTCCACCTCGGCCAGCCGCTGTGGAACTTCGTCAACGCCTGCTTCTTCGAGTACGGCATCGCGGCGTACGACCTGGAGCTCGGCAAGAACCTGCACAAGCGGCGCCGCAAGAACCCGGAGTTCCGCGCGCGGGCCAAGGCCGTCGGCCGCAAGATCCGCAAGCAGGCGCTCAAGGACTACGTGATCCACCCGCTGCTGTCGGGCCCGTCGTTCCTCACCACGCTCGCCGCCACGTTCACCGCGAACCTGGTCCGCAACATCTGGTCACACTCGGTGATCATGTGCGGACACTTCCCCGAAGGCGTGCAGGTCTTCGAGCGCCGGTCCATCGAGGGCGAGACGCGCGGCCAGTGGTACCTGCGCCAGATGATGGGCTCGGCGAACATCAGCGGCAGCAGGGCCATGCACTTCATGACCGGCAACCTGTCGCACCAGATCGAGCACCACCTGTTCCCGGACCTGCCGAGCAACCGGTACGCCGAGGTCGCGGTGAAGGTGCGCGCGCTGTTCGAGAAGTACGAGCTGGAGTACGTCACCGGGCCGCTGCCGAAGCAGGTGTTCTCCGCGTGGCGCAAGGTCTTCCGGCTCTCGCTGCCGAACAGGAAGCCCAAGGTCAGGACGCCGGACCGCGAGCAGGAACTCGTCGCGGCCTGATTCCCGGTACTGGTTCAGATCTTCCGGCCGTACTCGCGTGCACCGCCGGGTCCGATGAGATGCGTTGCGGATGGCGGGCGACCGCGACAGCAGACCGTACGGCAGAACGGGATCGATCCGGCTGAGCACGGCCCGCGGCGTGGGCGTCAGCGGGCTGGATGAGCAGCGCGCGGCACACGCGGGCAGACGGGCGGTGCGGGGACGCCTGGTGGTTCACCCGGGGTTGTCGGGAAGGCGGCGCCCGAAGACGTCCTGCCCGACCGCTGTGGCCCGCCACGCGTCCCGCGCGCCGGAGGCGGTGGTGAACAGCCAGTGGGCGACGATCCGCTCCTCCTCGGGCAGGTACTGGCCGCTCCAGCTGGTCACGGAGGCGTCCTCACCCTGTCCGCTCGACCAGGTGACCGTCCAGCCCAGCGCCACGCCCGCCCCTGCCGGGGACGGGTCGTAGCGGCCCACCAGCTCCCGTTTCCCGGCCGGGCCCACCCCCGGCGCGAAGGTACCCGACAAGGCACCCGCCCCGTCCGTCGCCAGGTCCAGGCACGACCCCAGCTCGTTGAACCACTCCCCATCGACCACTGCTGCCAGCTCCCGTCTCACACCCCGCGCCTCACCCGAACACCCGCATCCTCACACCGGCACCCGCCCGGAAGCCCGCCCCGTTACTGCACCCGGCCGAACCCCGAACAGACACCCGCCAGCTCCGGACGCCGGCACTCAGGTCCCACTCCGCTGCGGCACTGAACGGTGCGCACCCTCGCACCAGCGGGACAATGACAGAACCTGACGGCGCCGGTCCGGGACGGTCATCCTCGGGTGTGAGCTTCCCCCGCTGTGCGGGAGGTGTTGATTACCTGGTCAGGATGGGGGTGGGTGGTTCGATGGCCACCGGTTCGGCCGTCGCTTGGTTGGCG
>NZ_JBIWNL010000076.1:0-7561 GCF_044767225.1 Kitasatospora sp. NPDC101447
GGGCAGATGCGACTACCGAGATCTTGATGCGCTCACCAAAAGGCGCCAACTGGGTCCGATTTACGCCTTTTCGGATGTCCGCAATTCATCGAACACCGAGAGCCATGGCTCAATCCCCCGGAAGGCTCGTATCGCCTTCTCCACCAGAGCTGGAGAAAATGACTTCTGCGTCTTAAGTCGAGTCGCTTCATCCGCAGTCAGCCGCCTGCCGACACTTCCATCAATCATCTGCTCAAAGAAGTCGCCGCCAGGCTCAAACTGAGTCTTGTACACCGGGGTGGGCAGTTCGGTCGGCGGCGTCCAGTTCCCCACCACTCTCCATGTCCCATCCTTGATGCGCAAATCCATGGCCTCGACAAGGAAGACCGGCCGCGAGGCCGGCAGACGTCCCAGCTCGACAGCGCCCTCAAGCGACTCAGCCAACTCTGAATAGATGGCGACTAGGACATTTCCGCCGCGCGCCTTCACGACGACTCGCCCAAGGGCGAATGCTCCGTCCGCAACGGGGATGAGAAAAACATCGCTCTGCCGGTATCTCACGGGCATGACACGGTACCTCCAGCAACCCTGTAGCGGGCCTCAGGCATCTGAACACGCTCGCTGATCAGAACACTACCCGGAACCGACGCCTTTCCGCCGCTGGCCCTGGACCCAGACGATCACCACCGCGTCGAGCGACTGCAAGCCCTACTGAACCCCGGGTGACCAGCAGCGACGTCATATCCCGACGAGTCATCCTTCGGCCGGAGGAGTGGAATCCGGCGCCCACCCGACGCGACAGCCGGGCCATAGGCATGTCCACCACCAGCCCGAACAGCCCGAAACGGTCCGCCGGATGAACCGACGGACCGTCATGAGAGATCGAGGTTAGCTTCCTATGCGCCCCTCAGAGAAGTCCTTAAACCTGAAAATCATCTCCTCCAAAGAGAGCTGATCGCATGAGGACATGAATTTTTCACCATCAGACGAAGACCAAATCCACCGACCCGGCGCGGACTCGAGCTTTGACTTCTCAAGTCGACGCCCCTCAATTTCTGTGCCAATCAGGTCAACCTCCATCACCCAGCCCGGATTATCAAGCGTTGCAATCCGGACTCCAAACTCATGCTCCCAATCTTCGTTGCATTGAGAGGTGTACCAATCCTGCAGAAACCCTAGCGCGCTCATGCGATCACGGACATCCAATCGGCTTCTCGTCGGGAGTCGGCTTCCGTGCCTCGCCGTCAGGCTGATTAATGTGAGGAGTGTCCACTACCGTACCATCGGCATTGATGTGATCCGGCCCTTCTAGATCAAATCGATCACCCGCTTCCCACGGGTGAGGGCTCCTCGGGTTTGTCTGTGGCAACCATTCCTGGTACTTCTTTATTTGGCCGGTCAAGCCATGCCGCCGGAACGTCGTGTGCGGATATGCAATGCCATCGTCACCAAGGGCCCGCGGGTCGGGCTGCTGCCCGCCGCCGCGCGCATTGTGGACCAAGATCGGCGTGCTGCCAGCGAGTACATAGTACGTGTGGAGGTCGGCGACGGTTAGGTCGTAGGCGGCCTTCGGGGCGCTCTCGTAGTTCCTGACTGTCAGGATGGTGAGCATCCTGCCATCCGCTGTGCGGACCTCGTCACCTGGGCGCAGCTCCGAGGCGTCGACCCAGCGGTGGGTGGTTTCGTTCCAGAACGGGTGGTGCTGAGTGCTGGTGAGGTTCTCTACCTTTTCCTGATCACGGCCGGAGCCGTTGGCCCTGAGAGTCAGGGTGGTGAACTGGTCGTCGTCCGGGGTTCGGATCGTTCGGATTACGGGCTTTGGCTCGGTGGTCCCGGTTGCTGGGTCTGTTGCCTGGACCTGGTCGCCGACTTGGAGGTTCTCGATGGCTCGGGTGGTGCCGTCTGCCAGAAGGACTTGGGTGCCGGGCAGGAAGCTGTGGGCAGGGTCAGCCAGGCTTGCGATGCTGCAGGCTGCGCCGGCGATGTTCTCGGCTGCTTCTTCGGCCTTCTCCGTTTCGTTGGCGGCCTTGATCGCCTTGCCCAGGATCTTTCCGCCCGTGGCGGCGAGGCGTTCGCCGGGAAGGGCACCGGCCAGGTTTTGGGCGGCGCTCAGGTAGTTGCCGTCGCGAACGTCCTTGGCGGCATCGATAGCGGCCCCCGCGGGGGTGAAGTCCGCCGCGAACTTGAGCCCCTCCTTGAGGCGTTGCCACTTGCTCTTGTAGCCCCTTGTGATCAGGGACCAGTCGTTGCCGGCGTGGTACTTGTACTTTGAGTTGTTGCCGTACCAGTAGTCGACGTTCCAGCCGCCCGTGCTGTTGGGGTGCCAGTCCTCGTGGATGATGTCGTGTTGGGGGGTTTCACAGGTGCCGAATCCGCCGCAGATGCCGTCGGGGTGAAGCCCGCTGGGGTCGGAAAGGTTGACGGGGTTGTTGTTGCTGTAGGCGTAGCCGTTCCACTGCTGGGGGTCGGCCTGGTCGAGGATGGGGTCGGGGTTGATGAAGCGTCCGCGGGCGGGGTCGTATTGGCGGGCGCCCAGGTTGGTGAGTCCAGTGGCGTCGTCCTTGCTGCCGCCGACAAAGCCCTTGGTGCCGGCCCACTGGCTGGCGGTGGGCTGGGTGCCGCGGGGGTTGCCGAATGGGTCGGTGGGGCGTCGGGTGACGGTCTGGACGGTGTTGCTGGTGATCTGGACGCTGTTGGTGCCGTGGGGGTCGGCGGCCTGGATGAGGACGGTGCCTCCGCCGACGGCCGCGGTCACGCGGGTGTAGGTCAGCCCGCCGGGCCCGGCGATGGAGCGGACGTTGCTCATGGAGCCGCTGGCCGTGTCGAGGGTGAGCTCGTCGGTGGCCAGGTTGAGCGTGGTCTTGCCGGGGTTGCGGCGGATGAGCTGGTTGCCGTCGGCGTCGTAGAGGTAGGTGGTGGCGCCGGCCTGGCCGGTTGTGGTGAGGGAGTCGAGCTTGTCCTCGCCGTTCCAGGTCAGGGTGGTGGTGCCGCCGGTGTCGGTGATGGCGGTGGTGTTGCCCTTGGCGTCGTACTGGTAGCTGGTCGCCTTGGTGCCTGCCGGTCCGCTGGTGGTGGAGGTGAGCAGGGCGTGGGGGCCGCCGGTTCCGCCGCCGGTGTTGGGGGCGGTGGTGGGGGTGTTGGTGCTCTTGGCGGCTCCGAAGGTCTGGGTGGTGGTGGTGTCGTTGAGGCTGTTGCCGGTGATGTCGTGCTGGACGTATCCGGTGCGGTTGCCGGTCGCGTCGTAGGTGTAGGTGTTCCAGTAGGGCGCCGGGCCGCCGACGGTGCGTCCGCCGGGGCTGACCGTGGCCGGGCCGTCCTTGTTGATGCAGGCGCCGATGCCGGGGACGGTGGTGGAGCTGCCGGTGCCGTGGACGGTTCCGGAGGAGTCGGTCCAGTCGGCGGTGGTGGTAACGCCGCCGGTGTCGGTCCAGGCGCCGGTCAGCCGGTTCAGGTGGTCATAGGTGAAGCACTGGGTGTCGGTGGCGGCGGCGTCCTGGCGGTCGGTGACCGAGGTGATGCGGCCCGACGGGGTGTAGGTGTAGGAGGTCTGGTCGATGGAGGTGGTGCCGGTCTGGCGGTCCAGGAAGGAGTTGATGATCCTCCCGGTGCCCCAGTCGTACTGCTGGGTGGAGACGACCTGCTTGCCGTAGTCGCCGGCGGTCGTGCGCACGGGCCGTGCGAGGGCGTCGTAGGCGACCTGGGCGATGACGGCCTTGCCGCGGCTGGAGGTTCCGGTCAGGAGGCCGGTGATGGTGCGGCCGTAGCTGACCGTCTCGGCCGGCAGTCCGCCGGCGGCCGGGATGTCGAGCTTCTTCAGGGACCCGATGACCGGGCTGTAGGTGCTGGCCGTGGCGTAGGTGCCGGCGAGTGCTCCCTCGGCGGACGGGATGGTGACGGAGTTGCCCAGCGGCCGGTACGCGGTGTCGTAGCCGGTGACGGCGCTGGTGTATGCCGCGCCGCTCGCTCCGCCCACGTAGCGGGTCGAGGACGTGGCCTGGCCCTTGACGAGGGTGTCGTAGGACCAGGAGGCCAGCTGGTTGGCGGGCGCGACGCTTCCGGTGAAGGAACCGGTCTTGCGGCCCAGCAGGTCGTAGGTGTAGGCGATCGTGGTGTTCTTGGCGTCAACGGTGTGGTCGACGCGTGAGTTGGCGTCGTAGAACGTCCGGGTGGTGCCGGTGTCGGGGTCGGACGCCGAGATCTGGCGACCGTGCAGGTCGTAGGTGTAGCTCCAGGTGTTGCCGCTGCTGTCGGTCCGCGACGCGGCCAGGCCCGCCGGGGTGAAGCCGTAGGCGGTGATGTCCGCGTCGGCGGGGTTGCCGGTCGCGGTCGGCGTCCGGTACTGCCACAGGGCGGTAGTGCGTCCGCGGGCGTCGCCGACGGCCGAGACCGGGGCGGCACCCGCGGGCGGGGTGACGTCAGTGCGGTCGGCGCCGGGGTAGGCCGTGGTGGTGGCCCACTGGAAGTTGCCGTTGGAGCGGAACTCCGAGCGCACGACGCGCCCGTTGCCGTCGTAGGTGTTCCAGGTCTGGCCGGGCACCTGTCCGTCGGCCGCCGGGAGGAAGATGGTCGGGGTGGGGAATGAGCCCTGTTCGTAGTACGGGGCGGAGGTCTTGATGACCCAGCCGTGGCTGTCGTAGACGGTGTCGGTGATCAGGCGCCCGGTGGGCTTGGCGTCGCTGGTGCTCTGGGTCTGCCGGGGCCTTCCGAGGCCGTCGTAGATCTCGATGCTCGCCGAGTAGGAGAGCGCGTCGTCGTTGATCGACTCGGTCGTGATCGCGGACGGTGCCTTGGTCCCGTTGAGCGCGTAGGTGAACTTCCGGCTCGGGAACTCCGTGGTCGGCCGGTCTGGCGCCCAGACCGCGGTGACGCGGCCGAGGGCGTCGAACTGGCTGGTGGTGACGCGGTCGTTGATGTCCTTGCTGGTCAGTGGCGAGCCGCGGGCGGGGTCCTGGGTGACGGTGGTGGTCCATCCCGCTCCCATCGGCCCGGTGGTGCGGATCTCGGTCGGCAGCCGCCCGGAGGCGGGGGTGAGGGCGATGGTAGTAACGGCGGGGGTGGCGGACGGGCCGGTGATCTGCGCGCCGCTGCGGTCGTAGGTCGATCCGTCGGTCGTCGCCATCGTGAGGTTGCGGCCATACACATCGAACGTGGCGCTGCCGTCGTTGATGTAGACGGGGTTGCCGGCCTCATCGAAGTGGTCCAGGACCTGGCTGCCAGTCGGGTCTCCGACCGCGCCGGCCTTCGTGAAGGCCTTGCCGTCGTAGACGACGCGGCTGGCAGCCAGGGTGTTCGCGGCCGTTGCCGTCGCCGAGCAGGGCCCCTGGAAGGTGGTCGTGTCCGACGCCAGGGTCAGCATCTGGGGATTGTCGCCGGCCGCGTACCCGGTCGTGGTGCAGGTCTCCGGGGTGGCGGCGGTGCCGTCACCCTTGTCGTCGACCTTGACGACGCGGTTGCCCTTGGCCGGCTCGGTGGCGGTGACCGCCGTGGTGGTGCGCCAGCTGCCGTCCGCGAGGAGGGCCTTGCTGATCGTGGTGCTCTCGGAGTCCGGGAGCCAGGCGTAAACCTTCGGTGCCCCCGCGTTCTGGGCTTGGGTCGCTGACACCTGCTGGCCGTTGTAGGTGGTCCCGGTCACTCCGGTGACCGTGCCGCCGGCCTTGTCGTAGACCTCGGTGGCGACGACGCGTCCGGCGAGTTGGGCGCTGTCGGTGACCGTGCCGCCCAGGGGGCTGGGCACCTGGACGGTGCGCTGGGTGCCGTTGGCCAGGTAGTCGCCGTCCATGCCCCGCAGGTAGGTGACCCGCTGCTGGGTCTTGGGGGCCTCAGAGGCGTCTCCGCTCCCGGTAGTGGTGATCACCGACTGGTAGCCGCGGAACTGGTCCCACGTGCGGGTCTTCGAGTCGGTGAACTCGGCGTCGTTGCGGTGCCAGGCGGCCCCACCCTCGTAGGTGTACTCGGTGGTCTTTGCGACTGCTGGCGTGCTGACGAGGTCCTGCTCGGTGACGACCTTGACAAGGGGCTTGTCAAACCAGTCGTTGACCGGATCCTTGGAGGACTGGTCCTGCAGGAACCACTTGACGGGTATGCAGGCCATCGTGTTGCCGTCCTCGGAGGACGGCATATGGTTATTGACCCGCGAACACTCGGGGTCCTTGTAGATGACGTTGATCCGGCCGCCGGTCTCGGTGGTGACCCCCGTGAGGCGCGGGCGCATGAACATAGGCGAGGCCGGGACGAGCCCGTCGACGCGGTTGGCACGCATCACGTACTGGAACTGGACCACGGGCAGGTCCTTAATCTCCGCCTGGCCGTTGCTCGGCACCCGCTGGACGGAGTCGAGCTGCAGGAGGCGCTTGGTGCCATCACCCGGGTCAGCGAGCTGCTGGTTGAGGTTCCAGGTGTCGACGGTGCGGTAGGCAGAGTCGACCATCACCTGCGTGGTGATCGCGGTCAGGCGCTTGGTCGTGAAGAAGGTGGGCGCCGAGACCGTGCAGGAGCTGTCGGTGCAGATCTGGTCGATCGGCGTGTCCGGCCAGGCATCGGCATTGGCGGCCGTGCGCTGGTCCTCCGCGCAGGTGATCGACCCGCTGGCGACGCAGCGCTCCGCGACGGAGAAGGTGACCTTCGCCGCCGGGCTCGCCCCGCCCTTCGCCGCCTGCTGCTCGTCCAGGCGCTGGCCGTACGCGATCTCCTTGAGATAGCCGGCGCGCGGGTGGCGACGCTGATAGGGCGGAAGTTCCACGTCACTTACAGCGTCTCGGGAGCCACCCGCCTGATGCATCGACTCGGCTTCACCCCACAGGTCCCCACGCGGCGGGCCGCCGAACGCGACGAGCAGGCCGTGTCCGCGTGGATGGAGGTGACCTGGGCGGAGGTAAAAGCGCCCGGGCGGCCTGCGACGGATGGCTCTGCTTCGAGGACGAAGCCGGGTTCACCCGCAGACCGCCCACGGCACGCACGTGGGGACGCCGCGGCATCACCCCGGTCGTGAAGGTCTGCGGCCGGGGCTCCGGACGGGTCTCGGTCGCCGGGCTGATCGCGATGCGGCCGGGGTCGCGGACCCGGCTGTGTCACAGGCTGCGGCGCCATGCCGGCCGCAAGGGCGAGCGCCGCAGCCTGTCCGAGCGCGACTACATCGGGCTGATAGACGGGGTCCACCAGCTGGTCAAGGCGCCGATCGTGCTGGTCTGGGACCGGTTGAACACCCACGTCTCCCATGCCATGCGCGACTTGATCAACGCACGGGACTGGCTGACGGTGTTCATCCTGCCCGCATACGCGCCCGAGCTGAACGCGGTCGAGTACCTGTGGGCCCACGTCAAGCGCAGCCTGGCGAACCTCGCCAGCGTCGCTCTGGAGCGACTCACCGCGCTCGTCCGCAATCGCCTCAAACGGCTCCAGTACCGCTCCGACCTCCTCGACGGTTTCCTCACCGGGACCGGATTCTCCCTCGACCTCCCACCGCCATCACCTTGAAGCGCCAAGGTCAGTAGTTTCGGGACATCCCGCCGCCGGGAGCATGAGAGCCCGTCGGCCACTGCGGTCAAGAGTCATCGGAACTCCTTGATCGTGATGATGTGTCAGC
>NZ_JBIWNL010000077.1:0-6796 GCF_044767225.1 Kitasatospora sp. NPDC101447
GCCCAAACTCCTCCACAAACTCACCAACCTCACCTACAAACACACCACCGCCACCCAACACGCCCTCACCAACCTCCACCACCACCTCACCAACAATCAGTAAGCAAACGAAGAAACAGAACGGCCAAGAGAGAACGTGAAACGAGCCGGGATTCACCGCCACCGGTCACCGCGGGCGGCGCTCCCGGCTCTTCGCGCTGCCCGGTCGGTCCGTACCGGCACAAGTCCGTTACAGCCTGCGCCAGTTCCTCCCAGGGCGCCTGCGGCCTGGCATCATCCGACTACGCCGGAAGATCAACGGGGTGCGGACGAGGCAGGACGGTGAGGATGCGGTGGACGACGTGACCGACGATGTGACGGACAGCGTGCCTGGCGCGTGGGCGGGAAGCCTGAGCAAGCCGAAGCAGCGGCGGAAGGTGGCGCCGGTCGTCCGGATGGGATGGAAGGTCTTACTGGTCGCCATAGGCCTGTCCGCGGTGGGCCTCGGATTCTTCCGGTTCGTGGACGCCTTCGAGGCGTCGGGCGCCTACCGCTCGGCGCCGGCCTGCGGGTCGGCGGAGGCCGGGGACGTGGTGGAGTGCGTGCGGACGGAGAGCGGGCAGGTGACGAAGAAGTCGTCCAGTTCCAGCGACGATTCGGTCACCTATCTGCTGACGATCTCGCGCGAGACGGCTCCCAGCGGCGAGTACGACGTGGGCGGCGCCTTCTACCGGGACGTCGAGGTCGGCACCACAGTCGATCTGAAGATCTGGAAGGACGATGTGGTCTGGGTCTCCTATCACGGGCACCAGGCCGAACAGCGGAACATGCCGTGGTGGAGCGTGTTCGAGGTCGCCCTGTTGATCGGTGCCGGCACGACGCTGCTCGCGTACCGCGTGGCCTCGGCGGACCTGCGGGCGTGGGGGTGGCCGCTGCTCGTCGCCGTTCCGACCGCCGTCGCCACGGGCACGGGCTGCGTCCTCCTCATCGCGTACCAGTGGCCGTTCGCCGTCACGTTGACCCTGGCGATCGTGTCCTGGCTGATCGCGGTGGTCATCGCCGCGACGGCCGTGTCGGAACTGTAGGCCCGCGGCGGGCGACGCCCGTCGGCCGCGCGCCACACCCGACGGCAGGCAGCCCGGTCCTCGACTCCCACATGATTGTCAGGTTCTCGACACGGGAAGGAGGCCGATCAGAGGCCGATCAGTCACAGACCACTCACCAGGGGAGGACCATCCGTGCGCCGCACACCCGCCGGCACCACCACCGCTCTGCTCGCCACCGCCCTCGCCGCGGCCCTGCTCGGCGCCACCCCCTCCTGGAGTGCGCCGGCCGGGAGCACGGCACCGCCCAGCGCGGCACCGCCCTCCCGCCAGGTGGAGGCCTTCGCGGAGGACGGCAGCATCTCCCGCGCCCAGGCCCCCGCCGTCTCCCCCTTCGTCGCCGCGCCGGCCCAGGGCGTGGCCGCGCCGCAGGGGGACGGTGACGTGACGCCGCTGGTCCGCAGCGGCGATCCGGCGACCAAGCTGGACGTCGTGGTGATCGGCGACGGGTACGCCGCGCAGGAGCAGCAGAAGTTCCTCACGGACGCGGCCGAGAAGTGGCGCGAGGTGACCGCGGTCGAGCCGTACGCCACGTACCGCGGGCTGTTCAACGTCTGGGCGGTGTCGGCGGTTTCGCCGGAGTCGGGGGTGACCGGCGATCCGGACCGGGCGACCGTGCGGCACACCGCGCTGGGCTCGTACTTCTGGTGCGACGACGTGGAGCGGCTGCTCTGCGTGGACGAGAAGGCGGTCGAGCGGTACGCGGCGAAGGCCCCGCAGGCGGACCTGGTGCTGGTGGTGGCCAACAGTGCCAAGTACGGCGGCGCCGGCTACAACGACGTCACGTCCCCGCTCGGCTACGAGGGCATCGCCACGGTGGCGGGCGGGAACGCCAAGTCCGGGCAGATCGCGGTGCACGAGACCGGGCACTCGCTGGGCAAGCTCGCCGACGAGTACGCCTACGACGGCCAGGGGACGTACCAGGGCGACGAACCGGCCGAGGCCAACATCAGCACGCTCACGGCCGACCGGATGCGGCAGCAGGGCACCAAGTGGTCCCGCTGGCTCGGGCAGACCTCCCCGGACGGCGGGACGGTCGGTGCGTACGAAGGCGGCGGCTACTACCCGACCGGGCTGTACCGGCCGACCGAGAACTCGATCATGCGCTCGCTCGGACGGGAGTTCAACCTGCCCGGGCGGGAGGCGATGATCGCCGGCTTCTACCGCCACGCCACGCCGCTCACCAGCCCCACAGCCGAAGGGAGTTGGCTCACCGCGGCCGACCACCTGACCGTCGACCTGCCGGTGCCCGGCACCCGGCTGCGCTGGTTCCTGGACGGCCGCGAGCTGCCACGCCTCTCCGGTCGCACTGCGCTGGACCTCGGCGACCTCAAGCTGACCGGGCCCCGGATCCGGCCGCACCTGCTCACCGCCGTCGCCACCGATCCCACCCCCGCCGTGACGGACCCGGCGCTGCGTGCGGACCTGACCGCGAGCCTGTCCTGGATCGTCACGCGGTGATCCTCACACGCTGATCGTCACGCGCTGAGACCGGTCCGAGCCGCTGCACCCGAATGCGGTGCAGCGGCTCGACGGGCACCGAATGCGGTGCAGCGGCTCCGCGGTGCCGGTGGTGTGCACGCAGAAAGTGCCTTCCTGCCAGGGCTGACGGATCTCGGACCCGCCTCATCGTCCCGGTTCGGAAGGCACTTCCGCGCTGCGATCACGCTGCGATCACACTGCGGACGTCGCCGCGCGTGGGACGCGCACGTCAGGCCAGGTCGAGATAGAACTTCTCGTCCGCGCCGCCGTTGGCATTGATCTGGCAGTTCACCGTTCCTCCCGGACCGGTGGCGGTGGTCACCCCACTGCCGGTCACCAGGCGCAGGTAGATGTTCGGGAAGGCCGCCGACCCGAAGGAGAACGAACCGTCGGGCTGGGGAAGGAGGTGGTACTTCTCCCAGGGGCCGAGGCCGAACTGACAGTTGACCGTCCCCCCTCCGGCCATCGTGGTGGGGACCCCATTGCCGTCCATGCGCAGGAACACGTTCGGGAAGGCCGCCGACTCGAAGGCGTAGGTGCCGTCGCTCTGCGGCCGGACCCTGAAGGCCGTCAAGGGACCGTTGCCGTACTGGCAGTTGACCGACCCCGCGCCGTTGTCCCTGGCCGTGGTCACTCCGGTGCCGTCCATGCGCAGGTGGACATTCGGATAGTGCGTCGACTGGATGGTGATCGGCGCGTCCCCGAGCTTTTCGAGGTCAGCTGCTGACAATGACATGATGGCCTCTTTCCCTTCGGTCTGGGCGTGTCACGAACGAGTCGAACCGGTTCCGCCACAGGCACTCTCTCCGTACTGAATTCGAGCGAGAGGGATGTGCCCGGTACGGCAATCACGGCGTCGGACAGCGGGAGCCTTTCGGGACGAACCATGCGGCCTCGTCGGCACTGTGCGGCCTCGTCGGCTCCTGTGCTGTGCTGCGTGCCGTAGAAGGAGAAGCCTGACAGGCGGGAACGGCAAAGCGGCTCATCAGCCGCTCGTGTTTGCCACCCCCGTTTTCTTCCTGCTGCCGCAGGCCCCGCACCGACTGTAATCCGGCGCGTACAGCCTGTCCAGGCTCGGTACTTCGGCAAACGCCGTCCACATCGCGGACGATATGCGGAAGTGCTCCTTGGCCTGGGAGAACCGTCTTTTCAGGAAGCGGCGGCCGCGGTGGAATGCCCGGACCGGTCGTCCCACCCGTCGGGGAGGTCCTGGCGGGCGCCGATGAGGTAGTCCAGGCCTTCCACCGGGCCGGCGGGCGGGCCGAGCAGCTCCCACAGCGGTTCCCACAGGCGGGGCGGGACGCGGTAGTCGCCCGCCAGCATCCAGACATCGTCGCCGAGTCGGACCTCGGGGGCGCCCTCGAAGAGGTGGCGGACCCGCAGGTACTCCTCCCGGTTCAGCTCACGGGAGTAGCGCAGTTCGTCGTCCGTGTCGAAGCCGTCCAGGAGCCAGAGCACGTTGCGTCCGTCGGCGTAGGGGTCGTCGACGGAGGACGCGTCGACGAAGGACGCATCGACGGAGGGCGCGTCGACGGACACGTGGTCGGCCGGAGCGTGGTCGGCGCGGGGTTGGTCGTTGTCCACGCCGCCACTCTACGGGGGCCTGCGCTCAGCCCGGTCGGCGCTGTTCCGGCAGCGCCGGCGGGCGGCGGCGCAGCGGTGCCAGCTCGCGCTCCAGGGTGCGGACGTCCAGCGCTATCCGGGCCGCGATGTCGCGCGGGCCGGTGCCGGCGGGCATCCGGCGCGACCAGGAACGGGGCTTGGCCGGGCCGTCCTGGACCATGTGGAAGTTGAGCCTCACCACGTCGGCGACGTCGACCAGGCTCACCAGGATCCTGGTGTCCGGGAGGTCGATGCTCACCTCGTTCCCGATGCACGAGCAGGCCACCAGGCCCTCGATGTCCTCCTCGGCCAGGTACCTGGCCAGGGGTACCGCCCTCCCCCGGACCAGAAACGGACGATCCACCGGACTCACCGGACCCGCCTCCTCCCCCAGCACGCGCACGCGCCGCGGCCGCGGCGCAAGCGCACCGCAACAGACCGGGCCCGCCCATGCTCCACCACATCCGTGCCGGGCGCCAACTCGCTGTCTCACCCAGTGAATTGGGTGTAGTCACCGACCCGGCGCACCGGCGCACGCTCCGGCGCACCGGGCCCCGCACCGCAGCCATCGCCACGAGCGACCGCCACCTCCACCACCACCACGACCGGCGCCCAACGCGCAGGTGCCCGTCCGCGCGTGGCGGACGGGCACCTGAGGCAGGCAGTGCGTGCGGACGGGTGTCAGCGCCCCGAGCGGGTGAACCGGCCGTGCAGCACCAGGGAGCGGGTCAGCGCGAGCAGACCGCCCGTGCACAGCGCGGTGCGGAGCATGTTGGCCGGCACCCAGCTGTCGGCGAAGTGCGCTCGCACCGAGGCGAAGTCGTGGATCTGGGACGGGTCGCCCGCCGCCGCCAGCTGGTTGTTGAGCGGGATGTTGACGCCCATGGTCACCATCAGCGCCACCACGTACAGCGCCGTCGCCAGCGCGGCCCACAGCGCCGCCTGCCGCCGGCCCGCCTTGTGCAGCAGCCACGCCGCGATGCCCGTCGCCGCGAAGGCACCGACGAAGACCAGGCCGAACATGCCGTTCTCGATCGACTTGTTGATGTGCTGCATCGCCGTCACGTACGTGCGGTCGTCACTCGCCGCCAGGCCCGGCATGACCGACACGTCGAAGGCGAAGAACAGCCCCGCCATCAAACCCATCGCGATGGTCGCGCCCACCAGCAGCGGCCCGGTCGCCTTGCTCTGCCCGACGGCGTGCGCCGAACTCCCCATCCCCACACCTCCGATGGCCGACGGCGCGGAGTACGACAGCGGAACCGCGGTCTGATCCGAACGCATCTCAGGACCCCTTCACTCTCCCGGCCCGCGGGCTGCGGTGCCGACGAACTTTGTGCACACGACACCGACCACCGTGCGGTGCACCGCGCAACGGAAGCGCGACAACCGGAACCCCGGGCCGCAGGACGGCACGTGCCCCGTCTTGCGCCGCCCCGGCGGTCCGGGCGGTCCGGCGGGCGCACCGTCGCCCCCTGCGGCCCGGCGGGCGCACCGTCGCGCCCGCCCGCCACCCGCTGCGGGCTCAGAGCACCGCCGACAGGCCACGCCGGTACCGCCGCTCCAGCACCGTCCGCCCGATCAGCCGCACCGGGGCCGGGATCGTCGCGGACACCGCCCGGACGGCGGCCGGGTCCGCGCCGTCGAACATCCAGGGCTGCAGGTAGGTCATCACCTGGGTCGGTGCGCTCTGGATGATCCGGCGCTCCACCCGCAGGTACTCGTCCACCGGCAGGCCGGCCAGCGCCGGGAACACCACCGGCTCCTCGTGCCCGAGGTGGTCGCGCACCAGGGTCTCGAACGCCTCGGCGGCCGCCGGGAGTTCGGCCCGCAGTCCGGAGCCGAGCACCCCCGCCACCCGCCGCATCGACCGGTCCAGCGCTTCGTGGTCCTCCTCCAGGACCCCGCCGCCGTCGAACCCGGCCACCCGGCCACGCAGGTACGGCCAGAGGATCTCGTCCTCGCTGTGGTGGTGCCAGTCGATCACCGCGCGCAGCCGCCCGAACCACTCCGCCAGCTCCGCCGTGGATCCCGACGGTCCGCGCGTGGCGGCGGCGCTCAGCCGCGCCGCGTCGCGGCGCATCGCCACGTGCATCAGTCCGAAGCCCTTGATGTGGCCGGGCAGTGTGCCGATGCCCCGCTCGCTCGACCAGACCGTTGTGCCGTCCGACATGACCAGACCTCCAAAGTCCGTTCAGGGTCCCTTGCAACGCCCGCCCGGGGGCGGCCACACGGGGCCGCCGGGGACGAGCCGGCTCATACGTTCCACACGCCCGAGGCGGCGGCTTCCCGGGCGTAGTCCGCGAAGTCCCGCGGCTCACGACCCAGCGCCCGCCGCACCCCGTCACCCAACGACGCGTTCCGACCGTCCAGGATCATCGAGAACAGCTCCGCGAAGTCCGCCGGCAACCCCGCCTCCTCCAGCACCCGCCGGTACGACTCCAACGACACCGCCTCGAACCGCACCTCACGCCCCACCGCCCGCGACAACTCCACCGCCACATCCGCGAACGACAGCAACCGCGGCCCCGTCAACTCGTACACCGAGCCCGCATGCCCCGCCTCCGTCAACGCCGCCACCGCCACGTCCGCAATGTCCTCCACATCCACGAACGGCTCCACCGCACCAC
>NZ_JBIWNL010000078.1:0-6081 GCF_044767225.1 Kitasatospora sp. NPDC101447
GTCCAGCAGGTCGCGCAGCTCGTGCTCGGGTGGCCGGCCGAACGCGAGCGCGCGAGCGGTGCGTTCCTGGCGCCAGGCGGTGAGGGTGGGCTCGATCAGGGCCCAGCGGGCAGTCGCCACAGCCCCGGGAGTCACCACAAGCGAGTCGAGTGGACGTCCCCGGAACCGGCATCAACCGGCTCTCTCGTGGACGAAACGCCCAGTAAGGGCCCGTCTTCAAACCCTCGCCTGCGGGGCGACGCTCCCCCAGCCTGGCGGCCGGGAGGTGCCCCCAGGCCACGCACCTCGCGGCGTTGTCGTCAGTCGCCGATGGCCCCCAGCCTTCGGCCGGGAGGTGCCCCCAGGCCACGCACCTCGCGGCGTTGTCGTCAGTCGCCGATGGCCCCCAGCCTTCGGCCGGGAGGTGCCCCCATCCTCCGCCTTGCGATGCACGCACCCCAACGCCGCCCCGCCCGCCCTCCGGGCGGACGACGGGGGCTTGAAGACGGACCCTAGTTGGCGCACCGGCCGGTGGACCGGCGGCTACGGAGTCAGCGGCCGGCGAGGGTGTTCAGCCGCTCGCGGTCCAGCCCGGTCAGCGCGGTGACCTCGGCGAGGTCGACGGCGCCGCAGTCCAGGCCGCGCAGCAGGTAGCCGCTGAGCGCGCGGGCGGTGGCCGGCTCGTCCATCACGTCGCCGCCCGCCTTGGCGACGTACGCGGACAGCCGGGCCGCGGCGGCGGCCAGGCCCTCGCGGTAGAAGGAGTACACGGCGACGTAACGGGTCGGCAGGTGCGCCGGGTGCATGTCCCAGCCCTGGTAGTAGGCGCGCGCCAGCGAGCGGCGGACCAGGTCGTGGTGGAGCTTCCAGGCGGCGTGCACCTGCTCGGTGGAGCCGGTCGGGATGACGTTGGTCGAGCCGTCGGAGAGCCGGACGCCGGTGCCGGACGCGGCCACCTGCATGACCGCCTTCGCGTGGTCGGCGACCGGGTGGTCCATGCTCTGGTGGGCGGCGCTGACCCCGCAGGCCGCGCTGTAGTCGAAGGTGCCGTAGTGCAGACCGGTCGCCCGCCCCTCGGCGGCCTCGATCATGCGGGCGACGGTGGCCCGGCCGTCCGGGCCGAGGATGGCCTGCGTGGTCTCGATCTGGATCTCGAAGCCGATGCGGCCGGCGCGCAGCCCGGCCCGGCGCTCGAAGTCCTCCAGCAGGCGGACCAGTGCGGTGACCTGCTCGGCGTAGGTGACCTTGGGCAGGGTCAGGACCAGGCCCTCCGGCAGGCCGCCTTCCGCGAGCAGGGTGGCCAGGAACAGCTCCAGGGTGCGGATGCCGCGGGCACGGACCGGCGCTTCCATGCACTTGATCCGGATGCCGATGTACGGCGGGGCGTCGCCCCCGGCCACGGCCGCGGCGACCAGTCCGGCGGCCCGGACGGCGGCGGCGTCCTCCTCCGCGTCGGGGCGGGGGCCGTAGCCGTCCTCGAAGTCGATCCGCAGGTCCTCGATCGGCTCGCGCTCCAGCTTGGCGCGGACCCGGGCGTGCACGTCCGCGAGCAGGGCGTCGTCGGCGACGCCGAGGGCGCGGGCCAGCTCGGCGGGGGTGCCGGCGTGGGCGTCGAAGGCCGCCAGCGCCTGGCGGCCCCACTCCCGTACGGTGTCGGCGGCGAAGGCGCCGGCCGGGACGTAGACGGTGTGCACCGGCTGCCTGGTCCCGGAGTCGCCCGGGTAGCGGCGCGCCAGGTCGGCGTCGACCGGCGCGAGCAGCGCCTCCACTGCGGCCAGGGCGGCAGCAGAGAAGG
This sequence comes from Kitasatospora sp. NPDC101447, assembly GCF_044767225.1. NCBI lineage: Bacteria > Bacillati > Actinomycetota > Actinomycetes > Kitasatosporales > Streptomycetaceae > Kitasatospora > Kitasatospora sp. NPDC101447. The sequence continues at coordinate 1,775 of NZ_JBIWNL010000078.1, forward strand.
AAGCCCCGCCCGTCGGCCCGTTACCGTCCACCTCGACCTGCGACATCCGCACTCCTCCATGCCGAACCAGCGCTTCAACAATTTGTTGAGGCGAAGGTAGCTGCGGTGGGGACGGCCGTCAATGGCCGACCGAGCGCCGGACGGTGGACCGCTGCGGTCAGTCCCTCCCAGCGGCGGCGTAGCGGTCGCGCAGCGCCGGGAAGAGCTCGGCGACCTCCTTCGGGTGGACCGAGCCGTCGGGGCCCTTGCCCGTGACGCCGTACTCCCTGGTCAGCCAGTCGGCGAGGCGCTGCGGGTCGGGCTGGTGGCCGTGGTTGTCCATGTACGAGACGAGGGCCTCGTAGGCGAGGTCCGGGTCGAGCCGCGAGGCCGCCGGGCGGGTTTCGGTGTGCTCGGCTTGGGCGGGCTCCTCGGCCGGAACCGGCTGCTCGGCCTGGGCGGACTGCCCGGACGAAGCGGGCTGCCCCGGCTGCTGCGGCGCCTGGGGCTGCGGCGCGACGGGCTGCTCGGACTGCTGCGGGGCGGCCGGCCACTGGGCCTGTGGCCGGGGCCCGGACCCGGACCCGGCGGGCGCCGGGACGGAGGCGGGGCCGGGGGCAGGAGCGACGGCCTGGGCGGCGGCCGCAACGGGCTCGTCGGCGACCGGGCGCGGAGGCTTGAACCAGGGCGAGGCCTGGCCGGGAACCCGCCCGCCCGGACCAGCGTCGGCCGGGTGGCCGGTGGTGCGGACCGGTCGCTCGGTCCAGACGTTCAGCTCCTCGCGGTGCGGCTCCGGGACGGCGTCTCCCGCCGCCTCCGGCTCCTGCGCGGCGCGCAACCGGACGGCCGCCAGCTTCGCCAGCATGGGCGCGGCCACCTCGGCGGGCATCGGTGCGGCGGCCGCCGGGGCGTCGGCCTGGGCCGCCGCGGGCTGCGGCTGGGCCTGCGGCTCCAGCGGGGCCTGCTGCGGGCTCGCGGCCTGCTGCGGGCGGGCGGCCTGCGGGGCCTGCGTGGTCTGCTGCGGGTGCTGGAGCTGCTGCGGTGCGCCGAGCGGGGCCGCGGCCGCCGGGGCGATGGCCGTGGCCCTGGCCCCCTGGGGAGCCAGCTCGCGCGACTCCTGACCAGCCGGCACCTCCGCGGCCTCGCGCTCGCGGGCCTCGTCGTCCAGCCGGTCGAGCAGCCCCGGGTCCAGCGGAACGCCGAACTTGGCGAGCTTGAGCGGCAGCAGCGCCTGGATCGGCGCCGAGCGGCGCCAGCCGCGGCCGTAGCGGAAGCGCAGCTGCGCCCGGTAGACCAGACGGTTCTGTTCCAGTCGGATGACCTCGTCGTAGGAGCGGAGCTCCCAGAGCTTCATCCGACGCCAGAGCCGGAAGGTCGGGACCGGGGACAGGAGCCAGCGCATCACCCGGACCGATTCCATGTGGCGGTCCGCCGTGATCGCCGCGATCCGGCCGACCGCGTGGCGGGAGGCCTCCACCACGACGACGAAGAGCACCGGGATGACGGCGTGCATGCCCATGCCGAGCGGGTCGCCCCAGGAGGCGGCCGCGTTGAAGGCGATGGTGGCGACGGTCAGCAGCCAGGCGGTCTGCCGGAGCATCGGGAAGGGGATCCGCAGCCAGGTCAGCACCAGGTCGAGCGCGAGGAGCACCACGATGCCCGCGTCGACGCCGATCGGGAAGGCGTAGGAGAAGGCGCCGAAACCTTTCTCCAGGGCCAGCTCGCGCACCGCGTTGTACGAGCCCGCGAATCCGATGCCCGAGATGATGCAGGCACCGGCCGCGACCAGGCCGAGTAGGCCGCGGTGGGCCTTGGTGAGCGTTGGGCGTGCCATTACGTCTATCAACCCCTGGATGTCGGCTGCGGCCGTACGCTGCCTCGACTGTCGGGTCCCGCTGGTCGGGCCGCCGGATGGCTGAAAGCCACCGGGCTCGGCCAACCGGAGTTTACTCGTACACCTGTTTAAGCGTTCCCGCAGCCTGGGGTGTCACGGTCCACGGCACGGCGGCGGCCGTGGACGGTCCGGCCCGCCCCGGGGAACCGGCCGGACCGTCAGCGGCTCTGCCCCGCCGTACCGTTGAGGTACGTCAGCACGGCCAGCACCCGACGGTTGGCGTCCTCGGCCGGGGCCAGTTCGAGTTTGGTGAAGATGTTGGCGATGTGCTTGGCCACCGCGCCGTCGCTCACCGAAAGGCGCGCGGCGATCGCCGAGTTGGAACAGCCCTCGGCCATCAGCTCCAGCACCTCGCGCTCGCGCGGGGACAACCGCAGCAGCGGGCCCGGCCGGCGCGAGGTGGTCTGCATCAGCTTGGCGATCACGTCCGGGTCCATCGCCGTCCCGCCCGCCGCCACCCGGCGGACCGCGTCGATGAACTGCCCCGCGTTGAACACCCGGTCCTTCAGCAGGTACCCGATCCCGCCGGTGCCGTCCGCCAGCAACTCCCGCGCGTACAGCTGCTGGACGTGCTGCGAGAGGACCAGGACGGGCAGGCCCTGGATCTTCTGGCGGGCCTTGAGCGCGGCCTGCAACCCCTCGTCGGTGAGCGTCGGCGGCAGCCGGACGTCGACCACGGCCACGTCCGGACGGTGGGTGAGCAGCGCCTCCAGCAGCTCGGGCCCGGTCTCCACCGCCGCGACCACGGTGAACCCGTGGGCCTCCAGCAGCCTGATCAGGCCTTCGCGAAGGAGGTAGAGGTCCTCGGCGAGGACAACTCGCACGGCAACTCCAAGGTGATGGTGGTGGGACCGCCCGACGTGCTGTCGATGGCGAGGACACCGTCGAAGGTACCCAATCGCTTCTCGATCCCGCGTAGTCCCGTCCCCCGCGAGGGATCGGCCACGCCCACGCCGTCGTCCGTCACCGTGACCCGCAGGAAGCCGGCACGGTACAGGATGTCCACCCACACCTGTTCGGCGCCGGAGTGCTTGGCCGCGTTCGCCATCAGCTCGCAGATGCTGAAGTACACCGCGGCCTCCACCGGGGCCGCCGGCCGGTCCGGCAGACTCACGCACACCTCCGTCGGCAGCGAGCTGTCCAGCGCCAGGGCGCGGACGGCATCGCCCAGACCCCGCTCGGCGAGCACCGGCGGGTGGATGCCGCGCACCAGGTCCCGCAGCTCCTGCAGGGCCCGGGCCGAGGACTGCCGGGCCTCGGCGAGGAGCTCCCGGGCCGCCGTCTGATCGGTGTCCATGAGGTGTTCGATGGTCCCCAGCGTCATCCCGATCGCGACCAGCCGCGCCTGCGCGCCGTCGTGCAGGTCCCGTTCGATCCGCCGCAGCTCGGCCGCCTGGTTGCCCGCCGCGTCCGCCCGCGTCTCGGTCAACTCGGCCACCCGCCTGGTCAGCTGGGCGTGCGTCGCCCGGCCGTCCCGGTCCAGCACCCGGCGGGCCGCCTCCGCGTACGCACGCACCGCGAACGGTGCCATGAGTATCCCGACGACGATCATGGCGGCCCCGAGCCCGCCGCTCAGCAGGATCGACACCGAGCGCGCGCTCAGCGGCCCGAACCCGGCCGACGGAACCGGCCCCGCCAGGGTGTAGGCCGCCCCCACCACGAGCAGGGCGGCCACCGGCCCGGCCAGGGCCAGCGTCAGGAACGGGTTCACGGCGAGCCAGGTCAACTCACCGCGGGTGGTGCTGTCCCGCAGGCCCCAGTGGACCAGCTGTGCGTACTTCGCCACCGTCTGCGAGCGGTGGTACGAGTACCCCGTCCACCAGTGCCCGCGGTCGTCCAACTCCAGCCCCGGCATCGGTCCGTAGACCGCAGGAAGGCGGATCCCGAACCAGCGCTCCAGCAGTCCCCGCGTACGGTTCGCGGTGCGGCGGATGTTGTTGGCGGCCACGACGGCCCCGACGGCCACTCCCGCCAGGAGGGCGAAGAAGACCTGGAGGTCGTAGGCCTCCAGCAACTGGGACGTCACCACGCCCGCGATGATCGCGGCACCCAGCGGCAGCACCGTCCCGGGCACCGCGGCGAGCACCACCACCGCAAGCCGGGCCAGCCCCTCACCGCCGGCCACGAAGGCCGTCCGGGCCTGAGCACGTACGGACGTGCCGCTCGTACGACTCGCTGTTGTCACGGGAAGCTCCTGATGCCGGTACCGATCGTCCTCCCTCAGTGTTCACGAACCGCCCGCCACCCACACTGGCCGTGGTACCCCAATCCCGAGGTGGACCTAGGACCACCTGCGCGGTTGAAGCAACACCAGATCATCGGATTTCCGGGAAAGCACGCCGGGAGAAAGTCCCGGGAAACGCGAAGAACCCCCATCCGGAATCCGGATGGGGGTTCTTCAGCAATGATTGTTCGGCGGCGTCCTACTCTCCCA
>NZ_JBIWNL010000079.1:0-4953 GCF_044767225.1 Kitasatospora sp. NPDC101447
GGGCGGGGGGGGGGCGCCCCGGGGGGCGGGGGGGGGGGGGGGGGGGGGGGGGGGGGGGGGGGCCCCCCCCCCCCCCCCCCCCCCCGGCCCGGGCCGGCCGTCGGCCTACCCCAGGGCGGCCAACAGCCTGCGCTCCTTGGCGGGTTCGATGCCCTGCCGCACGGCTGCGCCCGGCCGGCCCTTGCGCCCGTCGGCGTCGGTGTCCTCGGCGGGCCCGCGTTCCCGCAGCCACTCCCAGGTGTCCCGGGCCGTCTCGGCGAACGGCCGGCAGCACAGCCCGGCGGCCTCCGCCCGGTTCGTGTCGGCGAGCCAGATGCCGGTCAGCTCGGGCAGGTCCGGGGCCCAGAGCGGGAGTTCACTCCACGGCTCGACCCGGTCCGGCCCATCGGCGAGCAGCTTCGCGTCCGGGACCCAGACCAACTCGGTGTCCACGGCGCCCGCGACCGCCCGGCAGGTCTCCAGCCACTCGCCGAAGCTCAGCCGTCCGGGCGGCGCCGTGGTGAGGAACCGCCCCGCCGTCCGGGCCGTCAGCAGGTCCAGCCCGAAGACGGCGAAGTCCCGGACGTCGATCACCTGCATGGTCCGCTGCGGGTCCCCCGGGGCGAGCACCCGGCCGCCGCGCGCCATCCGCTCCAGCCACCAGGGCAGCCGGCCGCCGATCTCGTACGGCCCGATGAGCAGCCCGCTGTTGAGGACCAGCGAGCGCTCGGCGCCGAAGACCTCCAGCACCGCACGCTCGCAGCCGGCCTTCAGGGCCGGGCTGAACGGCTGGTCGGGCGGGGTGTCGGCGGGGCAGGGGTGCAGCGGGGAGTCCTCGTCGATCACCCGGTCGGGCCAGTCGGCGAAGGCGTGTACGGAGGAGACGACGGTGTAGTGGCCGGCTCGGTCGCGCAGCAGGTCCGCGGTGAGCGCGGCCTGGGAGGGCTGCTGGGCGGAGGTGTCGACGACGGCGTCCCAGTGGCGGCCGTCGACCAGCCGGGCGATGTCCTCGGCGTTGTCGCGGTCGCCCCGGACGGCCTCGATTCCGGGCAGGTCGGTGGCGCTGCGGCCGCGGTTGAAGGTGGTCACCAGGTGGCCCCGGGACAGGGCCTCGGCGGCGTAGGCCCGGCCGAGGAAGGACGAGCCGCCGAGCAGGAGGATCTTCATACCGCCCACCCTCTCCCAGTCGTTCCACCCGTACGCCCGGATTAGCGCAGGGCAGATCCTGCGGTGCGGGCCCGGTGCGGGCCCGGTGCGGGTCCGGTGCGGGCCCGGTGCGGGGCGCACCGTGGCGGTGCCGACGGGCGTCCGATCCGACGTGCCGCCCCCTCCCGGCCCACTTAGCATCCGATCTGTAGCGGTCTGTGGAGATTCGGACTGATTCGACAGTGGACTGATTCGGCACTGGGAGAGCGACAGCATGGTCAACCCGGCACTCGTGGACCCGGCCACCGTCCGCGCGACCGCCGCCGAAGCCTGGATCCGCGCCCAACCGATCCTGCGCACCTACCGTGCCCTGTACGCCCAGGCCCTGGACGACGCGGACCCCTCGTACGTCGGCGGCTTCGGGGTCTTCCGCCACCGTCCGCAGCCGCCCACCCCTGCCGACACGCCGGCCGAGGCCCCCGGTGTCACCCTCGCCGCCGCCGGTACCACGGGCACCGCCGTCGCCGTCGCCGTCGCTGTCGCCACCTCCACCGACACCGTCACCGCCACCTCCACCGCCACCGCCACCGCCACCGTCCTCGGCGACGAGGCCGGGGACACGCCGTACTCCCGGGCCTGGCTCGACCTGCGCACCGAACCCTGGGTGCTCACCGTCCCCGCCGAGGACCGCTACCGCGTCCTCCCGGTGCAGGAACTGGACACCGTGTACGCCGGCTTCATCGGTTCCCGGACCACCGGCCCGGAGGCCGGCGACCACCTGGTAGCCGGCCCCGACTGGCGGGGCGAGCCCCCACCCGGCATCCGCAGCGTGATCCGCACCGCCACCCGACTGGTCGGCATCCTCGGCCGCACCCGGCTGACCGGGAACACCCCCGCCGAGGTCGCCGAACTCGCCGCCGTCCAGGAGCAGTACCGCCTGCGCCCGCTGCACGAGTACGCCGGAACGCCCGCGCCGCCGCCCGCACCGGATCCGGTCTGGCCGGTCTGGCGCGAGGAGGTCCCGGACGGCCTTGAGTTCCTCGCCTTCCTCGACTTCCTGCTCGGCTTCTTCCCGGCGGCCGGCCCCGTCCCGCTGCCGCCCGCCGAGACCGACCTGCGCGGCCGCCTCGTGGACCTCGGCGTCGACGGCCGCGGCGAGTTCGAGCCCGCCACCCTCCCGCTGGAACTGCGCACCGAGATCGAACGCGGCATCGCCGACGGCCGGGCTCAGCTGACGCACGCCATCGCCGGACTCCGCGACCGCACCGGGCTGTTCGGCACCCGGGACCGGATCGGCGCGGACTTCCTCCGGCAGGCCGTCGGCGCCGCGACCGAACTCCACGGGCTCCCCACCGAGGAAGCCTGGTACGGCCGTTGGGAAGCGGACAGTGCGGGCCGCCGCCCACCGGACGCCGCCGACCACGACCACGTCATCCGCTTCGCGCCGGACGCGCTGCCGCCGGCCCGCTCCGGCTGGTCCGCCACTCTGTACGCGCTGCCGGACCACCGGCTGGTCGACAACACCCTGGACCGCTACGCGATCGGCGACCGCACCCCCGGCCTGGTCCGCGACCCGGACGGCGGACTGACCCTCTACGTCCAGCACAAGCGACCCGCCGCCGCCGACCACTCCGCCAACTGGCTGCCCGCCCCGGACGGCCCGTTCACCGTCGTGCTCCGGCTCTACGGGCCGGACCCGGTCGTCCTCGACGGCCGCTGGCGGCTCCCGCCGCTCGACCCGCGCTGACCCCGACCCCGCTGACCCCGACCCGCCTGACCTCGATCCCTGCCGACTCCGACCCGTGCCGACCGACCGTACGAAGGACCCCCGATGAATCAGCCCGAGCTGGAGGCCCTGGCCGCCGACGCGTACGTCTACGGCTACCCGCTGGTCGCCGGCCTCACCATGGTCGAGCGCTTCACCAGGGGCGGCCTGGGCACCCTGCCGGCGGCGCCGTTCAACGACTTCAGCCACGCCACCCGGCTGGCCGGCCCGGCCGACGACTTCGTCTCGGTCAACAACGACACGATCTACTCGATCGCCCAGCTCGACCTCTCCGAGGGCCCGCAGGTCCTGCACGTCCCGGACACCGCAGGCTCCTACTACGTGCTGCAGGTCATCGACGCCTGGACGGACAACGTCGCCTACCTCGGCCGCCGGGCCACCGGCACCGGCGCGCAGACCTGGCTGATCGTCCCGCCCGGCTGGCACGGCACCCCGTCCGACCCGAACCGGGTGATCGAGCTGCCGACCACCGTCGGCACCGTGGTCGGCCGCTTCGCCTGCACCGGCCCGGAGGACCTGCCCCGGGTCAGGGCCCTGCAGTCGGCCCTCGTCCTGGAACCGCTGGAGCCCGGTGGCCTCGTCGCCGGACTGCCCGAGCCCGACCCGGACGTCCCCGAGCGGCTGGCCTTCTTCGAACGCCTGCGGGTGTGGATGCAGGCCTTCCCGCCGGCCACCGGGGACATCGAGTACCAGCGGCGCTTCGCCCCGCTCGGCCTGCTGGACGACGGCGCCTCGCCGTACCGGGCCGCCGTCCCCGAGTGGACGCTCTCCCTGGCCAAGGGCCTGGCCGCCGGCCGCGAACGGGTCGAGGACGCCACCCGCCCGCCGGAGGACCACCCGCCCGGGGAGTGGCGCTCGGCGCTCCACCTCTTCGACTACAACACCGACCACCTCGGGCCCGGCACCCTGGACGACCCCGAGTGGCGGATCCCCGACCGCCGCGCCGCCTACCTCAGCCGCGCCGCCGCCGCCCGGGCCGGCCTCTGGGGCAACCACGCCTACGAGGCCTCGTACGCGATGACCTACGACGACTCCGACGGCCGCCCCCTCAGCGGCGCCAACAACTACACGCTGCGCTTCGACCGGCTGCCCCCGGCCGAGGCGTTCTGGTCCGTCACGATGTACTCCGTCCCGGACTACTACCTGGTGGAGAACCCGATCGACCGCTACTCGATCGGCGACCGCACCCCGGGCCTGGTCTACGGCGCCGACGGCTCGCTCACCCTGGCCCTCCAGCACGACCAACCCGAGGACCCGACCGCCGCCGCCAACTGGCTCCCCGTCCCGCCCGGCGAGTTCCGCCCCATCATCCGCCTCTACCAGCCCGAACCCCCGGTCCTGGACGGCACCTACCAGGTCCCCCCGATCCACCGCACCTGACGGGCGTCCCCCGACGCATGCCCCCCGACGCCGGCCCCCGATGCAGGCCCCCGGCGATCGCCCGCCGACGCAGGCCCAAGCCGCCTGCCCAAGCCGCCTGCCCGCGCGCCGCGCAGGGAAGGATTATGAAGACCGGTCTACATACTTCGCGGGGCGCACGCCTGCCAGGCCCGCGCGATGCGTGAGAATTCGGACCGGCCGACTTCCTGTGCACCGTGGTGATCGCCGCTATCGGATTATGACGACCGGTCTACATAGCTGGCCCGGGTGGCGGCCCGAGCGACCCGAGTGAGAAGTCGGCCTGGTCGACTTCTCGCGTACTCCCACATGTTGGCCGGGGTGAATTATGCCGACCGGTCTACATATCCAGCGGGCGCCAGGCGCCAGGGCTGGGCGGCGCACGAGAAGTCGGTCTGGTCGACTTCCTGTGCGTCCCCCCCGTGTTCATGGGGGGCAAGATTATGATGCTCGGTCTACATATTCTCCCGCCGGATCCCGGCGCAGCGCGCGAAAAGTCGGCCTGGTCGACTTTCTGTGCAATGCGATGGTTCGGCGCGGGCTGGATTATGGCGACCGGTCTACATATTTGCCCCGGGGCGGCATCGGGCCCGGGGGGGGGGGGGGGGGGGGGGGGGGGGGGGGGGGGGGGGGGGGGGGGGGGG
>NZ_JBIWNL010000080.1:0-4851 GCF_044767225.1 Kitasatospora sp. NPDC101447
ACGGACGCGACGCCCTCGACGACGTCGCCGTCACCGGGGATGACCTGCCCGGCCTCCACGACGACGTGGTCGCCGAGCCGGAGTGCGGTGCCGGGGACCTCCTCCTCGTCCTGCGTGGCCGGCCAGTCGGTGAGGCGGCGGGCGACGCTCTCGGTCTTGGTCTTGCGCAGGGTGTCGGCCTGGGCCTTGCCGCGGCCCTCGGCGACGGCCTCGGCCAGGTTGGCGAAGACCGTGGTGAGCCAGAGCCACACGGTGATGGCCCAGGCGAACACGGACGGGTCGGCTATCGCGGAGATCGTGGTGACCACCGATCCCACCTCGACCACGAACATCACCGGGTTCTTGACCATCACCCGGGGGTCGAGCTTCTTCACCGCGTCGGGGAGCGACGTGAGGATGAGCTTCGGGTCGAGGAGGCCGCTCGACACTCTGTGCGGCGCGGCGGGCGCGGCCGTGTCGGCCGGAGCGGGGTTGAGCGTTGGGGTGGACATCAGGAGGTGAGACCTTCCGCGAGCGGCCCGAGGGCCAGGGCCGGGAAGTAGGTGAGGCCGACGACGATCAGGATCACGCCCGACAGCAGGCCCACGAACAGCGGCTTGTGGGTGGGCAGGGTGCCCGGAGTGGCCGGCACCGGCTGCTGCTGGGCCAGCGAGCCCGCCAGCGCCAGGACGAAGACGATCGGCAGGAAACGGCCGAAGACCATCGCCAGGCCGAGCGCCGTGTCGTACCAGTCGGTGTTGACCGTGATGCCGCCGAAGGCCGAGCCGTTGTTGTTGGCGGCGGAGGTGAAGGCGTACAGCACCTCCGAGAAGCCGTGGGCGCCCGAGTTGAGCATCCCGGCCCGCTCGCCCGGCAGGGCCATCGCCACACCCGTGCCCACCAGTACGATCGCCGGGGTGGTGAGGATGTAGAGGGAGGCGAACTTCATCTCCCGGCCGCCGAGCTTCTTGCCCAGGTACTCGGGAGTGCGCCCGACCATCAGACCGGCCACGAACACCGCGACGACCGCCAGCACGAGCATGCCGTACAGGCCGGAGCCGGTGCCGCCGGGCGCGATCTCGCCCAACATCATGTTGAAGATCGTGATCCCGCCGCCGAACGGCGTGAACGAGTCGTGGAAGGAGTTCACCGCACCGGTCGACGTCAGCGTCGTCGAGGCGGCGAACAGGCCCGACGCGGCGATGCCGAACCGCTGCTCCTTGCCCTCCATCGCCGCACCCGCGGCCTGCAGGGCCGTGCCGGAGTGCTGCGACTCCGCGAAGGTGATCAGGGCCGCCGAGGCGACCCAGAACAGGCCCATCACCGCGGCGATCGCGTAGCCCTGGCGGTTGTCGCCGACCATCCGGCCGAAGGCCCGCGGCAGCGCGAACGGGATCAGCAGGATCAGGAAGATCTCCAGCCAGTTCGTGAACCCGGTCGGGTTCTCGAACGGGTGCGCCGAGTTGGCGTTGAAGAAACCGCCGCCGTTGGTGCCCAGCTCTTTGATGACCTCCTGGGAGGCCACCGGGCCGCCCGGGATCTTCTGGACGTCACCCGCGAGGTTGGTCACCTCGTGGAAGCCGTGGAAGTTCTGGATCACACCGTTCGCCACCAGAACGAGGGCGAACACGAAGGCGATCGGCAGCAGCAGCCGCAGGTTGATCCGGACCAGGTCCACCCAGAAGTTGCCGACCCGGTCGGTCCTGTTGCGGGTGAAGCCCCGGATCAACGCCGCCACGATCGCGATGCCCACGGCCGCGGAGACGAAGTTCTGCACCGCCAGGCCGGCCATCTGCACCAGGTGGCCCATCGCGGACTCGCCGGCGTACGACTGCCAGTTGGTGTTGGTGACGAACGAGATCGCCGTGTTCCAGGCCTGGTGGCCCTCCATCTGCTGGACACCCAGGTTGAGCAGCAGGTAGCCCTGCAGGCGGATCAGGCCGTACAGGAAGAGCACGGAGACGGCCGAGAAGGCCAGCACCGAACGCAGGTACACCGGCCAGCGCTGATCGGCGTCACCGTCGACGCCGATCACCTTGTAGATGCCGCGCTCGACTCTGAGGTGCTTGGAGGTGGTGAGGAGCTTGGCGATGTAGTCGCCGAGCGGGCGGTAGCACAGGGCCAGCGCGCCGACGAGGGCGAGGGCCTGCATCCAGCCCGCGAGAGTGGATCCCATGTCAGAACTTCTCCGGGAAGATCAGCGCCACGACGAGATAGCCGACGAGGGCGACGGCCACGATCAGACCAGCGACGTTCTCGGCGCTCACAGCTTCTCCACCCCCCGCGCGATCAGGGCGATGACGGCGAACACGGCGACCGTGACACCGACGTAGATGAGATCGGACATGGGCTCCACCAGCGTGGTTCGGGAGATGCCGCGACCGGAGCCGAGGGGCTCGCGCGGCGCCGGCGGACGGCCGGCAGATGCAGCAAACCAGCCGTCACGGGCGCGTTATCGGGCCCTGACGCCCTCCATACGGGTGATGGCGCCGCGTTGACGCGACCTTGACGCGCAGGGGTGACGGAACGGCGGAAGGCCCCGGTCGGCAGGGTGCCGTCCGGGGCCTTCCGCGGGTTCCGCCGCTGGTCACATCCGCATCCGCAGTCGGCAGACCACGGCGTCGGTGTGCCGGCGCAGGGCGCGGTCGATCACCGCACCGCGCCGGTTCTGCAGCGCCCGCTGCCACCAGTGGGCGGGCTCCACCTCGGGGATCAGCACGGTCAGCCGGTCGTAGGCGTGCTCCGCCCCGAGCTCGTTGACGAAGTCGGCGATCGGCCTCCCCAACCGGCGGTGGTCGTCCGGGATCTCCACCAGCGGCACCCCCGGCTGCCACAGCTCCCAGTCGCGGCGCAGCGCCTCGGCCGCGGCCGGTTCGAGGACCACGGTGACCGCCATGACCTCGTCGCCGAGCGAGAGCGCGGCGGACAGGCCGTCCCGGGTGAGCCGGGTGATCGCGGTGACCGGGACGACGACCAGGCTGCGCTGTCTGGTCACCGGGCCGGGGACGCGGCCCAGCTCCAGGCGTTCGCCGATCCGCGCGTAGCTGCGGTGGATCGCCTCGAACAGCAGCACCAGCAGCGGCAGGGCCAGCACGATGCCCCAGGCGCCCTCGGTGAACTTGGTGCCGGTGACGACCAGCGCCGCGACGCCGGTGAGCAGCGCGCCGAAGCCGTTCAGCGCGGTCTTGCCCCGCCATCCGGGCGGGCGGTGCAGCAGCCAGTGCCGGACCATGCCGACCTGGCAGACGGTGAAGCCGACGAAGACGCCGATCGAGAACAGCGGTACCAGGCTGTTGACGTCCCCGCCGGAGCCGATCAGCAGCGCCGCCGACACCGCGGCCAGGAAGAGCACGCCGTAGCGGTACACCTGGCGGTCGGCGCGCAGGGCGAAGACGTGCGGGAGGTGGTTGTCCCGGGCGAGCAGGTCGAGCAGCACCGGCAGGCCGCCGAAGGAGGTGTTGGCGGCCAGGCCGAGCAGGACCACGGTGGCGAACTGGACGACGTAGAAGCCGATGCCGTGGCCGAGCGAGGCGTCGGCGAGCTGGGCGAGGACGGTGACGCCCTCGACGGGCTGGAGGTGGAAGCGGCCGATCAGCACGGCCAGCCCGATCAGCATCACGCCGAGCAGGGCGCCGAGCGCGACCTCGGTGTGCTGGGCGCGTCTGACCCGCGGGGTGCGGAAGGAGGGGACGGCGTTGGCCACCGCCTCGACGCCGGTCAGCGCGGAGCACCCGGCCGCGAAGGCCTTGAGCAGCAGCAGCGCGCCGACGGCGGTGGCGTTCTCGGCGAGCACCGAGGCATGCCCGGCGGCCGCCGCGGTGCTGACCGGGGCGTCCCGGAAGAGGCCGACCACGATGATCGCCATGATGGCGAGGACGAAGACGGCCGTCGGCGCCATGAACCAGCGCGCCGACTCGGCGATCCCGCGCAGGTTCACCGCGGTGACCAGCGCGAGCACGCCCAGGCAGAGCCAGACCCGCCGGTCGTACAGGCCCGGCACGGCCGAGGTCAGCGCGGCCACGCCGGCGGTGACCGAGACGGCGACGTTCAGGACGTAGTCGATCACCAGCGAGGCGGCCGCGGTCAGCGCCGTCCGGCGGCCCAGGTGCGCCTTGGCGACGGCGTAGGAGCCGCCACCGTCCGGGAACGCCGCGATCACCTGCCGGTAGGACGCCACCAGCACCGCCAGCAGCACCGCGATCGCGGCGGTGACCGGCAGCGTGAAGCCCAGCCCGTACCCGCCGGCAGCGGCCAACACCAGAACGATCGACTCCGGCCCGTACGCGACCGAGGCCATCGCGTCCAGTGAGAGCGCCGCCAGTCCGCCGAGCGCGCTGAGCCGGTACCGCTCGTCGCCCGCGCCGGTATCGGGCGGCTCATCGGCCCTGACGGCCGGGGTCGTGGTGGCGCTGGACATCGGACGGAACCTCCGCGATCGGTAGTTGCTCCGATCCTGCGGTCCGCGTTCCCGGCTCTCCCCCGGCCCCTACGCGTTCCTGACGCGGCCACGAGCGGCTTTGACGGGCCCTTGACGTGCCCGTCGTCCTGCCCGGAGGGGCTGTTGGCGGGGGTGGGGTGAGCCGTTGTCCCGGCGGGCGCCGGTTGGGAAGACGATCAGCTCGGTCGAAGGACTCCCACCCCCGGCTCCCCACTCTGCTGCCTCATGCACGTAATTGCAAGCGATGTGCAATAAGTACACCCGCCTGCACCCATCTGCGCGCGCTGGGATTCAGGCAGGACGAGGTGAGACCAAACCGCTCGAAAGGACCATCCGGCATTGCCGGTGTTCGAATACGACAAAACAGCCCCTGATCTGCGTTTCCGCAGATCAGGGGCTGTTTTCTATCCTGTGGCTGGTGCAGGGTTCGAACC
>NZ_JBIWNL010000081.1:0-4251 GCF_044767225.1 Kitasatospora sp. NPDC101447
AGCTAAGCCTCACAGCGCCGATGGTACTGCAGGGGGGACCCTGTGGGAGAGTAGGACGCCGCCGAACAATCATTGCTGAAGAACCCCCATCCGGAATCCGGATGGGGGTTCTTCGCGTTTCCGGGCCCTTTTGGCCGTCGGTTCACTCGTCGTCGGACTGCGGTTCCTCCGTCGGCTGCTGTCCCTGTGCCTGGGCCGCGGGCCCGGCTGCCTCGGCCGTGGCTCCGGCCGTGGCAGCCGGTGCGGCGGGGAGTTCGGCGGTGCCCCAGGCCGGACGGTTGAGCCACTTGTCGGCGGTGGTGGTGAGGCGGGCGACGCCGGTGCCGTCCGGCCGCATGCTGTACAGGTCGGCGCCGGCGCCCGCGGGAGCCTGGGCGAAGACGATGGACTGACCGTCGGGGGCGAAGGCGGCGGCTCCGTAGAAGGCGTCGGAGGGCGCGGGGGTGAGGGCGCCGACGGCGGTGCCGTCGGGGTGGATGGTGTAGATGCCGCCGCCGGGGGCGTTCTCGGGGCCGGCCGGGTAGGTGGTGAAGAGGATCCGGGTGCCGTCGGGGGACCAGTCGGCGCGGTCGCCGGCGCGCAGTTCCCAGGGGGTGAGCTGACGGAGCCCGGTGCCGTCCGCGCTCACGACGTAGATGGCGCGGCTGTTGGCGGGCTGTCCGGTGGCGCTGGTGCGGTACTCGAAGGTGAGCTGCTTGCCGTCGGGGGACCAGCTGGGGTTGCTGACCGAGCCGGAGTAGGGCTTGTCGTTGGTGAGGAAGGTGAGCCGCTGGACGTCGGTGCCCTCGGGGCTCATCAGGTAGAGGTCCGAGTACTGGGAACGGGTCTTGTCGGCCGGGTCCTGGGCGCCCCAGGTGCGGCTGAAGGCGAGCTGCTTGCCGTCGGGGGAGAAGGCGGGGGCGCGTTCGTCCTCGTTGGCGCAGTCGGCGCCGCCGCTGGAGCTGTCGCAGAGCTGGCTGATCTGGTGGGCGCCCTCTCCGGAGGTGGCGACCGTCCAGAGGCGGGCGACGCCGCTCTGTGGGTCGGTGCGGTCGAAGGCGACGGTGGTGCCGTCGGGGGACCAGTCGGGGCGGTCGTCGCGCGCGCGGTCCGGGGGCTGGGTGATCTGGTGCTGGCCGCTGCCGTCGGGTGCGAGGGTGACGATGGCGCTGGTGCTGCGGGAGGTGTCGGTGTAGGCCCGGCTGACGATCAGTCCGTTGTGCGCAGTGACTGCGGCGGGTGCTCCCGCTGCTGCGTCGACCACGGCGGACGTCGGCTCGGGGGTCGCGGTGGGGGACTCCGGCCGGATCTCCGAGAGGGGGATCTCCCCGGGCTCGGCCCCGCAGCCGGTGAGCAGGGCACCCAGAAGCAGAAGGCCCGCACCTGCGCTTGCGCGGGTGCGGGCCCTGCTCGTGGGTGACTGCCCTGTGCCGGTGATCCGTGCCATCTCCGCCTCCGACCTCTGCGATCCTTGCCGACCGCATCGACGTGTGCCCCCGTCGCCGATTCAGGACGAAGGCCCCTGAAAGGAGCTGTCACTGTGTCAGAGCGAGGGTGTCGAGCGCCGGGCGACACGCGACGGATCGCGTTCGCTCGGCCGCATGGAGTAACCCCGCGGAGTGGCCGCGGGGAACAACCGTGCGGAGGATCGGGCCGGAGTGCGGACGGAGCAGCGGGAGGCGGGAGGGGTCAGCCCCGGGCGGCGCGGCGCTCGGCCTTGGCGAGGGCCTCCGCCTCGTCCTCGGCCTCGGCGACCTCCAGGGTGGGCGCCGTTCCGCCGAGCTGGGCGGGCAGCCACCAGGTGTCGTCCGGGCCGGAGGGCTTGCCGGGGTACTCGCGCTGGGCCTGGTCGAGCATCTCGCTCATGGCGGCGCGGAGTCTTCTGGTGACCATGACGGGCTTGTCGTCCGGCCCGAGGTGAATCGGTTCGCCGATCATGATCGTCACCGGGACGTGGCGCTTGGTCAGGGTCTTCGGGCGGCCCTTGGTCCAGAGCTGCTGGGTGCCCCAGAGGACGACGGGCAGCAGCGGGGCGCCGGAGTCGGCGGCCATCCGGGCAGCGCCGGTCTTGAACTTCTTCAGCATGAACGAGCGGCTGATCGTCGCCTCGGGGAACACCCCGACGACCTCGCCGGCCTTGAGGGCGCGCACGGCGGCCTCGTACGCGGGCTGGCCGTCGGCGCGGTCCACCGGGATGTGCTTCATGCCGCGCATCAGCGGGCCGGAGATCCGGTGCTTGAAGACGTCGTCCTTGGCCATGAAGCGGGTCTTGCGCTGGCCGCCGCGGTAGGCGCCGAGGCCGGCGAAGAGAAAGTCCAGGTAGCTGATGTGATTGCTGACCAGTACCGCTCCCCCCCTGGCGGGGATGTGTTCGGCGCCCACGATCTTGATCCGCACGTCGAGCGCGCGGAAGGCGGTGAGTGCGGCGCCGATCACCGGCGGGTACACGAACTCTGCCACGGTCAGTCCTGACTTCCACGGGCCGGAGCCCGGTTCGGCGGGGTCCCGCGACGTTGCGCGGCCGGTGCCGACCGGAGCACGGCACGCCGCGGCGGTCACGGGTGATTCACGGAGATGATCCCCCGAACGAGTGCCTGCTGTCACCTGAGGCGTGCGGTCAAGCCGATTTTCCCGGTGTGATCTCCGTGATGAATTACTACGGGAACTTTTCCGCTGCCCGGGCTTGGCTGTCGTGGGAGCGGGCCGCAGGGGGCGGGCCGGTGGTGGCGGCCGGGTCAGGCCCCGGCGGTGAGGCGGCCCTGGGCGCGCCGGACGACCGGATAGAGCTCGCAGCCGACGCAGTAGCCGAAGGCGGCGTTGAGGAAGGCGGCGGCGAGGCCGGCCGAGGTGGCCAGCAGGCCGAGCCAGGTCACCCCGGTCACGTGGCCGAGTACGCCGATCGCGGCGAACACCATGAGGATCCCCTGGCCGAAGCGCAGCGGCCGTTCGTCCTCGGTCTCGGAGGGCGGGGCCAGCCGGGGCAGGACGAGGATCCGGAAGATCCAGTCGTACGGGGAGAGGCGTAAGCCGCCGAGGGCCCCGAGGGCGAAGACCACGGCCTGGCCGGCGAGGAGGGCGCTGCTGCCGGTGAGGAGGACGACGATCAGGACGGCCGAGGTGAGCGCGGCGGAGAAGCGGGGACCGCGGGGGTCGGTCTGCACGGGGGCTCCGGAGGGGTCGCGACGGGCGGCAGCGGCGGGCGGTGGCGACTGGGGCGTCAGCGACTGCGGAGGTCGATGGCCCGGCCCGGGGCGGTGACGCGGCGGGCGGTCGGCAACGGCGGTGAGGAGCGCTCGGAGTCCACCGGCCGATCGTACGCGGCCCGCCCCGGGCGGTCGACCGTCTTTCGGGGGCCGCCCGGGCTGGCGCAGACTGGGGGGATGACCGGGCTGGTGGTGTGCGTCGTCGTGCTGGCGCTGGCGACCACGTTCGGGCTGCTGCGGGCCTGGCACGACGGAAGGATGAGGGTGGGCTCCAAGGACGGGACGGTACGGCTGTCGGAGGCCGAGCTGGGCGGGCCGCTCGGCTCGCGGGCGACGCTGGTGCAGTTCTCGACGGTCTTCTGCCAGCCCTGCCGGGCCACCCGGCGGGTGCTCGCCGAGGTGGCGGGCATGGTCGAGGGGGTCGAGCACGTCGAGGTGGACACCGAGGCGCGGTTGGAGTTGGCCCGCCGCCTGGAGATCCGGCGGACGCCGACCGTCCTGGTGCTGGACGCGGACGGCCGGGTGGTGCGCCGGGCGGCGGGGCAGCCGCGCAAGGCGGACGTGATCGCGGCGCTCGGTCAGGCGGTCTGAGGAATCCCCGTCGGGGTGTCGACCCGTGGCTGCGGTTCCCCGCCGGGGCGGAATCCGGTCGCGGTTGGTCCGCCCCGTCGGGTGGAGTCGGCCCCCGCCTGGGGCAGGATGGGCGCAGGCGGCGGGCGCGGGTGCCCGGCGTAAGCTACTGGCCAGTAGTGACCACTGGGCTACCGGCGAGTATGCTGCCAGGAAGTTCCGGACCGGCACGGGAATTCGCTGCCCGGAGCGGGTGTGTTCCGTGTTCGCGCCCGCTTGCACAGCCGCAGCCGCCGGACGAGACCAGTACAGGAGACAAGGCCGTGAGCTTGAGGATCGTTGTCTGTGTGAAGTACGTGCCGGACGCGACGGGTGACCGTCGTTTCGCGGACGACCACACCACGGACCGGGAGGGCGTGGACGGCCTCCTGTCGGAGCTGGACGAGTACGGCGTGGAGCAGGCGCTGCGGATCGCGGAGGCGAACGAGGGCGCCGAGGT
>NZ_JBIWNL010000082.1:0-4246 GCF_044767225.1 Kitasatospora sp. NPDC101447
TCCGCGGAGACCACCACGGTGTGGGACACCCCGGGGGTGTTGTCCACGAAATTGGTGATCAGCCAGTTCAGGTTCTGTGCGGCCTGGCTCATCTGGTTCAACTCAACGCTCCTGGTGATCTGCGCCGTTGCCGTCGCTCCGGCCACCGAAACTATCGAATCCGGGCTGCTGGGCACCATGCTGGAGCCCCGGCGGGTTGGCGGCCTGTTCGGCCCCGGCCCGGCGGCCCTGCTGGATGCCGCGGCGCAGGTTGGTCAGTCGGCCGCGGACCTCCTCGGGGGCCCGGGAGACCTGGGGACCGGTCAGCGGCGAGGCCTCGGCGGTGCCGGAGACCAGGTTGGCCTGCGGGGTCCGTCGGGGCAGGCCCGACATGGTGACGCCGTTGGTCGAGGGCTCGCGGACCTGCTCGGCCCGGCGCCAGCGCTCGTCGTTCGCGGACGGACGCCACGGCGCGTCGTCGGCACCCGGCTGCTGCGGCTGCTGCGGCTGCTGCTGGGCCTGCTGCGGCTGGGCCTGGCGCTGCTGCTGGGGCTGCTGCTGGCGGGGCGGCTGCTGCGGAGCCCGCTGCTGCGGGGCCTGCTGCGGGGCCTGCTGCTGGGGAGCCTGCTGCTGCGGGGCCTGCTCCAGGAACTCCGGCGAGGAGGTGCCGGGACGGCGCGGCTGGTAGGACCGCGGCTGCCCCTGCTCCTGCTGCTGCTGCTGGCCGGCGGCCGCGGACGGGCCGGTCGGCAGGGCCATCGGCTCCTGGTACGGCAGCTGCGGCGGCTGCTGCTGCGGGGCCTGCTCCTGGCGCACCGGCTCCGGACGCGCCGGGTTCGGCACGTTCGGCAGCACCGGCTCGACCAGGCCGAGGCCCAGCGGGTCGCGCGGGTCGATCTGGCTGGCCTCGAAGCGCGGGCGGGCGAACTGCTGGGTGCTCTCCACCGGCGCCGGCTCGGCCGACGGCAGCGGCTGGGGCTGCTGCGGGGCCTGCTGCTGCGGCTGGCGGTCGCGCTGCGGCGCGTCCGGGCCGGGGCGCTGCGGACGGCGCGGGCCCTGGGCACCGGGCCGGCCGGGGGCACCCTGAGCACCCGGCGCACCGGGGCCGCCCGGCGCACCGGGACCCTGACGGCCGGGGGCGCGCTGCGGCAGGCCGTCCTGCGGACGGTTGCCCGGACGGGCGCCCTGCTGCGGAGCACCGGGACCGCCGGGGCGGCCGTGCTGGGGCTGCTCGCCGGTCCGGGGACCGGGAGCGCCGTCGAACTCGCCACCGGGGCGCGGCCGCTCCTGACCGGGCTGCGGCTGGCCGGGCTGCTGGCCGGGCTGCTGCTGGCGGCCGCGGCGGGGCAGGCCGTCCTGGCCGGCCTGCGGCGGACCCTGACGGCCCGGGGTGCGCTGCGGCAGCCCGCCCTGGGGCGACTGCTGCTGCGGCGGCTGCTGTGCCTGCTGCTGCGGCTGCTGCTGTGCCTGCTTGGGCTGCGCGGGCTGCTGGCCGCGTCGGCCCTGGCCCTGGCCCTGGTTCGGCACGACCGGGTTCTCGCGCAGCGCCTTGCCGACCTGGCGGGTCGGCAGACCGCCGGCGCGGCCGCCGGGCGCACCCGGACCTGCCTGCGCCCCCGGACCCGCCGGAGCGGCCGGACCGCCCTGGCCGAGCTGCGGGCGGCCGCCCTGCGGGGCACCGGCGGCCGGGCCCTGGCCGAGCGCGGCCGGACCGCCCTGACGGCCGGGCGGCATCTGGCGCTGCTGACGCGGCGTCGGGGCGACCCCGCGCTGCTGCTTGCCCTGGGCGGGTCCGGGGCGGCCGGCGCCGCGGCGCTCGCCGGAGTTGGTGACGTCCACCGGGAGCATGACCAGCGCGGTGGTGCCGCCGGAGTCGCTGGGGCGGAGCTGGATGCGGATGCCGTGGCGCAGCGAGAGGCGACCGACCACGAAGAGGCCCATGCGGCGGGAGACCGAGACGTCCACCGTCGGCGGGTTGGCGAGGCGCTCGTTGATCTCGGAGAGGTCGTCGGGGCTCAGGCCGATGCCGGTGTCGTGGATCTCGACCAGCACGCGGCCGTCCGGCAGCGCGTGGCCGGTGACCCGGACGCGGGTCTGCGGGCTGGAGAACGAGGTGGCGTTCTCCAGCAGCTCGGCGAGCAGGTGGACGAGGTCGTTGACGACGCGGCCGGCGACCTCGGCCGACGGCACCGCGGCGAGTTCGATGCGCTCGTACTGCTCCACCTCGGAGGCGGCGGCGCGGAGCACGTCGACGAGCGGAACGGGCCTGGTCCAGCGGCGGCCCGGGTCTTCACCGGCGAGGACGAGGAGGTTTTCGCCGTTGCGGCGCATGCGGGTCGCGAGGTGGTCCAGCTTGAAGAGGTTGGCCAGCTGGTCCGGGTCCGCCTCGCGGCTCTCCAGCTCGGAGATGAGCGACAGCTGGCGCTGGATGAGGCCCTGGCTGCGGCGCGAGAGGTTGGTGAACATCGCGTTGATGTTGCCTCGCAGGAGGGCCTGCTCGGCGGCGAGGCGGACGGCCTCGCTGTGCACCATGTCGAAGGCGTGCGCCACGTGGCCGATCTCGTCGGCGGAGTCGACGGCGACGGGTTCGACCGTGGTGTCGACGTCGTGCGGGTCGCTCTCGGAGAGCGTCTTGACCAGCTCGGGCAGTCGGCGCTCGGCGACGTCCTCGGCCGCGGCCTGCAGACGGGTCAGCGAGCGCACCATCGAGCGGGCGATCAGACCGGCGCCACCGAGGGCGACGAGCAGCACCAGGGCGACCGCGACACCGATGATCAGGGCGTCCGTGTCGGCCTGCGACTGCAGGTCCTGGGCCTTGCCGTCGAGGTTCTCGATCAGCTTGGCCTCGATCCGCTTCTCGGCGTTGATCTTGGCGCTGGCCTTCTCGTACCAGTCCTTGTAGGTGACCGGCTCGGTCTGGTGGATGCCGCCCTGGGTGAGGACCGTGCCGGCGTAGCGGTCGGCGTCGGCGACGACGCCGTTGTAGCTCAGCTGGCTGCGCAGGTTGTCCAGGTCGTGCGCGGTGTAGATGTTGTTGAAGCTGGCGATCGCGTTCTCGTACGACAGGCGCAGGCGGATGCCGAAGGACTCGTCGCTGAGGCTGAGGTCCGGACCCTTGGGGTTGGCGAGCGCGGCGCTGATCAGGGCCCGCTGCTGCGAGGTCGCGTTCTTGGCGAGCGAGAACTGCTGCAGCGCGCGGGTCGAGACGACCAGGTCCTTGTTGTTCGACGCGAGCGCGATGTCCTGGGTGATGGACAGCAGGTCGCGGATGATCACGTCGTAGGCGGTGATCGTCGACTGGATGTTCTGGTTGACCTGGTACGGCGCGCCGCGGGTGTCCGCGACCGAGTTCAGGTCGCGGCGGATCTGCAGCAGCAGCGCCTTTCCGCCGGACAGTTCGAGGTTCTCGAACTTGTCGGAGGACGCGGTGAAGGTGCGGCTCAGGTCGTCGGTGGCCTTGCGGGCGGCGACGATGTCGTCGTCCAGCTGGCCGTTCGGGTCGTGCGTGATCGGGCCGGCGCTGATGTCGCGCTCGGTCTGCAGCGCGTCCGCGAGGTTGGTCGCCTTCTTGGCCAGATCGGACAGGTTGGCCATCTGGGCGAGTTGCTGCGAGTTCTCCATCGAGGTCTGGATGCGCAGGCCACCGAGGACCAGCGAGACCAGGACGGGGAGGGCGAGCAGCGCGATCAGCTTCGTCCGGATGCGCCAGTTGCGCATCGCGAGCCGGTTCAGACCGGTCGCCCGGCGTCGGGTCAGCGAGGTTCGGAGTCTGTCCCGGGTGGACGTCCGCTCCTGGCCGTCCCCCTCGGGGCGGCCGAGGGCCTCGGGTGTGATCGGCTCTGCCGGGCCACCGGGCGCCGCCGCCTGCTGGGGGGCTGCCATGGGCTCGCGCGACTCCGGGTTACCCGCGGCGCCGCTACCCCTTTTGAAACGTCCCTGCACTGGCGTCGCAACCTCTGGACCGGGCGTCCCGCCGCGTCGCCACGGCCTGGACGGTGTCGAGTTTCCATCCGCTCCCCGGCCGGTCCGGGAGAGCGGGTCACCGGGGTGGACCACTCCCTACCCACGGTCCGTCGCATTCCAGCACAGCCGGGGAATCCCAACAAGGGCCGCAGGAACCGGACGCCCGGCGCTACCGACCGCTTGTGCGATCTCACTGACTGTGCGGTAACCGGACCGGAATACCGCATTTTTCGGACACTCGCCGGATACATGCCAACCGGACCGTAGATCGAAAAGAGTCATAGACCTTCCGGAATGCCTGATA
>NZ_JBIWNL010000083.1:0-4001 GCF_044767225.1 Kitasatospora sp. NPDC101447
TCCGCGGAGACCACCACGGTGTGGGACACCCCGGGGGTGTTGTCCACGAAATTGGTGATCAGCCAGTTCAGGTTCTGTGCGGCCTGGCTCATCTGAGTCAACTCAACGCTCCTGGTGGTTCGAGCCGCCGAAGAGATCGGTGCTGCGGTTCTGTCCGTTGCCGGACTGGTCTACCTGATCGGGGTCGATCCGGAAACTTCCGGTGTTGCCGGCGCTGCGGCCCTGCTCCACACCGCGGCGCAGGTTGGTGAGGCGGCCACGGACCTCCTCGGGGCTGCGGGAGACCTGCGGCCCGTCCTGCGGGGTGGACTTGGCGTTGCCGGGCACCAGGTTCTGCTTGGGCACGCGCCGCGGCAGACCGGCGCCGGTGGTGCCGGCGGAGGAGGGTTCGCGCAGCTGCTCGGCCCGCTGCCAGTCGCCGTCGTTCGGCGACTGCCAGGGGGAGCTGGCGGTCGGGCCGGTCGGGCCGTAACCGCCGAGCGAGGACACGTCGTGGCCGCGCGACTCGTTGGAGGACGAGTTGTCCTTGGCACCGGCGAACCAGTTCGGGCTGTCGCCGGTCGGCAGGGCGCCGGGCGGGGCGCTGCCGGGGCCACCGCCGGCCAGCTGCTCGCCGGGGCGGCGCTGCGGCAGCCCGGAGGCCAGGGTGGGGGCGGGGCCGGCCGCGGGCAGCGCGGGCTGCTCCGGGGCGTACGGGTGGCCGGCCGGGGCGTCCTGGGCCTGGCGGCCGTACGGGTCGGCGTAGCCGTCCTGCTGGTAGCCCTGCTGGTCGTAGCCGTACTGGTCGTCGGCGTACTGCTCGTCGGTGTAGCCCTGCTGGTCGTAGCCCTGCTGCGGGTACTGGTCGTAACCGTCCTGGGCGTAGCCGTCCTGCTGGTAGCCCTGCTGGTCGTAGCCGTACTGGTCGTCGGCGTAGGCACCCTGCTGCTGGTAGCCCTGCGGGGCGTACTGGTCGTAGCCCTGCTGGAACTCCTCCTCGACCTCGGCGTCCACGACCGGCGACTCGGGCCCGCCCTCCAGGGCCGCGCGGCGGACCTGGTCGAGGCGCTGCGAGCGCTGGACGGACTCCAGGGCCGGGCTGAAGCCGCTGGACCCGGAGTTGCCGATGCCGGTGAGGTGGTCGTCGAAGCCGAGCTCGGCGGCGCTGCGGGTCGGGGCGTCGGGCGCCCACGGGGAGGTCGGCTCCTGGTCGGCGAAGATCCGGGAGACGGTGAACTGCTCCTCGGGCTCCGGCGCGGCGCCGCCCTGGGTGACGAACGGCGGGAGCATGACCAGCGAGGTGGTGCCGGCCGACTCGCCGGAGGGGCGGAGCTGGACGCGGATGTCGTGACGCTGGGACAGCCGGCCGACCACGAAGAGGCCCATGCGGCGGGAGATGGTGGCGTCGACCGTGGGCGGCTCG
This sequence comes from Kitasatospora sp. NPDC101447, assembly GCF_044767225.1. Taxonomy (NCBI): domain Bacteria; kingdom Bacillati; phylum Actinomycetota; class Actinomycetes; order Kitasatosporales; family Streptomycetaceae; genus Kitasatospora; species Kitasatospora sp. NPDC101447. Next base: position 1,403 of record NZ_JBIWNL010000083.1, read on the forward strand.
GCCAGCTTCTCGTTGATCTCCGCGAAGTCCTCGGCGGTGAGGCCGATGCCCTTGTCGTGGATCTCGACCAGCACGCGGCCGTCCGGCAGGCGGGTCGCGTTGACCAGCACCCGGGTCTGCGGGCTGGAGAACGAGGTGGCGTTCTCCAGCAGCTCGGCGAGCAGGTGGACGAGGTCGGTCACGGCGGCGCCGACGACGTCGACCTCCGGGATGCCGGCGAGCTCGACGCGCTCGTACTGCTCCACCTCGGACGCGGCGGCGCGGAGCACGTCGACCAGCGGGACCGGGGTGTTCCAGCGGCGGCCGGCCTCCTCGCCCGCGAGGACGAGCAGGTTCTCACCGTTGCGGCGCATACGGGTCGCGAGGTGGTCCAGCTTGAAGAGGTTCTCCAGCTGGTCCGGGTCGGCCTCGTTGTTCTCCAGGTCGGTGATCAGCGCCAGCTGGCGCTGGATGAGGCCCTGGCTGCGGCGCGACAGGTTGGTGAAGATCGCGTTGACGTTCCCTCGGAGCAGGGCCTGCTCGGCGGCGAGCGCCACGGCCTGCTGGTGGACCTGGTCGAAGGCCCGGGCGACTTCGCCGATCTCGTCCTTGCCGTGCAGGGGGATCGGGGTCACCGAGGTGTCGACCCGGTCGGGGTCGGTCTTGGAGAGCTTCTCGACCAGGTCCGGCAGGCGGTGGTCGGCGATCTCCAGGGCGGCGCTGCGCAGGGTGCGCATGCCGAGGATCATCGAGCGGGCGACGTAGCCGGTGAGCAGGCCGGCCAGGATCAGTGCGGCGACGACGATGATCGTGTTGAGGATGGCGTCGTAGAGCGCGTTGTCCTTCAGGTTGCGGGAGTCGGTGAGGACGTCGTCCAGCAGCGCGACTTCGGTGTTCCGCAGGGCCTGGATGTGGGTTCCGGCGGCCTGGTTCCAGTTGTCCGGGGTCAGACCGGCGGCCTTCGCCTCGGCGAACGCCGCGTCGGCGGTGTTCTTGCCCTTCAGCTGACCCTCGGCGGCGGCCTGGCTGTACGCCGCGGCCAGGTTCAGCAGGCCCTGCATGGTCGGCGCGGTGCCGTTCGGCATCTTGTACGCCGAGCGGTCCTGGGCGGTGGACAGGGTGACCTGCGCGTCCGCGTACTTCTTCGCGTCCTCGGGGGCGCTACCGGTGTTGAACTCGTTGAGGGAGACCTGCTCCAGCTTCTCCGAGACCAGGATCTGCTGGGTCGCGTCGGAGTTCTCGTACCGGGTGGTGCCGTTCTGCGCGATGCCGACCAGGAGGTGCAGCATCAGCGCGCGCTGGGTCGAGGCGGAGGCCTTGGCCAGCGACATCGCGTAGATCGCGCGGCCCTTGCTGGTGGCGTTGGAGGAGCCCATGCCGACCGAGTTGTCGTAGGCCAGCAGGGGGCCGTACAGCGCCGAGTAGGCGCTCGCGGTCGCACTGAGGAACAGCTCGGGGCTGTAGGCGTTGGCCCGCAGGTGCGGCAGGTCGACGACCATGGTCTGGAAGGCCTCGTGGCGACGGGGCAGCTCACCGGACTTGTCGGAGGCCGCGTAGGCGGCGTTGTACGCCTTCAGCGCGGCGTCGGTGTCGGCGCGGCGCTTGGTGACCTCGTTGTTCGGGTCCTGCTTGGTCAGCAGGGGTATGAGCGTCTTGTCACGCTCGTTCTCCAGCGCCTCGGCGAGCTCGGTCGCGGCCTTGGCCAGCTCGGCGGTCTTCTCGGCGCGGGACGCCTTGATGTAGCCGTCGACCGAGGTGTTCACTCGCAGACCGCCGAAGACGAGACTGATGATCACGGGGATCAGCAGAATCGCGATCAGGCGGGTCGGCACGCGCCAGTTGCGCGGACGGAGGAAGTCGTACCGGCCGGCCTCGCCCTCGCCGCCCTGCGCGCCGCCCTGGCCGGGCGGTGAGGCGATGCTCGGGGGAGTCGGGGCCGGTCCGGCCTGGGGGCGTTCCTCGGTGGGAGTGAACGCGGAGAATCCGGCCGGGCCCGCGGGGGTACCGTTCGGCTCGCTCTGGCGGGGCTCGGAGCGCCGCTGCGGGGCGGGTTGCTGCTTACGCCTCACTCGACAACTACCTCTCGGCCGACTGCCGGCCATGGATCAATCCAGCGCTACCCCCGGGCCCTGACCCGTCACCGGACGAACCGAGGCGAGAGAATCAGGGGTAGCTGGAATTTCAGCACGTGCAGGGATGGGGAACAAACAGCCGCTGTCGGGCGCCCGCGTCGGCACAATTCGGACAATCACCGACATGACGGAGCAAAACCGTGGTGATCTGGCGCTGAGTGACGCTGATTCGCCACACTGCGTCATTGTTGATCACAAAATGCCTACCGAACTGTTATCCGCTGCTTATACACGGGTCTTGCGCGGGCCCCCGGGAGGACACCGGCCGGTAAGCGCGGCGGCCCCGTCGGCCCGTTGCGGAGACGGGCCTACGGGGCTGCTCGGTTCCGCTCGCCCGTACGTCGGACCGCGGGTCCGGGGACCCGCGGCCCGACGCCTCCGACTCAGCGGAGCCGGGCGAGCAGGGCGTGTTCGACGAGGGTGATGAGGGCGCTCTTGGCGCTGTCGCGGCGGCGGGCGTCGAGGGTGATGACGGGGGTGTCGGCGCC
>NZ_JBIWNL010000084.1:0-3845 GCF_044767225.1 Kitasatospora sp. NPDC101447
CTGTAAATCTGTCGCGCAAGCTACGCAGGTTCGAACCCTGCACCAGCCACAGGATAGAAAACAGCCCCTGATCTGCGGAAACGCAGATCAGGGGCTGTTTCGTTGTATTGGAACACGTTCCTACGGCAGATGGTTGTTATGGGTGGTTTGTCTTACTTCATTCCGCCCGAATCCCGCCCCTGACCAGCGGTTCCGGACCAGGTGCGGACCAAAGATCACGGCTCCTTGAACGTCGGCAGGGCCGCAGCCCGGCGCTGGAGCCGCTCGGTGATGAGTCGGTTCGCGTGGTCCTCGTCGCCGTGGATGCACTTGGCGTAGACCCGGAGCAGGACGGCGATGCTGTGCCCCGCCTGCCGGGCACACTCGGCCACCGGCGCACCGGAGGCCGGCCAGACGAGATCCCGGCGTGCCGGGCGTCGTACGGGCGCTTGGCGAGCGGTGTGGCCCGCTCCTCCTCGCTGAACACCTCGGCCCGTGCCGCGGCCCATACGGCGCCGTGTGCGCTCTTCTGCACCATGCCGTTCCGGAACGTCCGGAACAGCCGGCCGTCCGGCGCCGTGCCGTGCTGCTCGATGTGCTATCGCAACAGCTTCACCAAGCTTCACCGAGATGGCGGCGAGCATGCGGCGGACCATCTTCGGGTCCGCCAGCTCGGACAGGTCCACGGAGTTCCGCGCCACCTAGGCCTAGGCCTTGGCGACGTCGGTCGGCGGCTCGTCGGTCCAGCGGTTCACGTTGAAGGCCCAGCCGTAGAGCGCGCGCCGGACGAGCAGCTTGTCCGGCGTGTCGGTCTTGCTCTTGACCGGCTCGAACGTGCCCCTGGCCAGGGCATCGGCCCACGTCGCCCGGCGTTCGTGTCGCCTGGCGAATCCGCGACAGCTGAGTATTCGTACTCTGGTGCGACCGCTCGGCCCTTGATTCGATTGAGTCCGCCGGATCAATCGAACCCACGTGTAACGGATGTGACGAGTGAGCGGTAAGAGCGGCGCCGCGCTGAAGGTGGACACCAATGGCCTGAAGAAGGTCGGAAATCAGTGCCATGACATCGCGGAGCAGATGCCGGCCGAACTGGCCCGGGTGCACAAGCCCTCGGACGAGGCCGCGGCCGGTCTGAGCGGCTGGCTCTCCGGCGCCGCGATCACGGCGTGCACGGCTGCGTGGGAGAAGGGACAGCGCCAACTCGCCAAGGACATCGGCGACAACGGCAACAACATGATCACCGCGGCGAACAACTATGACGGCGTGGACGAGGCCGTCCAAAAGAGCCTCGCCTACGGGGGCAAGTAGATGGACCTGTACCAGTTGGAAAACGCGCAGCCCTCGCGTCTGGCCGCTCTCGCCAATGCGTATGACTCCCTAGGGAAGGCCAACCACGCCCATTTCGAGGCGGTGAAGGAGACCTCCCGCTGGGTCGGCACCAACTGGTCGGGGACCGCCGGGAAGGCCGCGAGCACCAAGCTGAAGCAGACGAACAATTCGCTGGACGGCTCGTACGTGGCGATGCAGGCGACGAGCGCGCTGCTGCGCCATGCCGCCGAGGCGTTCGAGCTCGCACAGTCCAAGCTGGTCGAGGCGTTGGAGGAAGCCCGGAAAGCGGAGTTCACGGTCGGTGCCGACGGGTCGGTCACGTATCCCAAACCGAGCCAGGCGGAGCAGCACGACACCGATTACGACGCCCCGAAGCGGGCCAGCGCCTTGGCCGAGCGGATCAGTAAGGCGATATCCGAAGCGGACGCGGTCGATCAGAAGGTCGCGCTACGCCTCAACGCGATCGCCCAGTTGGCGACCTTCGACGGGCTCAACCCCGAGGCGGCGCAGATCCAGCTCGACGCCGTCAACTCCCTTGACGAGGGGCTGAGGAGCCTCGGGTGGCCGGGCAAGGATGCCACCGCCGCCGAGGTCAACGCCTGGTGGAAGGGGCTGACCCCGGACGAGCAGCAGAAGATGCTGACCCTGCATCCCGACCTCCTCGGCGGTCGCAACGGCATCCCCTCGGAGGTGCGGGACAAGGCCAATCGGGCGCAGCTGGACGGGATGATCAAGTACCTGGAGGAGAAGCCGCACAGGTCGGGTTACGACGACGGCAAGCTGGAGGGCCTGAAGGCGCTTCGGGACAAGCTCGCCGCCAACGACGCCCATCTCAACGACGCCGACCCAAAGACCAAGCAGCCTCCGATGTTCCTCCTCGGGGTCGGCATGGAGTCCCACGGTCGGGCGATCGTCTCCTACGGCAATCCGGACACCGCGGACAACGTGTCGGCGTACGTGCCGGGGCTGAACACCATGCTCAACGGGCACTTCGTCAACAACGACGTCCAGCGTGCGCGCAATATCTACGACGCGGCCACCCAGAACGACCCCACGAAGAAGAACGCGTCCATCGTGTGGCTCGGTTACGACGCGCCCCAGATCAACGGCAGCGACGTCACCAACGACCTCGCCGTCACGGACACCGGTAAGGCAAAGGAGGGCGGCAAGGCGTACAGCGCGTTCATGCAGAGCCTGCGCGCCACGCATGAAGGCGCGGTACCCGCCCATGTCACGACGGTGGCGCACAGTTACGGGTCCCTGACCGCCGGCGAGGCGTCCAAGCAGCCGGGCGGCCTGTACTCCGACGACGTGGTGATCATCGGCAGCCCGGGGATGGACGTCCACAAGGCCTCCGACCTCGGCGTCCAGGACGGGCACGTCTTCGCGGCCGCGGCCAAGAACGACAAGGTGGCGCAGCTCCCTGACCTGACCACCGACCCCAACACGGTGTGGTTCGGCACGGATCCGGCCAGCGGCGAGTTCGGGGCGAAGCGGTTCGCTGCTCCGGACGGACCGGACAAGGGGTGGACGGGTGCCGTGACGGGTGACATCCCGGCGCACTCCGTCTACTTCGACGCCCGCGAGGAGGAGGCGTACAACCCGGACGGTACTAAGACTTCGGTGATCGTCCGCCACCCCGACGGGACGATCGAACCGAACGAGTCCCTGCAGGCCATCGCCCAGGTCGTGAGCGGTCACGGCGACCGTGTCGTGACGGTACCGCCCCGATGAGCGGGGAAGGCGGTGTTCGCCGCGGTTGCTTGCGGGTGCTGGGTGTCACCGTGCTGCTGTTGGCAGGGTTCGCCTGCTGGATCGCCTACGGCTGGTGGGACGTACGTCAACCCGCGGACATGCCGATGCGCGAGGGGGTGACGAAGCTCGACCAAATGCTGGAAGCGACCACTTCCGGCGTCGAACCGCCTGTTCGGATGGCCTATGGCTTGATCGAGGGCAAACAGTACGACACCGGGCTCAACGACGAAGTCGACAAGCATCACATCAACGAGACCGGCCAGATCGTGACCCGGATCTCCCCCTCCAAGGCCGTCGAGTTGTCGGACAAGGTCGAGGCTCGATGGAAGCACCTCGGCTACCGGACAACTCGTTCCACCAAGGCAGCGTCCGCCGTCAAGGCAACGACTGGGGACGGCAGCGAGATCCAGCTGGACATCTCGTCGGACGGGCGCGCAACCCTGCGCGTCAGCCTTGGCTCGTATGTGCATCTCTCCCCGTTCAGCCGCCCAAGTGGAGCCCCTGACGGATCGACCACCGAAGCGGTGACGCTGACCGAGGACCCGTACTGGTCGCGCTGATCCAGCAGGAGACGGGGGTCTGGTTAGGTTCTAAGGGCGGGCAGCCCGCCGGTGATCCGGACCAGGTGCGGACCAGATCCGGCCCGGGGTGAAGAGTTCCCAGGTCAGAGCGTGCCTGGTCAGCGGCCTGTAAATCTGTCGCGCAAGCTACGCAGGTTCGAACCCTGCACCAGCCACAGGATAGAAAACAGCCCCTGATCTGCGGAAACGCAGATCAGGGGC
>NZ_JBIWNL010000085.1:0-2914 GCF_044767225.1 Kitasatospora sp. NPDC101447
GCAGCAACGAAGTTCACCAACGCACCCTGCGGAACCACCACACCCTTCGGCAGCCCCGTCGACCCCGACGTATAGATCACATACGCCGACGCCGAACCCATCGGCACCGAGGACACGGCCGGCAGGACACCGCCGTCGATCGGCGCGGCAAGCGCCTCGGCCGTCTCCGGAGCATCCAGGAGCAGGAAGTCGACCGCCAACTCGGGCAGCTCCGCCCGCAGTTCGGTCGTGGTCAGCACCAGCACCGGATCCGCGTCGGCCAGCATGAACGCCAGCCGGTCCGCCGGATACTCCGTGTCCAGCGGCAGATACGCCGCCCCCGCCTTCCACACCGCCAACAACGCCACCACCAGGTCCACCGACCTCGGCAACGCCACCGCCACGAACCGCTCGGCCACCACACCACGAGCCACCAACAGGCCCGCCAGCCGCTCCGCCCGCGCATCCAACTCCGCGTAGGACAGGGACACTTCACCGGACACCACTGCCACCGCATCCGGCGACACCGCCACCCGCTCCGCGAACAACTCCACCACCGAACGACCCGGCACCTCACACGCCGTCTCGTTCCACCCCTCCACCACCAGACCCGCCTCGACCTCATCGAGGAGATCGATCAGGTCGAGCGGAGCGTCCGGGGCTTCCACCATGCCGTGGAGCAGTCGCAGGTAGCGCGCGCCGACGGCTTCTACGGTGGCGCGGTCGAAGAGGTCGGTGCTGTACTCCAGCACGCCGCTCAGCGCACCGTCCGCCTCCGACCCGTCCGCAAAGGCGAAGGACAGGTCGAACTTGCCCACGCCCGTGTCGGCGACGGCCCGGGAGACGGTGAGGCCCGGCAGGTGCTGCGCGCTCCGGTCGATCGCGGCCTCGTCGGTGTTGTTGAACGCCAGCAGCACCTGGAACAGCGGGTGCCGGGCGAGCGAACGCTCCGGGTTCACCGCCTCGACCAGCCGCTCGAACGGCAGGTCCTGGTGCGCGTAGGCGGCCAGGTTCCCGGTCCGGACCCGGTCGATGAGCGTACGGGCGGAGGGCCGGCCCGAGGTGTCGGTGCGCAGGACGAGGGTGTTGATGAAGACGCCGATGAGCTGGTCGAGGGCGTCGTCGGTCCGGCCCGCGATCGGCGTGCCGATCGGCACATCCTCACCCGCACCCAACCGGGTCAGCAGCGCGGCCAGCGCTGCCTGCAGCACCATGAACGGACTGGACTGCGTCTCCCGCGCCAGCGCCACGACGCGCCCGTACAAGTCGCCGGGCACCTCGAACGGAATCCGCTCGCCCCGGTACGAGGCCACCGCCGGCCGCGGCCGGTCGAACGGCAGCTCCAACTGATCCGGCAGACCCGCCAGAGCACCCTTCCAGTACGCCAGTTGACGCGAGATCTCACTACCCGGCTCGTCCTCCGAACCGAGCGTCTCCCGCTGCCACAGGCTGTAGTCGGCGTACTGGACGGGCAGCGCCTGCCAGCCCGGCGCCTCCCCCGCCACCCGCGCCGCGTAGGCCGCGGTCAGGTCCCGCGCCAGCGGACCACGCGACCACGCGTCACTCACGATGTGGTGCAGGAGCAGAAGGAGCACGTGCTCGTCCGCAGAGACGGCAAACAGCGTGGCGCGCAGGGGGAGTTCACCCGAGTCGACCGACAGGTCGAAGCCTCGGCGGGCGGCCTCGCGCAGCCGCGATTCGACCTCGCCCGGAGCCGCCGTCACGACGGGCAGCTCGAACTCGACCTCGTCCGCCGGCTTGACGACCTGGTACGCGCCATCGGCGTCCTCCGCGAAGGCGGTGCGCAGGCTCTCGTGGCGGGCGACGACGTCGGCCAGGGCCTCGCGCAGCGCCTCCCGGTCCAGCGAACCGGAAAGCCGCAGCGCCACCGGGATGTTGTAGGTGGCGTTCGGCCCCTCGAACTGGTTGAGGAACCAGAGCCGCTGCTGCGCGTAGGACAGCGGGATCCGCTCCGGGCGCGGGACGGCAGCGGTGAGCGCGGGACGGACACTGCCGTCCGCCCTCTCGATGACCTCCGACAGACCGGCGACGGTGGGGGTGTCGAACAGCTGCCGGACACCCAACTCGACGTCCAGGAGGGCGCGGATGCGGCTGACGAGACGGGTCGCGAGCAGGGAGTGACCGCCGAAGCGGAAGAAGTCGTCGTCGATCGACACCGACTCCACACCCAGGGTCTGCGCGAACAGACCACACAGCACCTCCTCACGCGGCGACCGCGGCGCCCGGCCCCCGGCCTGCTCCGGACCGTACTCCGGCGCCGGCAGCGCACGACGATCCAGCTTCCCGTTCACCGTCAACGGCAGCGCATCCAGCACGACGAACGCGGAAGGGACCATGTACTCCGGCAGGCGGTGTGCCACGAACTCCCGCACACCATCCGGGTCCTGGCCATCGGCGGTGACGACATACGCCACCAGACGCTTGTCCCCCGGCTCGTCCTCCCGCACCACCACCGCAGCCCGAGCCACCAGCTCATGCGCCACGACCGCGGCCTGCACCTCACCCAGCTCGATCCGGAAACCCCGAACCTTCACCTGATCATCGACCCGGCCCACATACACCAACTGGCCATCGGCATTCCACCGCGCCACATCACCCGTGCGATACATCCGCGCACCCGAGGAACCGAACGGATCGGCAACAAACCGCTCCGCCGTCAGATCAGCACGCCCCCAATACCCACGCGCCAACACCACACCCGCGACATACAACTCACCCGCCACACCCGGCGGAACCGGACGCAACTGCCCGTCCAGCACATACGCCCGCGTATTCCAGAACGGACGACCGATCGGCACCGCACCCGAACCCACCGGAACACCAGGCTCGATCCGGAAGTCCGTGCAATTGACCGTCGCCTCCGTCGGACCATACGCATTCACCACCACCACACCAGGATTCGACACCCGCCACG
>NZ_JBIWNL010000086.1:0-2589 GCF_044767225.1 Kitasatospora sp. NPDC101447
GCCACCACCGCCAACTCACCCACCGACAACAAACCCACCGACGACACCCGCGCCGACGGATCCCCCACCAACCCCTCCAACAACCGCACGAACCGCCCCGCAAACCCCTCCACCGACACCCGATCGAACAACGCCGAGGCAAACTCCACCTGCCCCCGCAACCCACCACCCACGGTGGTCTCGATCTGCATCGCGAGATCGAACTTCGCGGTCCGCCAGGGAAGTTCGACGACCTCGGTGTCGATCCCGGGCAGGTTGAGCAGCCCCTCGACGGACTCGTGCAGGGTGAAGGCGACCTGGAACAGCGGGGTGCGCGAGGTGTCGCGCTCGGGGCTCAGCTCGTCCACCAGCCGGGCGAACGGCACCTCCTGGTGGTCGAAGGCGTCGAGCACGGTCGTCCGGACGGAGTCCAGCAGCTCGGCGAACGACGGCTCGCCCGTCCACTGCTCGCGCAGCACCAGGGTGTTGACGCCGTACCCGATCATCCGGGCGAGCTCCGGGCGGTTGCGCTCGGAGATGACGGTGCCGACCGCGATGTCCTCCCGGCCGGTGTGCCGGGCGAGCGCCACGTCGAAGGCGGCCAGCAGCGTGGTGAAGAGGGTGACGCCCCGCTCCTTGGAATAGGCGTCCAGCCGCTGGGCCAGCGCCGCGGGGACCTCCAGCGGAACGGCCGCGCCGCGCCAGTCGCGCACCGCCGGCCGGGGCCGGTCGGCGGGCAGCTCCAGCGGCTCCAGCCCGGCCAGCCGCTCCCGCCAGTAGCCGAGCAGCCGGTCCAGCTCGTCCCCGGTGACCCGGTCCCGCTGCCAGGCCGCGAAGTCCGCGTACTGCACCGGCAGCGGAGCCAGCGGCGACACCTGGCCGGCGGTGAACGCGCCGTACAGCGCGCCCAGTTCCTCCTCGAACACCCGGGTCGACCACGCGTCGCAGGCGATGTGGTGGAACACCACGACCAGCAGGTGGTCGTCCTCGGCGAGCCGGATCAGCGAGCCGCGCACCGGCCACTGCGCGGCCAGGTCGAAGGGCTCCGCCACGGCGGCCTCGGCCAGCTCGGTGGCGCGTGCCTCGCGCTCGTCGGCGGGCAGGCCGGTGAGGTCGGTCAGCGGGAGGTCGAGCGGCGCGGCCGGGTCGATCAGCTGGACGGGCCGGCCGTCCGCCAGGCCGTACCGGGTGCGCAGGACCTCGTGCCGGTCCAGCAGCTCCTGCCAGGACCGGTCCAGGGCCCCGCGGTCGAGCGGGCCGCGGAGCCGGCGCAGCAGCGGGACGAGGTACTCCGGGCTGGTCGGGTCCAGCCGGTGCAGGAACCAGAGCTGCTGCTGGCCGAAGGTGAGCGGCAGGGCGGCGGACCGGTCGGCCCGGGGGATGGCGGTGCGGCCGCCGCCCGCGCGGCCGGCGGCCCGGCGGCGCAGCAGCTCGGCCCGCAGCTGCTCGGTGCTGACGTCGTCGGCGGCGTCCTGGCGCCGGCTGTCCCGTCGCTGGCTGTCTGCGGCGCTCATGCTTTCGTCTCCTCGGCGTCCATGGTGCCGTTCGCGTTCACCGCGGAGTCGCCGGTCTGCGACAGCTCCGCCCTGAGCCTTGCCTCGACCTGGTCGGCCATCCGGGCCACGGTCGGCTGGTCGAACACCTGCCGTACCGGAAGGTCGATGTCGATCGCTTCCTGCACCTGGGACACCAGGCGCAGGGCCAGCAGCGAGTTGCCGCCGAGGTCGAAGAAGTTGTCGTGGGCGCCGACCCGCTCGATGCCCAGGACGTCCGCCCACACCGCCGCGACGAGCTCCTCCACCGGTCCGTCGGGGGCCACGAACTCCCCGCCCAGGGCCAGGGCACGCCCGTCCGGGGCGGGCAGGGCGCGCTTGTCGAGCTTGCCGTTGGCGGTCAGCGGGAAGGCGTCGAGCTCCACGAAGGCCGCCGGCACCATGTACGAGGGCAGCTGCTCCGCCACCCGGGCCCGCAGCGCGGCGGCGTCCGACCCGGCGCCCGCCGATCCCGCGTCGGCCGATCCCGCGTCCGCCGGCACCACGTACGCCACCAGTCGGCGCTCACCCGGCACGTCCTCCCGGGCCAGCACCACGGCGTCCCGCACCGCCTCGTCCTGGGCGATCACGGCGGCGATCTCGCCGAGTTCGATGCGGTAACCGCGGATCTTCACCTGGTCGTCGATCCGGCCGACGAACTCCAGCGAACCGTCCGCCATCCGCCGCGCCAGGTCACCACTGCGATACAGACGCCCGCCCGCCGGACCGAACCGGTCCGGCACGAAACGCTCCGCCGTCAGAGCCGGACGCCCCAGATAGCCACGCGCGACACCCGGACCACCCACATACATCTCACCCACCACACCGGGCGGAGCGACCTCACCGAACCGGTCCAGGACATAGATCCGCAGATCACCCAGCGGCACACCCACCGGGTTCCCGGTGCCCGACAAGTCGTCCTCGGTGACCCGGTAGTACGTGGAGTGCACGGTCGTCTCCGTGATCCCGTACATGTTCACCAACACCGGGCACTCCAGCCCCAACCGCTCCGCCCACGGCCGCAACTCACCGAACTCCAGCCGCTCACCCGCGAACACCACCACCCGCACCGCGAGCC
>NZ_JBIWNL010000087.1:0-2369 GCF_044767225.1 Kitasatospora sp. NPDC101447
GATTTTCTGCGGAAAATTCTCCGCGCGGCTTGGGGTCACTCCCCGCGGGCGCTGTAGCTCCCCCGGCGTCCGGATGCCGGTCGGAGGAGGAGCGGGTGCGCTTCGCGCGTCTCGAAACTCAGTGGGTCCGGCAGCCGCCAGGACCCATCGAATTTTCCGCGGAAAATCGACGACCCCATGCGGGGGAGTGAGCCAGGGCGCCGCCGCGGTCGTACCTGTGGTTCTCCCGCATCGCGCCGCCGGGCCGGGCCGGGCCAGGGCGAGCGTGGGGTGGCGGCGGCAGCGGGTTTGCCCCTGCCCCGTACCCCTGATGCCCGCCTCCCCGAAGCCGAGAGAACGGCCCCTGCCGCCAGGGGTGCGCGGACGGATCGCGTCGGACAACGTTGACGCGTCGGAAATCTCCGACGTAAATTGGCGGCATGCCTACCGACGTGTTCGGCGTACTGGCCAACCCCGTGCGCCGCAAGCTGCTCGAACACCTGCGGGAGGGGCCTCGCTCCACGGGCGAGCTGGCCGCAATGTTCGAGCTCGGGCGGCCGGCGGTCTCCGAGCATCTGGCGGTGCTACGCGCCGCCGGACTGGTCCGCGAGGAACCGCGCGGTCGCCATCGGTACTACCACCTCGAAGCGGCTCGGCTGGCCGAAGTCGGTGAGTGGCTGCACCCGTTTGAGCACTACTGGAACCAGCGCCTGACCGCGCTGGCAGATTTCCTGGATGAGGAGAGCACCCCGTGACCGAGAACGCCGAGATCCGCTGCGAGAAGTTCCTGGCCCACCCACCAGCGGCAGTGTGGGCCGCACTGACCGATCCAGCCCTGCACGCCCGCTGGTGGGCCGCAGGCGACATCAAGCCGCTGGTGGGCCACCGGTTCACCCTCGACATGGGCCCCTGGGGTGCCCAGCCGTGCGAGGTGACCGCCGTGGAACCAGAGCGGCTACTGCGCTACCGCTTCGCCGAAGGATCGCTCGACACGACGATCACCTGGCGGCTTGAGTCGGAGGGCAAGGGCACCCGCCTCTTCCTGGAGCACGCCGGCTTCGATCTCGATTCACCGATGGGCAGGCAGGCGTACCAGGGCATGGGCGAGGGCTGGCCGCACGTCCTGGACCGACTCGACTCGGTCCTGGCCGACGCCTGATCCCGGCATCCGAAGCACGCTCCCGGCCGGATGTTCGCCCGGACCCCGGTGGCATCCGTCGCAGCAGCGGCCCTCATGGTTCACGGCTCTCGGCGGTCACTCCGGGGTGGTTCGGCCAGCGCAGAGTCCGCTCGGGCCGGGCAGCTCGCCAGGCGCACGAATTTTCCGCGGAAAATTTCCGAGCCTTGATCCCGGGCCGATCCGGCGCAGGAGTGGCAGGGCGTCTGGGCTCATGAGCCCTGTCCGCCTCGCGTCGGACGGTCGCCGGACTCCGTGCGGCGGCTGCTCGTCGAGGCGCCCGGTGCTTCGGGCGGACGGGATGTCAGTGGCATCGGGGATGCTCGGTGGTTGATGTCATCGAACCAGGGGAGGGGCCTCCAGATGCCGATCCGAATTGCCAGCCGTCGCCGTACGACGGCGTCACTGACGGCCGCCTTCCCCGGTGCGGAGATCATCGACGTGACCTCCAAGGCACCGGAGCCGTGGGTGCGGCTGAGCCCCTTCTACCCGCACGGCGGCATCCCGGTTCCCTACAGCGAGGGGTCGACCAGCCAGTCGGTGGAGGGAATCTGGCAGGCCCTCAAGGTCTTCCAGGACTCCGACGTCGACCCCGCGAGGCTCGCGATCACCACGATGAAGGGGCTGAAGCGGACGGTGAGTCGATACGGTCCCGTCCAAGGGCACCGAGCCGGCCTGCACGGCGACCGACTGCTGCCCTATGAAACGGCTCGCCGCCGGATCTACCTGCCGGCCTACCGGTGGATCCTGGAGCACCGAGTCGCCGACCTGGTCGAGTTGATCAGGAACAAGGAGGACGTCGTCCTCCTCGACTACACCACCAACGGGGATGTCACCGACCCCAGCAGCCCGCTCTCACACGCCGCACTCATCCAGCTGTACGTGGAAGGGCGCTGGCCCAGCGAGGACGATGCCAAGGTTCGTGGCGCCGACGGTGCGTGAAATGGCTTGAGGATTCCGAGGCGGGGGCGGTGCTCATGCGATGTGCAGAACACCGTGCAGCCGTGGCCGGGATCCGCTGATCGCGGTCGGCGGCGGCACCGGCCGCGCGTTCGGCGATACTGCCGGGCCGAGGTCGGACCCGGTCGGCTCACCGATTTTCCGCAGAAAATTCCGGGGAGGTCTGCGGACGGTGGAGGCGGGTACTGGGGGAGTCCCCCACGGCGACGCCGGCAGTCCGGTACTCCCGTCGCGAGAAGCCGGACTTCCGACG
>NZ_JBIWNL010000088.1:0-2072 GCF_044767225.1 Kitasatospora sp. NPDC101447
CGCTCCGCGAACAACTCCACCACCGAACGACCCGGCACCTCACACGCCGTCTCGTTCCACCCCTCCACCACCAGACCCGCCTCGACCTCATCGAGCAGGTCGATGGAGCCGATGGGCCCCGAGGGCGCCGCCACCGCGGCGGCCGTCAGGCGGAGCAGTCGGTCGACGAAGGCGTGCGCCGTCGCCTGGTCGAAGAGGTCCGTGGCGAACTCCAGCACGCCGGCGAGGCCGTTCGCCCGGCCCTGCCCGTCGAACTGCTCGGTGAAGCCGAAGGCCAGGTCGAACTTGGCGGCCGACGTGTCGACCGACTGGCGCTCGACCGTGAGGCCGGGCAGCCCGTCGAGCGAGTCCAGGGCGCCCTGGTAGTCGGTGTTGTTGAAGGTCAGCAGCACCTGGAACAGCGGGTGCCGGGCGAGCGAACGCTCCGGGTTCACCGCCTCGACCAACCGCTCGAACGGCAGGTCCTGGTGCGCGTACGCGCGCAGACTGGTCTCCCGGACGCGGCCCACCAGTTCGTTGAACGAGGGGTTGCCCGAGGTGTCGGTGCGCAGGACGAGGGTGTTGATGAAGACACCGATGAGCTGGTCGAGGGCGTCGTCGGTCCGGCCCGCGATCGGCGTGCCGATCGGCACATCCTCACCCGCACCCAACCGGGTCAGCAGCGCGGCCAGCGCCGCCTGCAGCACCATGAACGGACTGGACTGCGTCTCCCGCGCCAGCGCCACGACCCGCCCGTACAAGTCGCCCGGCACCTCGAACGGAATCCGCTCACCCCGGTACGAGGCCACCGCCGGCCGCGGCCGGTCGAACGGCAGCTCCAACTGATCCGGCAGACCCGCCAGAGCACCCTCCCAGTACGCCAGTTGACGCGAGATCTCACTACCCGGCTCGTCCTCCGAACCGAGCGTCTCCCGCTGCCACAGGCTGTAGTCGGCGTACTGCACCGGCAGCGCCTGCCAGGCCGGCGCCTCCCCCGCCACCCGCGCCGCGTAGGCCGCGGTCAGGTCCCGCGCCAGCGGACCACGCGACCACGCGTCACTCACGATGTGGTGGGTCAGGACGAGCAGGACGTGGTCCGTCGCCGAGAGGGCGAGGAGCGTCGCCCGGAAGGGGATCTCCTGGGCGAGGTCGAAGGGGTGGGCCGAGGCCTCGGCAAGGCGCTCCGCCAGCTGTTCCTCGTCCGTCTCCACGACGTCCAGCGGCAGCTCGACCCGGTCGGCGGGAAGGATGACCTGCCCCGCTCCCTCGGCGTCCTCGACGAAGAGGGTGCGCAGGCTCTCGTGGCGGGCGACGACGTCGGCCAGGGCCTCGCGCAGCGCCTCCCGGTCCAGCGAACCGTGCAGCCGCAGCGCCACCGGCGCGTTGTACGTCGCGTTGGGGCCGTCGAACTGGTGGAGGAACCACAGCCGCTGCTGCGCGTACGACAGCGGGATCCGCTCCGGACGCGGGACAACGGCGACGACGGCACCCCGGGTGACGCCCTCGGTGGCGTCCAGGGCGGCGGCGAGACCCGCAACCGTCGGGGTCTCGAAGAGCTGGCGGATCGGGAGTTCCACCGCGAGGAGACTGCGGATGCGGCTGACCAGCCGGGTCGCGAGCAGGGAGTGACCGCCGAAGCGGAAGAAGTCGTCGTCGATCGACACCGACTCCACACCCAGGGTCTGCGCGAACAGCCCGCACAGCACCTCCTCACGCGGCGACCGCGGGGACCGGCCCCCGGCCTGCTCCGGACCGTACTCCGGCGCCGGCAGCGCACGACGATCCAGCTTCCCGTTCACCGTCAACGGCAACGCATCCAGCACCACGAACGCGGAGGGAACCATGTACTCCGGCAGGCGGTGTGCCACGAACTCCCGCACACCATGCGGGTCCTGTGCGTCGGTAGTGACGACATACGCCACCAGACGCTTGTCCCCCGGCTCGTCCTCCCGCACCACCACCGCAGCCCGAGCCACCAGCTCATGCGCGACGACCGCAGCCTGCACCTCACCCAGCTCGATCCGGAAACCCCGAACCTTCACCTGATCATCGACCCGGCCCACATACACCAACTGGCCATCGGCATTCCACCG
>NZ_JBIWNL010000090.1:0-1420 GCF_044767225.1 Kitasatospora sp. NPDC101447
ACAACTGGCACACCAGAGGTTCGTCCGTCCCGGTCCTCTCGTACTAGGGACAGCCCTTCTCAACACTCCTACGCGCACAGCGGATAGGGACCGAACTGTCTCACGACGTTCTAAACCCAGCTCGCGTACCGCTTTAATGGGCGAACAGCCCAACCCTTGGGACCTACTCCAGCCCCAGGATGCGACGAGCCGACATCGAGGTGCCAAACCATCCCGTCGATATGGACTCTTGGGGAAGATCAGCCTGTTATCCCCGGGGTACCTTTTATCCGTTGAGCGACGGCGCTTCCACAAGCCACCGCCGGATCACTAGTCCCTACTTTCGTACCTGCTCGACCCGTCAGTCTCACAGTCAAGCTCCCTTGTGCACTTACACTCAACACCTGATTGCCAACCAGGCTGAGGGAACCTTTGGGCGCCTCCGTTACTCTTTAGGAGGCAACCGCCCCAGTTAAACTACCCACCAGACACTGTCCCTGATCCGGATCACGGACCCAGGTTAGACATCCAGCACGACCAGAGTGGTATTTCAACGGCGACTCCACAACAACTGGCGTTGCTGCTTCAAAGTCTCCCACCTATCCTACACAAGCCGAACCGAACACCAATATCAAGCTATAGTAAAGGTCCCGGGGTCTTTCCGTCCTGCTGCGCGAAACGAGCATCTTTACTCGTAATGCAATTTCACCGGGCCTATGGTTGAGACAGTCGAGAAGTCGTTACGCCATTCGTGCAGGTCGGAACTTACCCGACAAGGAATTTCGCTACCTTAGGATGGTTATAGTTACCACCGCCGTTTACTGGCGCTTAAGTTCTCAGCTTCGCCTGGACGAATCCAAGCTAACCGGTCCCCTTAACGTTCCAGCACCGGGCAGGCGTCAGTCCGTATACATCGCCTTACGGCTTCGCACGGACCTGTGTTTTTAGTAAACAGTCGCTTCTCGCTGGTCTCTGCGGCCACCCCCAGCTCAGAGTGCAAGACTCGTCACCAGGAATGGCCCCCCTTCTCCCGAAGTTACGGGGGCATTTTGCCGAGTTCCTTAACCATAGTTCACCCGAACGCCTCGGTATTCTCTACCTGACCACCTGAGTCGGTTTGGGGTACGGGCCGCCATGAAACTCGCTAGAGGCTTTTCTCGACAGCATAGGATCATCCACTTCACCACAATCGGCTCGGCATCAGGTCTCAGGCACATGTTGCGCGGATTTGCCTACGCAACGCCCTACACCCTTACCCCGGGACAACCACCGCCCGGGCTGGACTACCTTCCTGCGTCACCCCATCGCTCACCTACTACCCCGTTGGGTCACCGGCTCCACCACTTCCCTTTGCCCGAAGGCTCCAGGACGGCTTCACGGGCTTAGCATCAAGAGGTTCAGCGTTGGCGCTTCAAAGCGGGTACGGGAATATCAACCCGTT
>NZ_JBIWNL010000091.1:0-1332 GCF_044767225.1 Kitasatospora sp. NPDC101447
ACCTGAGGTTCCCCCGACGTGCGGAAGGTTGCCGGAGATGGCCTGATGGGCCATGAGAAGGGAGCCTCTGCCATGGCTGCACCGATGAAGTACCCGCCCGAGTTGCGACGGCGTGCGGTGGAGATGTACCGCACTGCCGACCCGAAGCCGGTGATCCGCAAGATGGCCCGCGACCTGGGCGTGCACCACGAGGCCCTGCGTAACTGGATCCGCCAGGACGAGGCGGACCGGGGCGAACGGGACGACCGGCTGACCACCGCGGAGAAGGAGGAACTGGCCGCGCTGCGGAAAGAGAACGCCGAGCTCCGCCGGTCCTGCGAGATCCTCAAGGCCGCCTCGGCTTTTTTCGCCCAGGAGCTCGACCCGACCCGGCGACGGTACTGAAGCTCATCGACGAGTACCAGGACCGCTTCGGGGCCGAGCCCGTCCTCCGGGAACTGCACATCCCCGCCTCCACCTACTACCGCTGGCGCCGCGAGGCCGTCGATCCGTGCGCGCGCAAGCGCCACGACGCCGAACTGACCGAGCACATCCGCCGCATCCACGCCGACTCCGACGAGACCTACGGCTCCCCGCGCGTCCACGCGGTCCTGCGACGCGAGGGCACCCGGGTCGGCCGCAAGCGGGTCGAACGCCTGATGCGCCAGGCCGGCCTGCAGGGCGTCAGTCCACGCCGGTCCCGCGGATTCACCCGCCGAGACCCGGCCGCCGACCTCGCCCCGGACCTGGTCCAGCGCGACTTCACCGCCACCGCGCCGAACCGGCTGTGGGTCGCCGACATCTCGCTGATCCACACCGGCGAGGGAGCGTGGTGGCTGGCCACGATCCGCGACGCCTTCTCCCGCCGGATCGTGGGCTGGCACACCTCGGAGCGGGCGGACGCCGACCTCGTGCTCACCGCGCTGGAGTACGCCCTGCACGGCCGGCCCGTCGAGCCCGGGACGCTTATCCATCACAGCGACCACGGGTGTCAATACACGTCCATCAAGCTCACAACTCGCCTGCTGAAGGCGGGAATCGAGCCGAGCATGGGAAGCGTGGGCGACTCGTTCGACAACGCCCTCGCGGAGAACTTCTGGAGCGTGCTGAAGACCGAGTGCGTGCGCCGCACGACCTTCGAGACCCGCACGGATGCCGACCTGGCCCTGTTCGCCTACATCGACGGCTGGTACAACACCCGCCGCATCCAAAAACGCCTCGGCTGGCTCAGTCCCGACGAGTACGAGGCGAAGTACTACGCCAACCAAGCGACGGCCGAACCGGTGGCCATCGAACCACCCACCCCCATCCTGACCAGGTAATCAACACCTCCCGCACAGCGGGGGAAGCTCA
>NZ_JBIWNL010000092.1:0-1145 GCF_044767225.1 Kitasatospora sp. NPDC101447
CCGCCTTACGGGAGGTTGCGGGCCATGACGATGCGCTGGACCTGGTTGGTGCCCTCGTAGATCTGCGTGATCTTCGCGTCCCGCATCATCCGCTCCACCGGGTAGTCACGGGTGTACCCGTACCCGCCCAGCAACTGCACCGCATCCGTCGTGATCTCCATCGCCGCGTCCGACGCGTAGCACTTCGCCGCCGCACCGAAGAACGTCAGATCACCGTCCCCGCGCTGCGACTTCGCCGCCGCCGCGTACGTCAGCTGCCGCGCCGCCTCCAGCTTCATCGCCATGTCCGCCAGCATGAACTGCACACCCTGGAACTCCGCGATCGCCTTCCCGAACTGCCGGCGCTCCTTCACGTACCCCTTCGCGTAGTCCAACGCCCCCTGCGCGATCCCGACCGCCTGCGCCGCGATCGTCACCCGCGTGTGGTCCAGCGTCTTCATCGCCGTCGCGAAACCCGTACCCTCCGCACCGATCATCCGGTCCGCCGGAATCCGCACGTTGTCGAAGTACACCTCACGCGTCGGCGACCCCTTGATCCCCAGCTTCTTCTCCGGAGCACCGAACGACACACCCTCGTCGCCCTTCTCCACCACGAACGCCGAGATCCCCTTCGACCGCAGCTCCGGATCCGTCACCGCCATCACCGTGTAGAACTCCGACACACCCGCATTGGTGATCCAGCGCTTCACACCGTTCAGCACCCAGAAGTCCCCGTCCCGCACCGCCCGGGTCTTCATCCCCGCCGCATCCGAACCCGCCTCCGGCTCCGACAGGCAGTACGAGAACATCCCCTCACCCCGCGCCAGCGCCCCCAGGTACTTCGCCTTCAGCTCCTGCGAACCCGACAGCTGCACCGGCAACGACCCCAGCTTGTTCACCGCCGGGATCAACGACGAGGACGCACACACCCGCGCGACCTCCTCGATCACGATCACCGTCGCCAGCGCGTCCGCCCCCGCACCACCGAACTCCTCCGGCACGTGCACCGCATGCAGGTCATTGCCCTGCAACGCGTCCAACGCCTCCTGCGGGAACCGCCCCTGCTCGTCCACCTCCGCCGCGAACGGAGCGATCTTCGCCTCAGCCAGCGAACGCACCGCCTCACGGAGCATCTCGTGCTCCTCGGAGACACGGAAGAGATCGAA
>NZ_JBIWNL010000093.1:0-1106 GCF_044767225.1 Kitasatospora sp. NPDC101447
TCGGCCGCCCGCACCCGCTCGATCAGCTCCGCGAACGTCGGATCGCCCGACACGTCCGTCCGCAGCACCAGCGTGTTGACGAAGAACCCGACCAGATCGTCCAGCGCGTCGTCGGTCCGACCCGCGATCGGCGTACCCAGCGGGATATCCTCCCCCGCCCCCAGCCGGCTCAGCAGCGCGGCCAGCGCCGCCTGCAGCACCATGAACACACTCGCCCGGTGCTCACGCGCCACCCGGGTCAGGCCGTCGTGCAGGCCTTCGGGGAACGCGAAGGTCACCCGGTCGCCCCGGTAGGAGGCGGTGGACGGCCGCGGCCGGTCGAACGGCAGAGCCAGTTCTTCGGGCAGGCCGTCCAGGGTCCGCTTCCAGTACGCCAGTTGACGCGACACCTCGCTGCCCTGATCGGCCTCGGAGCCGAGCAGCTCACGCTGCCACAGACCGTAGTCGGCGTACTGGACCGGCAGTTCCTGCCAGGCCGGGGCCTCTCCGGCGGCGCGTGCGGCATAGGCCGCGGCCAGGTCCCGGGCCAGCGGCCCCATCGACCAGGCGTCGCCGGCGATGTGGTGGACGACCGCCAGCAGCACGTGCTCCTCGGCGCCCAGCTCGAACAGCCAGGCCCGCAACGGCAGATCACGGGTCAGGTCGAACGGCGTCCTGGTCGCGTGCTTCAGCTCCTCTTCGAGGTCGTCGGCGGCGACCGCGACCTCCCGGAGTCCGGCCTCGGCAGCGCGCGCGGCATCGAGGACGATCTGGTACGGGCCGTCGGCGTCCTCGGCGAAGACGGTCCGCAGGCTCTCGTGACGCGCGACGACGTCGGCCAGCCCCCGGCGAAGCGCCTCGACGTCCAGGGAACCGGACAGACGCAGGGCCACGGGAACGTTGTAGGTGGCGCTCGGGCCTTCGAACTGGTGCAGGAACCAGAGTCGCTGCTGCGCCAGCGAGAGCGGCAGACGATCGGGGCGCTCGACGACGGCCTGCAGCGGGAGACGGCCGACGGCCGACTCGTCGATCGCGGTGGCGAGTTCGGCGACGGTGGAGGCCTCGAAGACCTGCCGAACGGCGAGTTCCACGTCCAGAACCGACCGGATCCGACTCACCAGCCGGGT
>NZ_JBIWNL010000094.1:0-1070 GCF_044767225.1 Kitasatospora sp. NPDC101447
TGTTCTGGCCCGTGAGGTTGGGAACGCGGCTGGCGGGTGGTTTGCCTGCGAGTGCGGTGTGTCCGCGGTGGTGATTGTAGGTGTGGAGCCAGTCGGGGTAGGCGTCGCGGCGTTCTTGTTCGGTGCGGTAGGGCCTGGCGTAGGCCCATTCGTCGAGCAGGGTGCGGTTGAAGCGTTCGACCTTGCCGTTCGTCTGTGGGCGGTAGGGGCGGGTGCGCTTGTGTGTGATGCCCTCGGCCGCGAGGGCATCACGCCACAGCCGGGAGCGGTAGCAGGAGCCGTTGTCGGTCATCACCCGTTGGACGGTGATCCCGGCCCGGGCGAAGAACTCACTCGCCCGGGTCCAGAAAGCCGTAGCGGTCTCCTTGCGCTCGTCGGGCTGGATCTCGCTGTAGGCCAGGCGGGAGTGGTCGTCGACGGCGTTGTGCAGGTAGCCGTAACCGGTACCGGTGCTGTTCTTTTTGCCGGTGGGGCGGCCCAGGGCCCGGTGGCCGCCTCCGTCGGGGATGTTGCCGAGCTTCTTGATGTCGACATGGACCAACTCGCCCGGTGCGGCGCATTCGTAGCGCCGCACCGGGCGTCCGGTGGCGCGGTCGAGGTGGGCCAGGCGGGCGAGTCGGTAGCGGACCAGGACCCGGTGTACCGTGGCCGGGTTCAGGCGGAGCAGGTAGGCGATGCGGGCCGGGCCCCACCGCCGCAGGACGCGGACCTTGATGATCCGCCGCTCGGTGCGGGTCGCCGTGCGTCGGGGACTGCGGTGCGGACGCGAAGAGCGGTCGGCCATGCCGGCCTCGCCGAATGCGCGGTAGCGGTCCGCCCAGCGTTTCGCGGTGGTGGGCGAGACCTGGAAGCGTTCGGCGGCCCGCCGCAGCGGCCAGCCGTCCTCGACCACGCAGCGGGCCAGGCGCAGGCGTCCGGTCTCGGTCAGCGGTGCGTTACGGTGTGGCATGAGGGCCTTTCTGGGTGCCGGTGCAGATGTCGCAATCCACACCGAGCCAGAAGGCCCTCACTCATTTCAAGATCACCGCGCCGTGAACCCCGTCACCAACCTCCGTGGTC
Source organism: Kitasatospora sp. NPDC101447 (assembly GCF_044767225.1). Taxonomy (NCBI): domain Bacteria; kingdom Bacillati; phylum Actinomycetota; class Actinomycetes; order Kitasatosporales; family Streptomycetaceae; genus Kitasatospora; species Kitasatospora sp. NPDC101447. The sequence goes on from NZ_JBIWNL010000094.1 coordinate 1,060, forward strand.
AGTACACCTAG
>NZ_JBIWNL010000095.1:0-1053 GCF_044767225.1 Kitasatospora sp. NPDC101447
GCGGAGGCCGAGGTCATGACGGCTTCGGTGCGCAGGGGGTTGATCTCGGAGACGGCGCCGACGAGCGTGGTCTTGCCGACACCGAAGCCGCCCGCGACGACGATCTTCGCGGAGGTGGTGGCGCGGGTGGGGGCGGCCGCGTTAGAGCTTGCGAAGTCCACTGAGGACCCTTTCGAGCAGCGTGACGTCGGGCTGGTTTCCGGATTCGCCGCCGGAAGCGGGCTGGTGGATGGCGACCAGGCCGGCCTCGGCCAGGTCGGCCACGAGGATGCGGGCCACTCCCAGGGGAAGGGAGAGCAGCGCCGAGACCTCAGCGACGGATTTGACCTCCGTGCACAGCGTGCAGATCCGCTGGTGCTCGGGGAGCAGGGTGGCCAGGCGCTGCGGATCGACGTCGGCGGAGACCAGGGCCTCCAGCGCGAGTTCGTAGCGCGGCCGGGTGCGACCGCCGGTCATCGCGAACGGACGGATCAGCGGGCCGGCGTCGGGCTCGTCCTCGAACTCCTCCACGTGCCCGGGCTCCTGGGCCGGCCGGTACCCGGGCGCCGGGTCGGGCACCGGTGCCGGGTTCGGGTAGCCGGGCGCGGGGGCACCGTAGGAGGGCTGCTGGGCGTACTGGTCGTACTGGGCGTACTGGCCGTACTGCTCTTCGGGCCGGGCGTACGGCTGCTGGGGCTGACCGTACTGGTGCCGGCCGTACTCCTGACCGTGGCCGACGCCGGGTGATCCGAAGGCGTCATGGCCTGTGCCAGGGTACGGAAGACCGTACTGGCCGCTGCGGTCGTCGGGCGGTGTCACGGTTCCTCTCCTCACAGGGTGCGGCGGTGCGGTTCGGGCTTCGGAGCGAGTCCGGAGCCGGTGGTGCGAAGGCCGTACAACGTCCGAACCCGAGCCCGCCGAAGCGGGCCCGGGAAGGACGCGGAGGTACTTCGAATACCTGGACGGTATCCGACGAACCGTCAGTGCAGGAGACTGCCCTGGAGTTCCGCGCGAAGTGCGGGGGTGAGGACGGCGCCGGCGCGGTCGACGAGCAGGGCCATCTCGTAGCCGACG
>NZ_JBIWNL010000096.1:0-1043 GCF_044767225.1 Kitasatospora sp. NPDC101447
TCGGCGTCGGCGTATGTGATCTATACGTCGGGGTCGACGGGGCTGCCGAAGGGTGTGGTGGTTCCGCAGGGTGCGTTGGTGAACTTCGTTGCTGCGATGGGTGATCGGTTCGGTCTGGGGGTGGGGGATCGGTTGTTGGCGGTGACGACGGTCGGTTTCGACATCGCGGGGCTGGAGTTGTTCGTGCCGTTGGTGCGTGGCGCGGCGGTGGTGGTGGCTGCTCGGGATGTGGTGCGGGATCCGGTGGCGTTGTGTGCGCTGGTGCGGTCTTCGGGTGCGTCGGTGATGCAGGCGACGCCGAGTCTGTGGCGGGCGGTGTTGGTGCAGGACGCTTCGGTGGTGGAGCGGTTGCGGGTGTTGGTGGGTGGTGAGGCTCTGCCGTCGGATCTGGCGGTGGAGTTGGCTGCTCGTGCGGTGTCGGTGGCGAACATGTACGGGCCGACGGAGACCACGGTGTGGTCGACGGTGTGGGATGTGGTGGGTGAGGCGGCGGGTTCGCCGCGGATCGGCCGTCCGATCGCGAACACCCGGGTGTATGTGCTGGACGCCGGTTTGCGTCCGGTTCCGGCGGGTGTGCCGGGTGAGTTGTACATCGCGGGTGAGGGTGTGGTGCGGGGGTACTGGCGTCGGCCGGAGCTGACGGCGGGGCGTTTCGTCGCGGATCCGTTCGGTTCGGCGGGTTCGCGGATGTATCGCACGGGTGACTTGGTGCGGTGGACGCGGGGCGGGGAGTTGGAGTACCTGTCGCGGGTCGATGACCAGGTGAAGCTGCGTGGTTTCCGGATCGAGCTGGGTGAGATCGAGTCGGTGCTCGCCGCGCACGGGCACGTGGCGCAGGCGGCGGTGCTGGTCCGCGAGGACCGGCCGGGGGACAAGCGCCTGGTGGCGTATGTCGTGCCCGCGGGGGAGGGCCGTCCGGTGGCGGCGGAGCTGCGGGCGCTGGCGGCGGGCCGGCTGCCGGAGTACATGGTGCCGTCGGCGTTCGTCGTGCTGGAGGCGTTCCCGTTGACGCCGAACGGGAAGCTGGATCGTCGTGCGCTGCC
>NZ_JBIWNL010000097.1:0-1010 GCF_044767225.1 Kitasatospora sp. NPDC101447
ACGGTGGTGGGGTCGCCGGCGGCGTAGGCGCCGAAGTCGACCCATCCCGGGCCCTGGGGGTCGACGGACCACAGGTGGTTGTTGGAGTCCCGCACATACGTGACCAGGTGACCGGTGGCCGGATCCACCGCCGTGCTCGGCCGCCCGGTCGGCCCCTTCGGCTGCGGAGCAGGCGTGGCCGCCGCCAGGGCGTTGACGATGCGCTGTGCGTCTGCGGCCTCAGGTTGGTAGGCATCAGGGACGGCCGAGACCTGGACCTTCTGGCAGACGACACCGATGGGCTGGCTCTGCCAGGAGCCGTTGGGATAGGCACTGAGCATCGCATCGAGGAACTTGTTGGTGGCGAACACCGGGTCGAGCCGCTGCTCGTACGAGCCCCACCAGGTCTGCTGCTGGAACAGCCCGACGCTGGTGTGGTCGAGCACGTTCGGATTGTTCCGCAGCTCGGACTCCACGATGGCCGTGGTGACCGCGATGACCGCAGCCCGGTCGGGCAATCCGCGGGATCGCACGGCATCGGTTATCGCTCGCGCGCAGGAGACCCGGTACGGGGTCATCGCCCCGGCCAGTTTCCCGGTCAGTACCTTGTTGAGGCTGGACGCAGTCGTGGATTCGGTGTCGGTGACGGCGCCACAGGACCGGTCCGGCAGCAGCGCGGCGTACGCGGGGGATGCGGCCAGGGCCGCGGGTACGACCAGTGCGGCTGCGACGACGGTGGTCTGGAGAGCAACGCGGAGACGGTTCTTCACAAGTGGCACGACTGTCCTCAGTCCTCAAGGCGTACGAAGGGTCGGCGAGCGGCGTCGCCGTCCCGGACCGCGGCGCCGGGACCAGGCCGGGGCATGCCCGATCGGTGTGGCTCGGGCATGCCCCGCCGGCGCTCCGCCGCAGTGCATGGGCTATTGCGGTGTGGGTTCTTGTGTCAGGAGGTGATGGTGGTGGGGCCGCCGATGAACTTGGTCCAGCCGGGGCCCTTGGGGTCGACGGACCAGAGGGTGTTGTTGGTGTCG